>NZ_JBEOVF010000054.1:0-62269 GCF_040295365.1 Streptomyces sp. NPDC002838 | reverse complement strand
AGCTGCATCAGGACGGACGCGCCCATCGCGTACGTGATGCCGTCGAAGTAGACCAGCACGTCGTCCAGGTCGCGGATCTCGCCCCGCAGGGCTCCGCCCCCGGACCCCCGCCGGGGCTCCGCCCCCGGACCCGGGCGGGGCTCCGCCCCTGCACCCCGCCGGGGCTCCGCCCCGGACCCATCGGCCTGAACGGCCTCGTCCTCGGACGCCGGACGGGCTGGGAGTGTCCAGGTGGGTTGGAAGGGCACCGTCGTCCAGGATCGTCGTACGAGAGTTTGGAGCCATACCTATGCACCTCGACCACCACCACCACGACGGCCCCGCCGCCGTCAGCGCCGACGCCCGTCGGCGCGACGGCTCGCGTCGTGCCCTGCGGGTCGGGCTCGGTGGGCCCGTCGGGTCCGGGAAGACCGCGACCGTTGCCGCGCTCTGCCGGGCCCTGCGCGACGAGTTGTCCCTCGCCGTCGTCACGAACGACATCTACACGCGGGAGGACGCCGAGTTCCTGCTGCGGGAGGCCGTGCTGCCGCCCGAGCGGATCACCGCCGTGGAGACGGGGGCCTGCCCGCACACCGCGATCCGGGACGACATCTCCGCCAACCTGGAGGCGGTGGAGGATCTGGAGGACGAGGTCGGGCCGCTGGATCTGATCCTCGTCGAGTCCGGTGGGGACAACCTGACCGCCACGTTCTCCAAAGGGCTCGTCGACGCGCAGATCTTCGTGATCGACGTCGCCGGAGGTGACGACATTCCGCGGAAGGGCGGACCCGGCGTCACCACGGCCGACCTGCTCGTCGTCAACAAGACCGACCTCGCCCCGTACGTCGGCTCCGACCTCGGCCGGATGGCGGCCGACGCCAAGGCGCAGCGGGCCGAGCTGCCGGTCGTCTTCCAGTCGCTCAGGAGCGAGCCCGGGGTGAGGGACGTCGCCGCCTGGGTGCGGGCGCGGCTCGCCGCGTGGACGGCGTGACCGCCGCCGTGGCAGGAGTGCGGGCCACCGCGCGGATTCTCGCGCGTGACGACGGCAGAGGCGGGACGTCCCTGCCCGTTCTGGAGGGCGACGGGCCGCTGGCGCTGCGGCGGACCCGGGGGAGCGGCACCGAGGCGCGCGTCATGCTCGTCGGCGCGATGAGCGGGCCGCTCGGCGGCGACCACTTCACCGTCGAGGCCGGCGTGGAGACCGGGGCCCGGCTGCGCGTGGGCTCGGCCGCCGCCACCATCGCCCTGCCGGGACAGGCCAAGGACGAGGCCCGCTACGACGTCCGGCTCACCGTCGCCGACGGGGGCGAACTGTACTGGCTGCCGGAGCAGTTGATCTCCGCGCACGGCAGTGAGCTGTACGTCACGACCCACGTCGACCTCGCTGCGACGGCCCGGCTCGTCCTGCGCGAGGAGCAGGTGCTCGGGCGGGCGGGGGAGGAGCCCGGGCGGCTCGGCAGCCGTCTGGTCGTACGGGTCGCGGGGCGTACCGTACTGGACCAGGAGCTGGCGTGCGGACCCGGCGCGCCGGGCGGCTGGGACGGGCCCGCCGTGCTCGCGGGGCATCGGGCCGTCGGCCAAGTCGTTGTCGCGCGGCCGGAGTTCGCGGCCGAGCCGGTGGCGGCCAGGGTGCTGGGCGAGACCGCCGCGGTCGTTCCGCTCGCCGGGCCCGCCGCGCTGGTGACCGCCGTGGCGCCGGACGCTCTGCGGCTGCGCCGGGTGCTGGACGAGGCGCTGGCCTCCATCGGCTAGACCGCTCAGCGAACGAACGTTCCCGTTTATCGGATTGGCAAGGAAGGTCAGCCCCCCCTGTTCTCAGGGAGCTCACGGCAGCGAGGATCCCCGTACCATCTCAACGACGTACGGGGAGGTCCCACTTGAGGGACCTCAGACCGAAGTGGCGGGCGACGGCGCTCGGTTCGGCCGGAGTGCTCGTCACGGCGACGCTGATAGCCGGTGCCGTGACAGCGCCCACGGCGAGCGCCAGCGGGGACTCCAGTGGCGGCCAGGACCGCGAGGCCCGCGGCGCGGCGATCGCCGCCGCCAAGGCCGCGAAGGCCGGCATCGACTGGCGGGACTGCCCCGCCGACTGGGGCCTGGAGAAGCCCATCCAGTGCGGCTGGGTCACCGTCCCGCTCGACTACGCCAAGCCCTACGGCAAGCAGATCAAGCTCGCCGTCGACCGCATCGGCAACACCGGGACCAAGGCGGAGCCCAGGGCGCGCTGATCTACAACCCCGGCGGACCGGGCGGCTCCGGCCTGCGCTTCCCGCGCCGGGTCACCACCAAGGCGCCCGTCTGGGCCAACACGGCCAAGGCGTACGACTTCGTGGGCTTCGACCCGCGGGGCGTCGGCAAGTCGGCACCCATCTCCTGCGCCGACCCGCAGGAGTTCGTCAAGGCGCCCAAGATGGACCCGGTGCCCGACTCCGAGGCCTACAAGCTCGCCCAGCGCAAGCTCGCCCGTGAGTACGCCGAGGGCTGCTACGAGCGCAGCGGCGAGAAGAAGCTCAACTTCCTCGGTGTCTCCTACGGCACCTACCTCGGCGCGGTCTACGGCACCCTGTTCCCCGGCCACGTGCGCCGCATGGTCGTCGACAGCGTCGTCAACCCCTCGCGGGACAAGATCTGGTACGAGGCCAACCTCGACCAGGACGTCGCCTTCGAAATGCGCTGGAAGGACTGGGAGGACTGGGTCGCCGCCAACGACGCCACCTTCCACCTCGGCTGGCCGAGCGTGACGCCGCCACCCCGTATGGGGGCGCCGTCGAACTGCACAAGCGCTTCAAGGGCTCCCGCCTGATCACCGAGAAGGACGCGGGCTCCCACGGCGTGACCAGCCTGGTCAACCCGTGCGTCAACGAGCGGGTGGACGCCTACCTGCTCGCCGGCAAGCTGGACGGCGCGGACGTGACGTGCGCGCCGCACGCCACACCGAAGCCGTAGGCCGTACGGCAGAGCAGGGGCGGCCGGAGCCAACGGCCGTCCCTGCCCGGCTCCGGGCCCCTTTGGCGACGGCAGACGTCAACTGAGCGGCATCCGGGGGAACTTGCGCTCCTTCTCGGTGCGCGCGGCGGCCTCCTCCGCCTTCACCACGGCCGCGTACTGGTCGACGTACTCCTGCCCGGACAGCGACAGGATCGCGTACATGATCTCGTCGGTGACGGCCCGCAGGATCGCCTTCTCGTTCTCCATGCCGGCGTACCGGGAGAAGTCGAGGGGCTTGCCGAAGCGGATCACCACGGGGTGGATGTTGGGGACGACCTTGCCGGGCGGCTGGGCCTCGAAGGTGCCGATCATCGCGCAGGGGATGACGGGCACCCCGGCCTTCAACGCCATCACCGCGACGCCGACCTTGCCCTTGTAGAGCCGGCCGTCGTGGGAGCGCGTGCCCTCGGGATAGACGCCGAGGAGCTCGTTCTTGCGCAGGACGCCGAGCCCTTCGCGGATCGCGGCCTGCCCGGCCTCCTTGCCGGAGCGGTCCACCGGGATCTGACCGGCGCTGTGGAAGAAGAACGCCGTCAGCCGGCCCTTGATGCCGGGCCCGGTGAAGTACTCGGCCTTCGCGAGGAAGGTGATACGCCGTTTGAGGACCGCGGGCATCAGGAAGTGGTCGGAGAAAGAAAGGTGGTTGCCCGCGACGATGGCCGGGCCCGACGGCGGTATGTGCTCGAGACCTTCGATTCGGGGGCGGAAGACCAGTCTGAGCAGCGGTCCCAGGAGGACGTATTTGAGCAGGTAGTAGAACAACGGGGCGCTCCTCACTTGCTCCGGCGGATCGCTGGGCCGTCGCGTTCCGGCAGGTCAACCGGCATGTCGTGGGATGCCAGTCTAGGTGCAGGCGCGGTCACGGGGAACCGCCGCCGCAGCCGTCCCCGTTCACAGCCGCACGATGATCAGTGCCGTGTCGTCCGTGGCGCCTCCGGGGGGCAGCAGCTCCAACAGGACGGAGTCGGCGAGGAGTTCGGGGTCTTCGCCCCGATGGCGGCGCAGGGAGTCGGCGAGGCGGGTCAGACCGGTGTCGATGTCCTCGAGGCGCCGCTCGACCAGGCCGTCGGTGTACAGGGCGAGTGTGGCGCCGCCGGTGAAGGTGGTACCGGCCTGCGGTCTCGGGACGGGGTCGGGGCGCGCGTCGAGCGGGGGGTCGGTGGCCCGGTCGAGGAACTCCACGCCGCCGCCGGGATGGACCAGGACGGGCGGTGGGTGGCCGGCGCTGCTGTAGGTGATCGTGTGCCGGTCGAAGTCGATGAACGTGGTGACCGCGGTGGCCGATTCGGCGCCGTCGACGACGTTGGCGTACCTGCCCAGGACGTCCAGGGCCTGGGCGGGTCCCTCGGCCACGCGGGAGGCCGCGCTGAGCGCGCTGCGCAACTGGCCCATGACCCCGGCGGCTTCCAGGCCGTGGCCGACCACGTCGCCGACCGAGACGCCGATGCGGTTGCCGCCGACCAGGTCGACCAAGTCGTACCAGTCCCCGCAGACGTTCAGCGCGCCGAGGGCCGGCCGGTAGCGCACGGCCGCCCGATGGTGCCCCAGCTGCCGGCCGGCGGGCAGCATCGCCTTCTGCAGGGCCAGGGCCACCTCGCGTTCGCGGGCGTGCGCCTGACGCAGCCGTTCGTTGAGCTCCTGCAGTTCACGGGCGCGTGTGTACAGCTCTGCCTCCAGCACGCGGGCCCGGCCTCCGCTGGGGCCGCCGCGGGCCCGGATCAGCTCGGTGACCTCCTCGACGCGGTGGACCAGCAGCACCACCTTGCCGTTCGGGCCCAGCACCGGCGCGTTGACGGGGCTCCAGTAGCGTTCCTCCCACTCCCCGGGCCGGTCGTGGCATTCGACGTCGTACCGCTGCAGGGCCATGGCGTCCCGCTCGCCGGTGGCCAGCACCCGGCGCAGCGAGGCCTCCAGATTGCGCATGCCGGTCGCGGCGGAGTCGCGCGGATTGTCCGGGAACACCTCGAAGATGTGTCGGCCGACCACCTGCTCGCGCTTGCGCCCGGCCACGTGCAGGAACTCCTCGTTGACGTCGGCGAACACCAGCTCGGACGTGAGCAGAGCCACCATGCCGGGCAGCGCCTGGAACACCGCCGTGTAGTCGATCTCCGGATCCGTCATGGCTTCCGCCCTATTGCCTGGATTGCACCAGTTTCCCATGTTGTGGGATGAGTGGACCGCCCAGTCTCACAGCGGCGGACCCGTCAGCGACTGCTCCGCCCAGATGACCTTCCCCTCGGGCAGGAAACGGGTGCCCCACCGCTGGGTGACCTGGGAGACCAGCAGCAGTCCGCGTCCGCCCTCGTCCGTGGCCCGGGGATGACGCAGATGGGGTGCGGTGGCGCCGCCGTCGAAGACCTCGCAGATCAGCGACCGGTCCTTGATCAGGCGGAGCCGGATGGGGCCGGCGGCGTGCCGGATGGCGTTGGTGACCAGTTCGCTGACCACGAGTTCCGTGGTGAAGGCCAGCTCGTCCAGGCCCCAGTCCGTCAGTCGGCGGCAGGCCGTCCTGCGGGCGTCGGCGACGGCGGCCGGGTCGCCGGGCAGTTCCCACGAGGCGACCTGATCGGCGCCGAGGCGTCTGGTCCGGGCCATCAGCAGCGCCACGTCGTCGTGCGGACGGGCCGGAACGAGGGCATCCACGATGACCCGGCACCGCTGGTCCAGGGAGGGTGCCGACTCCTCCAGGGCCCGCCGCAGCCGGTCCCGGTCCGCGTCCACGGCCCACTCCTCCCCACGGGCCAGCAGACCGTCGGTGTACAGCGCGATCGTGCTGCCCTCCGGCAGGGACATCCCGACGGACTCGAACGGCGGGCCGCCCGCGCCCAGAGCCGGTCCCTGCGGCAGGTCGACGAACGTGACGGTGCCGTCGGGCCGGACGACGGCGGGCGCCGGATGCCCGGCGGCGGACATCGAGCACCGCCCCTCGACCGGGTCGTAGACGACGTACAGACACCCGGAGCCCACCGCCTGCGTGCTGTCGGCCTCCTCGGCGTCCGGCGCCCCGCTCTCCTCGTGGGCCGTGCGTGCGACCAGGTCGTCGAGGTGAGCCAGGACCTCGTGCGGCGGCAGATCCAGCGCGGCGAGGGTGCGTACGGCGGTCCGCAGCCGGCCCATCGCCGCCGCGGCGGCGATGCCGTGCCCGGGGACCTCGCCCACGACGAGGGCCACGCGCGTACCGGAGAGCGGGATCAGGTCGTACCAGTCGCCGCCGAGGCCGCTCGGCTGGTGCGCAGGGCGGTAGCAGGCGGCCACCTCGACCGCGTTCTGCTCGGGCAGCCGGTGCGGGAGCAGGTTGCGCTGCAGCACCAGTGCCGCGTCCCGTTCGCGGGTGTAGCGCCGGGCGTTGTCCACGCACACGGCCGCCCGCGAGACGAGGTCCTCGGCCAGGTTCAGGTCGTCCTCGTCGAAGGGTTCCTGGCGGCGGCGCCGGAAGAAGGTCGTGACGCCCAGGGTGACGCCCCGGGCGCGGACCGGCACGACCAGCACGCTGCGCAGACCCAGGTCCAGGAACGTCGCTCCGTGGTCGCCGGGTGTGTCGGTGCCCCAGTCCCGGGTGAGCGGGTCGAGCCGTTCCTCGCGCCAGGACCGGCCGGTGGCCAGACAGCGCGTCGGGGGCGATCCGGGCAGGTAGGTGGTCACGTCGCCGACGCCCTGCGAGACACGCCCGTCCGCAGACCGACCGCCCGCCCGGCGCAGCCGAACCGGCTGCGTCCCGTCCAGCGGCCCGGCCGCGGGCTCCGCCCCCCGCAGCACCGACTCCAGCAGGTCCACGGCGACGACGTCGGCGAACGCCGGCACGGCCACGTCGGCCAGCTCCTGCGCCGTCCGCACGATGTCCAGGCTGCGGCCGATCTGTTCCCCGGCCCGGTCGAGCAGGGCCAGCCGCTGCCGGGCGCGGTGGTGTTCGGTGATGTCCACGACGGTGTAGTACACGCCCATCGGGTGGCCCCGCTCGTCCTCCAGTCGGGTGAACGACAGCACGTGCGCGGTCTCCCGGTGCGGCGCCGACCGTATGTGCCCCACGTGCTCGTACCCGACGACCGTTTCCCCGGTGGCCAGCACGTGCCGCATCTGCGCCTCGACGGAGTCGGCGTCGAAGCCCGGCTGTACGTCCCGCAGCCGCAGCCCGAGCCGCCGCTGGGGCGGTCCGCCGCCGAACCGGGCCAGGGCCGCGTTCGACCACACGTACCGCAGGTCCGTGTCCACGATCGCGATGCCGATCGGGGAACGGCCGACCATCTGCTCCAGCACACCGCGGGGCATGTCCCAGCCGGGAGCCTCGGCCATCTCGGACAGCAGCACCAGCCACCGCGACGGCCCCCGGGCCTCCACGGCGCAGGCGATCCGCACCATGACTCGGACAGGCCGCCCGTCCTTGTGCCGGAGCGACAGCAGTCCCGCCCAGCCGCCGTCCCTGCGCCACCGCTCGACCAGCTCCGGCACCCGCCCGGCGTCCTCGGCGCACACCAGCTCGGCCAGGCTCGCGCCCACCACCTCGGCGGCCGGGTACGCCAGCAGCCGCTCCGCGTCGGCGCTCCAGCTCGTCACCAGCCCCGCCGCGTCGAGCAGCAGGGGCGCGGCATCGGCCACGTCGAACCGTCGGCGGGCAGCGTCGCGCTCCTCGTATGTGCCCACGGACGACCTCTCTGTCGCTGAGAGTGGTCTACCACCTGTTGACTCAATCTTGCCCCTTGACGACGGGTCCGGCGCCGCGCGGCGGGGCCGGACCGGTGGGGGGCGCTGCGGCGGGCGGCCGGCCGACGGTCGTATGGCGGCGAGGCGAGCCGGGCCGGCCGCCCACGAACTGTCGGCTGCCTGGAAGGTGGACGGCGAGGACAGCCCTGCCCGGCCGGGGCCGCAGTCGGGGCTGGAGGTCGGCGGCCGGGAGGGCCAGGGCTTGGCCGCTGTGGCTGTGTGTGCCGAGTCCGTGTCGGTGGGAGTGCGGGTTGGGCGCACTGGGTGTGTCGGTCGTGCCTTGGTCGGGGTGGGGGTGTGCGGGCTGGTGTGGTTTGTCCTGGTGGGGCTGGAGGTCGGCGGCCGGGAGGGCCAGGGCTTGGCCGCTGTGGCTGTGTGTGCCGAGTCCGCGCCGGCCGGAGCGCGGGTCGGCCGCACCGGCGCGTCAGACCCGCGTCGGCCTGGCGACACGGAGGGCACGCCGCGCCCCGGCCGCGCGGCGTGCCCGCCGGACCGGCCGCGACGCATGCTCGGCATCCGCACCGCTTCCACTGGTTGGCGCCGGAGGCCTCGGCGGTGTCCCCGACGGCGCCAGAGCGAACGCACCCGTTCCGGTGTGGATCCACGGCGCCCGGCGGCGGCTTCACCGGTGCCCTGCCCCGGCCGGCAGAGGCGGCTCAGCCCTGCCCGACGACCTTCTCCAGCGCCCCGAGCGCCGACGTGAGCTCCGCCTCGGTGATCGTCAGTGGCGGCGCCAGCCGGATCGTCGAGCCGTGGGTGTCCTTGACCAGGACGCCCTCCCGCAGGAGCCGTTCGCCGACCTCGCGGCCGGTGCCGACGGCCGGATCGATGTCGATGCCCGCCCACAGTCCGCGGGCGCGGAAGCCGACGACTCCCTTGCCGACCAGCTCGGTCAGACCGTCGCGCAGCACCGCCCCCAGCTCGGTCGCCCGGCGCTGGAATTCGCCCGTCTCCAGCAGCTCCACCACCGCCGTGCCGACCGCCGCGGCGAGGGGGTTGCCGCCGAACGTCGAGCCGTGCTCGCCCGGCCGCAGCACCCCGAGCACGTCCCGGCGGGCGACCACCGCGGACACCGGCACGATGCCGCCGCCCAGTGCCTTGCCCAGCAGGAGCATGTCCGGGACGACCCCCTCGTGCTCGACGGCGAGCGTACGGCCCGTGCGGCCGAGCCCCGACTGGATCTCGTCCGCGATGAACAGGCAGCCCTCACGGCGGGTGAGCTCGCGCACGCCGGTCAGGTAGCCCTCGTCCGGGACGACCACTCCCGCCTCGCCCTGGACCGGCTCGATGAGCACGGCCGCCGTCGTCTCGTCGACCGCCGCCTCCAGGGCGGCCAGGTCGTTGTACGGGACGATCCGGAAGCCCGGGGTGAAGGGGCCGAAGCCCTGCCGCGCCGTCTCGTCGGTGGAGAAGCTCACGATCGTCGTCGTACGGCCGTGGAAGTTCTCGGCCGCGACCACGATCGTCGCCTGATCGGCCGGCACGCCCTTCACCTCGTACGCCCACTTGCGCGCCACCTTGATGCCGCTCTCGACCGCCTCGGCGCCCGTGTTCATGGGCAGCACCATGTCCAGGCCGGTCAACCCGGCGAGGCGTTCGGCGAACTGGGCGAGCCTGTCGTTGTGGAAGGCGCGCGAGGTGAGCGTCAGCAGGTCGAGCTGCTCGTGGGCCGCCGCGATCAGCGCCGGGTGGCGGTGGCCGAAGTTGAGGGCCGAGTAGCCGGCCAGCATGTCCAGGTAGCGGCGGCCCTCCACGTCCTCCACCCAGGTGCCCTCCGCACGGGCGACGACCACGGGCAGCGGGTGGTAGTTGTGCGCGAGGACGGGCTCCTCGGCGCGGATGAGGTCGGCGGACGAACGCGTACGGACGGGTGCGGTCATGAGCGGATCTCCTGGGTGCAGCACTTGATGCCGCCGCCGGCCTTCCGGAACTCGGACAGGTCGACGGGGACGGGGACATAGCCGTGGTCGCCGAGGCGGACGGCGAGCGCCTCCGCCTGCGGCGCGATGAAGACGTGGCGACCGTCGGAGACGGAATTGAGGCCGAAGGCCATGGCGTCCTCGCGGGTGGCGAGCACCGCGTCCGGGTACAGCCGGGCCAGCACCTCGCGGCTGCCGGGGGAGAATGCCTCCGGGTAGTACACGATGTTTCCTTCGTGCCCGCCGTCCAGCACGAACAACGCCGTGTCCAGGTGGTAGAAGTACGGATCCACCAGCGTCAGGCTGATCACCGGGTGCCCGAAGAACTCCTGCACCTCGCGGTGCGCCTCACGGGTCGTACGGAACCCGGTGCCGGCCAGGAGGTAGCGGCCCGTCCAGACCAGATCGCCCTCGCCCTCGCAGACGGACTCGGGGTGGTGGACGTCGTAGCCCGCCGCCTTGAACCACGTCTCGTAGTGCCGGGACTCGGGGCGCCGCTCGGGCGCGTGGAAGAGGGAGCCGAAGACGCGGCCGTCGACCACGACCGCCGAGTTCGCGGCGAAGACCATGTCCGGGAGACCGGGAACCGGCTCCACCGTGTCGACGGTGTGACCGTGGGACCGGTAGGCGCGGATCAGCGCCTGCCACTGCTCGCGGGCCAGATCGACGTCGACGCGGGTGTCGGGATGCATCCAGGGATTGATCGCGTACTGCACGGCGAAGTGTCTGGGTTCGCAGACGAGGAAACGCCGTCGGCGCGGCACACGGGAATCGGTCACAGAGGGGTTCCTCCGCTTCCTGCGGTGTCAACTGAGGGGTGACACCAAGGTAGGAAGCGACGGCGACGGCCGACAAGAAACGAGAATTGCGCATTCCCGCAGGAATGCTGCGTCTTCAGCCCCATAAGCGCATGTCTGCTGCGTGCGCCCGCGCTCACTCCGGCGCAGGCTGGCTCGCGCCCGCCTCCGGGCTCTCCGGAATGAGGTGGGACAGCACCATCACACTGATCGTCTTCCGGATGAACGGCTCCGCGCGGATCCGCTCCAGCACCTCCTCGAAGTGCTCCACATCCCGCGCCCGCACATGCAGCAGCGCGTCCGCCCCGCCGGTCACCGTCATCGCCGCGGCGATCTCCGGGTGGTTGCGGACGACCTCCGCGAGCCGCCTGGGCGGGGCCGCGCCCTCGCAGTACACCTCGACGTACGCCTCCGTACGCCAGCCCAGCGCCGACGGCCGCACCGTGGCCGTGAACCCGGTGATCACCCCCGTGTCCCGCAACCGGTCCACCCGCCGCTTGACCGCCGTCGCGGACAGACCGACGGCCGCGCCCATCTCGGCGAAAGAAGTCCGCGCGTTCGCCATCAGCGCGGTGACAATCTTCCGGTCGAGCTCGTCGAACGGCGTGGGCCTGCTGTTCATGCGGGCACTGTATCCAGCGCGCGGTCGGCAGTGTACCCAGCGCAAACGTCCACCCCCGGCACGTGTCCAGGCGTACGAATAACTCCTACACTCCGGGTTCATGCTGCGCGCCCTGGCTGTCGACGACGAACGCCCCTCGCTGGAGGAACTCCTCTACCTGCTGAACGCGGACCCCCGCATCGGCAGCGCGGAGGGCGCGGGCGACGCGACCGAGGCGCTGCGCCGGATCAACCGGGCGCTGGAGTCCGGTCCGGACGGGCCGGAGGCCATCGACGTCGTCTTCCTCGACATCAACATGCCCGGCCTCGACGGACTCGACCTGGCCCGGCTGCTCACCGGGTTCGCCAAGCCACCGCTCGTCGTGTTCGTCACCGCCCACGAGGACTTCGCCGTCCAGGCCTTCGACCTCAAGGCCGTCGACTACGTGCTCAAGCCCGTCCGCAAGGAACGCCTCGCCGAGGCCGTCCGCCGGGCCGCCGAACGCCGCGACGCCGCCCCCCGCATCCCGGTCCACGAGCCCGACCCCGACCACATACCCGTCGAGCTCGGCGGCGTGACCCGCTTCGTCTCCGTCGACGACATCACGCACGTCGAGGCCCAGGGCGACTACGCCCGGCTGCACACCGACAGGGGCAGCCACCTCGTACGGATCCCGCTGTCCACCCTGGAGGAGCGCTGGCGCTCCCGCGGCTTCGTCCGCATCCACCGCCGGCACCTCGTCGCCCTGCGCCACGTCGGCGAGCTCCGCCTGGACGCGGGTACCGTGAGCGTCCTGGTCGGCTCCGAGGAGCTCCAGGTCAGCCGCCGCCACGCCCGCGAGCTGCGGGACCTGCTGATGAGGAGGACGTGACGGTGCCCCAGAACCCCACCGAACGCCGTGTCGTCGTCACCGGCCCGCCCCGGCGCGCCCGCCGGGTCCCCGGCTACTACCGCCCGCGCACCGAGATCGACGAACAGACCACCCTCGGCCACACCTACGTCCGCTCCCTGATGCGCACCCAACTGCGCGCCGCCTTCACCGTGTTCGCGGTCCTCGGCCTCCTCATCGGCCCGCTGCCGCTGCTCTTCGCCGCGATGCCGAACGCCCGCCGCCTGGAATGGGCCGTCCTGGGCTTCGGCCTCTACCTCCCGCTCGTCCTGCTCGCCCGCTGGTACGTGCGCCGCGCCGAGCGCAACGAACGCGACTTCGTGCGCCTGGTCGAAGACCGATGAACCCGCGAGCCCAGCACCGATGAACTCGAACTACGCCGTCCCCGCCGTCGCCCTCGTCGTCGTGGCGACCGTCCTCGTCGGCGCCTTCGGCCTGCGCATCTCCCGCACCACCTCCGACTTCTACGTCGCCTCCCGCACCGTCGGCCCCCGCCTGAACGCGGCCGCCATCAGCGGCGAGTATCTCTCCGCCGCCTCCTTCCTGGGTATCGCCGGCCTGGTCCTGGTGCAGGGCCCGGACATGCTCTGGTACCCGGTCGGTTACACCGCCGGCTATCTGGTCCTGCTCCTGTTCGTCGCCGCCCCACTGCGCCGCTCCGGCGCCTACACGCTGCCCGACTTCGCCGAGGCCCGGCTCGCCTCCCAGGCCGTACGGCGGCTGGCGGGCGCCTTCGTCGTCGGTGTCGGCTGGCTGTACCTGCTGCCGCAGCTCCAGGGCGCCGGACTGACGCTGACCGTGCTGACCGGGGCGCCCGCATGGCTCGGCGGTGTGATCGTGGCGGCCGTCGTGGTCGCCACCGTCGCCGCCGGAGGCATGCGCAGCATCACCTTCGTGCAGGCGTTCCAGTACTGGCTCAAACTCACCGCCCTGCTCGTCCCCGCCCTCTTCCTCGTCCTCGCCTGGCAGGACGACGGAGCCCACCGCCACGCCTTCGACGAACCGGCCACCTTCCGCGAGCAGCGCGTCGTCCGCGTCGACGCCGGCCTCGACCTGAAGCTGGACGCGCCGCTGACCGTCACGGTGAGCGGCACGATCGACGGCCGCCCGTACGACGACGACCGGATCGACCTCTCCGCCGGCACACACCGCATCGAACGGGGCACCCGGCTGACCTTCGCCAAGGACGCCCCCGTCCCGGCCGCCGACCGCGGCAGCAACGGCGGTATGTCGACCTCCCTGGCCGCGGGCCGCGAGGAACGCCCGCTGTACGCCACGTACGGGCTGATCCTCGCCACCTTTCTCGGCACCATGGGCCTGCCGCACGTCGTCGTCCGCTTCTACACCAGCCCGCACGGCGTGGCCGCCCGCCGCACCACCGTCGCCGTGCTCGCCCTGATCGGCGGCTTCTACCTGCTGCCGCCCGTCTACGGCGCCCTCGGCAGGCTCTACGCCCCCGAACTCGCCCTCACCGGCGACGCGGACGCCGCCGTCCTGCTGCTGCCCGAGCGCGTGATCGGCGGGCTCGGCGGCGACCTGCTCGGCGCGCTGGTGGCGGGCGGGGCCTTCGCCGCGTTCCTGTCCACGGCCTCGGGGCTGACCATGGCCGTGGCGGGCGTCCTCACGCAGGACGTGCTGCCCTCGCGCGGCGTCCGGCACTTCCGGCTGGGCACGGTGCTCGCCATGGCGGTACCGCTCGCGGCCAGCATGCTGGTCGGCGGACTCCCGGTCGCCGACGCCGTCGGACTGGCCTTCGCCGTGTCCGCGTCCTCCTTCTGCCCGCTGCTCGTCCTCGGCATCTGGTGGCGGCGGCTGACCCCGCCGGGCGCCGCCGCGGGCATGCTGATGGGCGGCGGCTCCGCGTTCGTGGCCGTGGCCGTGACCATGGCGGGCTTCCCGGGCACCGGCGGGCTGCACGCCCTGCTCGCCTGGCCCGCGCTCTGGTCGGTGCCGCTGGGCTTCCTCACCATGGTGCTGGTGTCCCTCGCGACGGCGGGGCGCGTACCGGCGGGAACAGCGGCGATCCTGGCCCGCTTCCATCTGCCGGAGGAGCTGAGGGCGGAGGTGAAGGCATGAGCGGATTCCTCGCTGGCCTGTGCGTGGCGATCCTCCCCGTCCTGGCCGCCGGTTTCTGGCTGGGCCGCCGGACCACCCGCCCGCAGCACCTCGGCGGACTCGGCACCCCCGTCGAGCACGCCACCTTCCAGACCCTGCACACCGCCTCCCTCGCCGCGCCCCCGCTGCGGGCGGGCCTGACGGAGGAGACCGCGCGCAAGTCGGCCCGCCGGCTGCGTTCCCTGCTCGGCACGGACGCGCTGTGCCTGACCGACCAGAAGGAGGTCCTGGTCTGGGACGGCGTGGGCGACCATCACCGCGCCGAGATCATGGAACGCCTCGCCGGCCCCCTGGAGTCCGGCCGCGGCGAAGCCTTCCGGGTGGAGTGCGCCGCCCCCGACTGCCCGGTGCGCTGGGCGGTCGTCGCCCCCCTCACCGTCGACGACCGCGTCCACGGAGCCCTCGTCGCCTGCGCACCCCGCGAGTCCGCCGTCCTGGTCCGCGCGGCCGGAGAGGTCGCCCGCTGGGTCTCCGTCCAACTCGAACTAGCCGACCTCGACCAGTCCCGCACCCGCCTGATCGAGGCCGAGATCAAGGCCCTGCGCGCCCAGATCTCCCCGCACTTCATCTTCAACTCGCTCGCGGTGATCGCCTCGTTCGTCCGCACCGACCCCGAGCGCGCCCGCGAACTGCTCCTGGAATTCGCCGACTTCACCCGCTACTCGTTCCGCAGGCACGGCGACTTCACCACCCTCGCCGACGAACTCCACGCCATCGACCACTACTTGGCGCTCGTCCGGGCACGCTTCGGCGACCGCCTCTCCGTCACCCTGCAGATAGCCCCCGAGGTACTGCCGGTCGCCCTGCCCTTCCTCTGCCTCCAGCCGCTGGTCGAGAACGCCGTCAAGCACGGCCTGGAGGGCAAGGCCGACAAGAGCCACATCAGCATCACCGCGCAGGACGCCGGCGCCGAGGCCCTGGTCGTCATCGAGGACGACGGCGCCGGAATGGACCCCGTCCTGCTGCGCCGCATCCTCGCCGGCGAGGTCAGCCCGTCCGGCGGCATCGGGCTGTCCAACGTCGACGACCGCCTCCGCCAGGTCTACGGTGACGACTACGGCCTGGTCATCGAGACCGCCGTGGGAGCGGGCATGAAAATCACCGCCCGGCTGCCGAAATACCAGCCGGGCGTGCACTCGGCGGGCCGCCTCACCGGCGGATGATCAGGCGCTCTTGGTGGCCACCATCCCGAGGGTGATCAGTCCCAGTACGACCCAGCCGAACCACAGCCAGCCGTTGCTGCCGAGTGCCACCGTGTAGGCCGTCACCACGACGAGTCCGCCGACGGTGAGCACCCCCATCGTCTTGGTCGAGCTGTCCGTAGAACCGGGCATCGCAACACCCTCCTCATGGTTCGTCCCCCTCCATGGTGCCCCCGTTCTGCTTCCGAACGGTGCAGACGACGAAATGTGCCTCGTTCTTCCAGGAACCCTCGCTCGTCCAGGACCCCGCCGCGTACACCGACGGATCGAAGCCGTAGTCGCCCGGCGACACCTCGCGCCCGCAGGCCAGATCCGACTCCGTGCGCGCCTCGCCGAGCGTGACGTCGGCGCCGAGCCGGGTGAATCCCAGCACCTCCTCGTCGTGCGGGCCGTCGCAGGACACCAGCCGGGCGTCCCGGTTGGAGCGGACGTCCAGGCAGTCCCGCCTCTGCATGGTCGCCGTGTCCGCGAAGGCCGAGCCCGGCTTGCGGTACTCGCCCAGCGGCCCGTACACGGGCCCGTGCGCGCCCAGCACCAGACAGGCGGTCCGCCGCCCGACGGACTCGAACCCGTCCGACGTCGGCACGACGGCGAGGCTGCGCACATCGGCGAGCTTGTCCCGGAGCTCCCGCGTCCGCTCCTCGCACCGCCCCGGCCCCAGCCGCCGCGCCTCGTCCGCCGACGCGGCAGCCACGAAGGCCATCACCTGCCCGTCCGGCGCCTTGTCCCCGCAGGTGGGGTCGAGCGACAGCCGGGGCGTGCCCTGGAAGCGCTCCGCCCCCGCCCACTCGGCGAGCACACAGTCACCCTCCCGGAGGGGCTTGGCCAGCCCGACACTCTCGCCGTACGGCGGACCGGTCCCCTCGGTGGACCGGTCCGCCAGGGCGTACCAGACGCCGCCCAGCGCAAGCAGCAGCCCGAGCCCGAAGGCTACGGCGACCCGCGGGGTCCGGAGCCGCTCGCGCCGCCGACGTCCGGGCGGGGGCGCCACGGGGAGGAGGGGCGGCCCGAAGCCCCGCGGATGCCCGGGTGGGCCGAAACCCCGCGGGTCCTCCCCGGGTGAGCCATGCCCTTGCCGCTGCGCATCCCCGGGCGGGTCCAAGCCGGGCCCGTGCGGCGGCCCGAACGGGCCGAGCCCCGGCCCCGGTGCCTCCCCGGACCGACCGATCCCTGGTCCCCGCGGTGACCCGGGGGAGCCGACCGAGGGCGGAGCGGGGATCCCCGTTCCGGCCCAGGGCGGCTGCGACCCCAGATCGGTCTGGGTCCGGGCGTACGACTCCGCCTGCGGCAGGACGATCCGCGACAGCGCCGCCTCCGCCTCCGCCGTCGACAGCCGCCGCGCGGGGTCCTTGACGAGCAGTGCGTCCAGTACGGGCCCCAGCGCCCCGGCGCGCAAAGCCGGACGGGGCTCCTCCATGACGACCGCGGTGATCTCCGCGAGATGAGACTCCCGCTCGAAGGGGCCCCGGCCCTCGACGCCGTGGTACAGCGTGCAGCCCAGCGAGAACAGGTCGGCGGCCGGCGTGGGCGTGCCGCCCGTGGCCCGCTCGGGCGCCAGATACCCGGCCGTGCCCACCAGCACCGACGCCAGCGTGTAGCGCGTCTCGTCGGCGTCCGGCTGCACCGAGATGCCGTAGTCGGTGAGCAGCACGCGACCGTACGGCGCCCCGGTGCGGTCCGGCGCCAGCAGGATGTTCGCCGGCTTCACGTCCCGGTGCATGACGCCCCGCTCGTGCCCGGCGGTCAGCGCGTCGAGCACGGCGAGCCCGATACGGGCGCACTCGGCCGGGGCGAGCGGCCCCCGTGTCTCGACCAGCTCGCGCAGGTCGACGGCGCCCGCCACGTACTCCATGACGATCCACGGCAGCCCCTCGTGCTCCAGCACGTCGTGCACGGTCACCACGTGCGGATGGCCGCGCAGGCCCGCCGCGTGGCGGGCCTCGGCCCGGGCCCGGGCCACCCGGGCCTCCCGCTCGTGACCTGCCTCGGCCGGATCGCGGAACACGATCTCCTTGAGCGCGACCTCGCAGGCGAGTCTCTGGTCGTGGGCGAGCCACACATGGCCCATACCTCCGCTGCCCAGGCGGTTCAGCAGCAGATAGCGGCCGGCGATGACCCGGCCCACTCCCGACGTCGGTGATCCTGAAGGCATCCGGTGACTCCCGGGTTCTGCGGGGGTGCTACGTGGCTGCGCTTGCGGTGGGCTCGCCGGTCCCGGGCTCACTGGTGGCGGGTGCGCTGCTCGTCGGCCCGGTGCTTGCCGGTTCGCTGGTGACGGGCGTGCTGGTCGGGGGCGGCGGCGCGCTGCTGGTGACCGGGGCGCGGGTCGGCGGCGAGCTCGTCGGGGGGCCGGGGGAGGGCGGTGAGTTCGACGGCGGGGGCTCGGATTCGGAGTCGGCCGGTGGGCTGGACGCAGGCCGCTCGGAGCTGGGAGGCCGCTCCGAGCCGGGCGGCGGGCTCGAAGACGGTGGTTCCGAGCCGGGCGCCGTACCGGACGAAGGACCGGAGGGTCCGGAAGACGACGGCCCGGGCCCGCCGCTCGACGGCGGCGGCGTCGTGCCCGGCCCGGACGGTGGGGCCGGGGGAGCGGTCGACCCACCGGGTGACCCTCCAGGTGATCCACCGGGCGTGTCCCCGGACGCATCGCCCGCCACGCTCAACGTCACGTACTCCCCGAACCCCAGCTCGGTCCCGGCCGGCGGATCGGACGCCGTGACCCGGGCGCCGTACGACGGCAGGCCCTTCCCGTCGTACGCGACCGCCAGCCCCCTGTCGGCCAGCTGCCGGCTCGCCTGCCCGAACGTCGTCCCGGCGAGGTTCGGGACCGCGCGCCGCTTCCGGGTGTCGAACGTGGAGTCGTCCTCGCCCGTCGTGCCGACCGGCCGGTTGATGCCCCGCTCGGGCTTCTCGACGTCGACCAGGGCGATCCGGTCCAGTGTCCGAGGCGCGGGCCGCACGGCCACCACGGAGGAGCGCTCGTATCCCTGCCACTTCTTGTTGCCGTCCTCGAACTCGACGGAAATCCGGCTCGTGTCCCCCTCGAAGGGGCGCAGCGGATTTCCGCAGGAACACTTCACGGCGGGAAGTCCCTGTTCATCGACGAGAATCGCGATTCCCGCCTGGAGCAGGGAGTTGAAAGGGACGGCCCTTTCCTTCTTGTAGTCGTGGTTCTTCACGAGAGTGTCGTGACGCAGGAGAACGGGTGTGAGTCGATCCAGATAATCCGGGATCCGCTCCGTGGCGATGTCCAGCGCCGCTGCCCACGCCTGGGTCTTTTGGTGATTCCCGGGGTCGGTGAGGAACTGCTCGAGCCGTTCGACATCACAGATCGTCGGCTTCTTCGTGCCCCCGTACAGTCCGGGCGTGTCACCCTGCTGCAGGCCGCCGTGCGCGGGCCGCGACCGGACCCGGGCGTCCTGGCCGAGCCCGATGCTCTCGTCGAAGAACGGCGCGAGAGAGGGCACGCCCGCGGCGACCGCCTTCACGACGGACAAAGGCGTGTCTCTGTCGCAGCCGCTGAGCGCCAGAGTGAAGACAACCAGGACGGCGATCTTTCGCATCATCGACCGCGTCGCCGATTTCCCGGCACCTTGCACGAACACGCGAAGTGTCATCACCGCTCCCCCCGGCGGTTCCCCCGTCGCGTTTCATGCTACTGAATGAGAGGCCTTTCAATGCCCGCGTGCGTTCAATGAGGCCAAATAGGCGTTGTATGCCTCGAGTTCCTTGTCGCCGTCGCGATCGGCGGCCCGGTCCTCGCGCTTGGCCTGCCGCTGCTCTGAGCGGTACCACTGGAAGAGCAGCGCGATCAGCACCAGCACGGACGGGACCTCGCTGAACGCCCACGCGATACCCCCGGCCGCGTTCTGGTCCGAGAGCGCGTCGATGCCTAGGGAGGCGGGCGGGTTCTTGAACGTCTCGACCATGGGCGTGGACGCCATCATGAGCGCGATGCCGAAAAAGGCGTGGAAGGGCATGCCGGCGAACAGCTCCAGCATCCGCATCAGATAGCCCGGGCGGGTGGGGCCCGGGTCCACGCCCATGATCGGCCAGAAGAACACGATCCCCACGGCGAGGAAGTGCACCATCATCGCGATGTGCCCCGTCTTGGAGCCCATCAGGAAGTCGAACAACGGCGTGAAGTACAGCGCGTACAGGCTCGCGATGAACAGCGGAATCGTGAACGCGGGGTGCGTGACGATCCGCAGATAGCGGCTGTGCAGCAGCGCCAGCAGCAGCTCACGCGGTCCCTTGCGGCCCTTGCCGGCGACCGGCAGCGCCCGCAGCGCCAGCGTGATCGGGGCACCGAGCAGGATCAGGATCGGCGACAGCATGCTGATCACCATGTGCTGCACCATGTGCACGCTGAACATGACCATGCCGTAGTCGTTCAGCTGGGTGCACATCACGAGCCCGACGCTCAGCACACCGAAGACGAACGCGACGGTACGCCCCACCGGCCACGCGTCCCCGCGCCGCCGTAGCCGCACGACCCCCCACGCGTACAGAGCGAGCCCCACCAGGCAGGCGACGAGAAAGAACGGGTCAGCCGACCACTGAAGTCCCCGCCCCAGCGTGAACGGCGGCAGATCCATGGTCATGCCGTGCCCGCTGTGATCCATCCACCGGCTCCCGATTCGTGGGGTTGTGCGCTGTCTGTCCGCACCAGAGTAGAACCGCCCCCGGCCGCGCTTTCGACCGGGGGCGGTGCAGCCAACTCAGGGGCACGGGGCTGTATTGATGTGCGGCTCCGCCGCGTGGGCGCGACAAGCCACACACGACCCGCAGACGGCGTGCGACCTGCGGGCTTACGGCGCTGCCCTCGGCTAGAGGACGCACTCCGCCTCTTCGTACCGCTCGGCAGGAACCGTCTTCAGCGTCTCCACGGCCTCCGCCAACGACACCATCACGATGTCCGTCCCCCGCAGCGCCGTCATCTTGCCGAACTCACCCCGGTGCACGGCCTCCACCGCATGCCAGCCGAACCGAGTAGCGAGCACCCGGTCGTAAGCGGTAGGCGTTCCACCCCGCTGCACATGCCCGAGGATCACCGGCCGGGCTTCCTTCCCGAGCCGCTGCTCCAGCTCGATGGACAGCTGCCGCGCGATCCCGGCGAACCGCTCATGCCCGTAGATGTCCTTGCCGCCCTCGTCGAAGCTCATGGAACCGGGCTTCGGCTTGGCCCCCTCCGCCGCCACGACGATCGCGAACCGCTTGCCCGCCTCGAACCGCTCGCCGACCTGCTTCGTCAACTCCTCGATGTCGAAGGGCCGTTCCGGTACGACGATGGCGTGGGCGCCCGCCGCCATGCCGGAGTGCAGCGCGATCCAGCCGGTGTGGCGGCCCATGACCTCCACGACGAGGACGCGCTGATGGGACTCGGCGGTGGTCTTCAGCCGGTCCAGCGCCTCCGTCGCGACGCCCACGGCCGTGTCGAAGCCGAAGGTGACGTCGGTGACGGCGATGTCGTTGTCTATGGTCTTCGGCACGCCGACGATGGGCAGACCGTTGTCCGACATCAGCCGGGCGGCCTTGAGCGTGCCCTCACCGCCGATCGGGATGATCGCGTCGAGACCGAGCTCCTCGACGTGACCGCGGGCTCGCTCCACACCGTCCCGCAGGTGCGAGGGCTGGACCCGGGAGGAGCCGAGGATCGTCCCGCCGCGTGCCAGGATGCCGCTCACCGCGTCGAGGTCGAGCTTGAGGTAGTCACACTCCAGGAGGCCCTTCCAGCCGTCCCGGAAACCGAGGACCTCGTCGCCGTGGTCGACGACGGCACGGTGCACGACGGACCGGATGACGGCGTTCAGGCCGGGGCAGTCGCCGCCGGACGTGAGGACACCAATGCGCATAGCCCGAAATACCTTCTCGAGTGTGGCCGGGTCCGGACCACGCTGTCCGGCTCGATCCCCGCCACCCTAGCGGCAGGAGGGGGCGGGGCCGAAGAACGCGTCCGCCTGCTGGACGACCCCGCTCACCTGTGCGGACGGACCGTCAGACGGGCTGGTTACACCAGGTCGGACACCCGGTGTACGAAACCTCACGCGGGCTGCTGCGCGCTCGCGATGCGCTCGTTGCGCAGCGCCTCGTACCACCGGTCGTCGGTCGGCGGCAGCGCGTTGACGTCCAGCGCCAGCTTCAGCAGCAGGTCGGCGATGAGCGGGTTACGGGCCAGCACCGGGCCGTGCATGTACGTACCGAAGACCGTGTCGTTGTACGCGCCCTCCGTGCCGTCCCCCGTGCCGTTGCCCTTGCCCAGCCGCACCTTGGCCAGCGGGCGGGCGGTGGGGCCGAGGTGGGTGACGCCCTGGTGGTTCTCGAAGCCGGTCAGCGAGGGCAGGCCCAGACGCGGGTCGATGTCCCCGAGCACGTCACCGACGCACCGCTCACCCTCGCCGCGCACGGACACCACGTCCAGCAGACCGAGACCGGGCTCGCGCTGGCCGAGGTCGTTGATGAACTCGTGGCCGAGGATCTGGTAGCCGGCGCACACCGAGAAGACGATCGCGCCGTTCTCCACGGCCCGGAGCAGTCCGCCGTCCCGGCGCAGCCGCTCCGCCGCGAGCCGCTGCGGCCGGTCCTCGCCGCCGCCGATCAGGTAGATGTCGCCGGAGGTCGGGATCGGCTGGTCGCTGCGCACGTCGAGCCGGGCCACGTCGAGGCCGCGCTGCCGCGCCCGGCGCTCCACGACGAGGACGTTGCCCTGGTCGCCGTACGTACTGAGCAGGTCGGGGTAGATCCAGACGACCCGCAGGCTGTTGTCGCTCATGAACTCATTGTCCTCGGATTACGTCAGTTGCCGACGCGTCGGCGCAGGTCCTGGAAGGCGGTGTAGTTGGCGATGACCTCGATCCGGCCCGGCGGGCACATCTGCACGGCCTGGTCGAGGTTCTCGTACACCTGGAAGTGCTGGCCCGCGACCTCCAGGCGCACCGCGAGGTCGAGCCTCCGGTCGCCGATGACGCAGATCGGGTGGCCGGTCAGACGCGTGTAGTCGACGTCCCAGAGCCAGGAGGTGTCGGTGCCGTCGGCGCCGCGCGCGTTCACGGAGAGGATCACCGGGGTCGGCGGCGGATCGATCAGGCTGAACGTTTCGAGCCAGCCCGCCGGGTTCTTGGCGAGCAGCAGCCGCAGGTCCCGGCCCTGGAACTGGACGACGTCGTAGCGCCCGGCCACCGCCTGCACCTGGTACATGCGTTCCAGGGCGACCTGCGGCGGCACCCCGAAGACGGCGGCTACGGCGGCCGAGGAGGCGGCGTTGGCCTTGTTGGCGCGGCCCGGCAGCTGGAGGTGGATCGGCCAGGCGGAGCCGTGCGGGTCGAGAACATGGTCACCGGACAGCGCCCAGCTCGGCGTGGGACGGCGGAAGCCGCACTCACCGCAGAACCAGTCGTCGCCGGGCCGCTGCATCACGCCACCGCAGGACGGGCAGGACCAGGCGTCGTCCTTCCACATCTGCCCGGCGGCGACCCAGATCACGTTGGGGGAGGAGGACGCGGCCCACACCACCAGCGGGTCGTCCGCGTTGGCCACGATCACGGACTTGGAACCGGCGAGCCCCTCCCGCCAGTTCTCGGCGAGCATGCGGGTCTCGGCGGCGCGGTCGAGCTGGTCGCGGGAGAGGTTGAGCAGGGCGATGCACTTCGGGGCGGTGTCCCGGGCGACGCCGGCGAGGTACTTCTCGTCGACCTCGATGACGCCGTATCTCGCGTCCGAGCTGCCCGCCAGCGCCGAGGTGATGCCGGCCGGCATGTTGGCGCCGAGCGCGTTGGAGACAACCGGGCCCGCAGCCCGGAGCGCTTCGGCGATCAGCCGGGTGGTCGTGGTCTTGCCGTTGGTCGCCGACACCAGGATGACGTCCAGGTTCTGGGCGAGCCGGGCGAGGAGGTCGGGGTCGAGCTTGAGTGCCACCCGGCCGCCGATCACCGAACCGCTGCCGCGCCCCGCGGCGCGCGACGCCGCCGCGACCGCCTTGCCCGCGGTCACGGCCAGCTTGGCCCGCGGCGTGAGCGGGTCCGAGTTGCCTGACATCAGTTCTCGATCCTCCTTGCGTACGCGCCGCGCCTCTGCCTGACGGCAACGTGGTAGGTGGTCAGCCTACCGAGATCCATTCGCACTCCCGAATCGCACCTGTGCCTTCGCGGCGGGCGCGGGCCGCCGGGACCGTACCCTTGCCGCCATGCGAAACGGCTCCATCCCGGGTGCCCACGGGCACGTCCGCCCTCTCACGCTGCTCGGCGACCCGGTTCTGCACGCCCCGTCCAAGGACGTCACGGACTTCGGCCCCGAGCTGGCGACCCTCGTGGAGGACCTGTTCGCGACGATGTACGCGGCGCAGGGTGTGGGCCTGGCGGCGAATCAGGTGGGGGAGCGACTCCGGGTGTTCGTCTACGACTGCCCGGACGACGAGGAGGTGCGTCACCTGGGTCACGTGGTCAACCCGCGGCTGGTGGAAGGCGACGGCGTGGTGCTGCGGGGCCCGGAGGGCTGCCTGTCCCTGCCGGGCCTGGAGGCGGGAGTGGAGCGCTACGACCACGCGGTGGTCGAGGGCTTCACGATGACGGGCGAGCCGCTGACGGTCCACGGCACGGGCTTCTTCGCCAGATGCTTGCAGCACGAATGCGACCACCTGGAGGGCAAGGTGTACGCAGACCATCTGAAGGGCTGGCGCCACCGCCGCTGGATGCGACAAGTGGCCCGAGCTTCTTGGAGTAGGTGAGTGGTCCGACTTCAGGTGCGCGACAAGCCCCACGAACCCGCACACGAAATACGACCGTCAGAACCCCGGACCCCCCACCTTGTCCCCCGCGGCAGCGAGCCGCCCCCACAACAGGTCCGCCAAACTCCGCACCAACTCCGCACGAGAACAGGGACGTTCCCCCAACCACCAGTCCCCCGCCGCATGCATCATCCCGACGATCCCATGCCCCCACACCCGAGCCAACTGCTCACTCCCCGGCCCCAGATCCAACCGATCCTCGATGACCTGAGCCAGTTCCTCACCCATCCGCCGCAACAGCGGAATGCTGTTCTTGCCGACATCGAAGCCCTGATCACCGCTGTGGCCCCCCTCCGCCGGATGCATCAGGAACCGGTACACCTGAGGCCGCGCCTCGATCGCCGCGAGGTACGTGTCCAGCGTGGCCTCGACCCGCTCCCTCCGGTCCGCAGGCGCGTCCAGCGCGGCCCGCAGCGAATCCAGCAGCGCATCTGTGTGCCGTTTGGCCAACGCGGCGTAGAGTCCACCCTTGTCGCCGAAGTGCCGGTAGAGAATGGGCTTCGTGATACCGGCCTCCGCGGCGATGGCGTTCATCGAGGCGTGTGGGCCGTCGCGCAGCACCACTCGGTCCGCGGCCTCCAGCAGCTCGCGCCGACGGCGGTCGGCGGACCGCTGCTGATCGGTCCGCTGCGTGGTGTCCATGAGCTCTCCCCACCCGTGCTGTTAGGTAACGCCTGCGCAAACTAACACTCAGCATGCCCAGTGCATCGAACGGGCTGCCGGGCGGTCATCAGGAGTTGACTTTTCCTACCGACCGGTAACAGACTCGGTTACCGCAAGTAACATGCAAGTGCGCCGCTGGAGGGGACATGGCCGAGTTCACCATGGAGCTCAACGACGAACAAAAGGAGGTCCGGGACTGGCTGCACGGCTTCGCCGCCGATGTGATCCGGCCCGCAGCCGCCGAATGGGACGAGCGTGAGGAGACTCCCTGGCCGGTCATCCAGGAGGCCGCCAAGGTCGGCATCTACTCCCTCGACTTCTACGCCCAGCAGTACTTCGACCCCACCGGCCTCGGCATACCCATGGCCATGGAGGAGTTGTTCTGGGGCGACGCCGGCATCGCCCTCTCCATCGTCGGCACGGGCCTGGCCGCCGTCGGCGTCCTCGCCAACGGCACCGAGGAGCAGATCGGCACCTGGATCCCCCAGATGTACGGCGATGCCAACGATGTCAAGGTCGCCGCCTTCTGCTCCTCAGAGCCGGACGCCGGTTCCGACGTGGCCTCGATGCGGACGCGGGCCGTGTACGACGAGGCCAAGGACGAGTGGGTGATCAACGGTACGAAGACCTGGGCGACCAACGGCGGCATCGCGGGCGTCCACGTCGTCGTCGCGGTCGTCGACTCGGAGCTCGGCTCCAAGGGACACGCGTCCTTCATCGTCCCGCCGAACACGCCCGGTCTCGCCCAGGGCCAGAAGTTCAAGAAGCACGGCATCCGCGCCTCGCACACCGCCGAGGTGATCCTGGACAACGTCCGCGTGCCCGGGTCCTGCCTGCTCGGCGGCAAGGAGAAGCTGGACGAGCGGCTGGCCCGCGCCCGCGAGAAGGCGAAGGCGGGCGGCGAGCGCGTGAAGAACGCGGCGATGGCCACGTTCGAGGCTTCGCGTCCGGCGGTGGGCGCCATGGCCGTGGGCACCGCCCGGGCCGCGTACGAGGTCGCCCTCGACTACGCGCAGACGCGTGAGCAGTTCGGCCGGCCGATCATCGACAACCAGGGCGTCGCCTTCCAGTTGGCGGACATGCGGACGTCCATCGACGCGGCTCGCCTCCTGGTCTGGCGGGCGTCCTGGATGGCGGTCAACGGCAAGCAGTTCACGGCGGCCGAGGGCTCGATGTCCAAGCTGTTCGCGAGCGAGACCGCGAAGAAGGTCACGGCCCAGGCGATCCAGATCCTGGGCGGGAACGGCTACACGCGGGAGTACCCGGTCGAGCGGATGCACCGTGACGCCGCCATCTACACGATCTTCGAAGGCACGAGCGAGATCCAGCGGTTGGTGATCGCGCGGACGTTGTCGGGGATGCCGATTCGATAGCGCCGTGGGCACTCACCCGTGGGACCAGGTGACGGGCAGAGTCTCGGGCCCGCGGATCAACGTCCCCTTCCGGAAGGGGACTTCCTCCGGCGGTACGGCGAGCCTCAGATCCGGAATCCCGTCCAGCAGCGCGTCGACCAGCAGCTCGGACTCCAGCCGGACGAGCATCGCGCCGGGGCAGGAGTGCGGGCCGGAGCCGAAGGAGAGATGCGGGTTCGGGCCGCGGTCGAAGTCGATCGTCTCCGCGAACGGGAAGACGTCCGGGTCGCGGTTCGCGGCCAGATACGACACGTAGATCGCGTCGCCCGCCCGGATCCGTACGCCCCTGATGCCCACGTCCTCCAGGGCGATCCGCGACAGCCCGACCGCGTTGCGGTGCGGGATGTAGCGCAGCAGTTCGTCGATGGCCCTCGGGCGGATCTCCGGGTCGGCGCGCAGCCGTTCGGCGAGGCCGGGGCGGGTCAGGAGGACGTAGAACATCTGGCCGCTGTGGTGGGTGACCGGCTCACCGCCGATTTGCAGGAGCACCGCGAGCCCCACGGCCTCCTCCAGGGTCACCTCGCCGCGGCCCACGGCGGCTCCGAGCAGCGAGGTGACGTCCTCGTCCGCGCTGCCCTCGCGCTCGCCGATGAGCCCGGCGAAGTACGCGCCCATCTCGTTCCTGGCCTTCTCGCCGACCTGGGCGCCGTGCGAGGCGGACAGGATGAGGTGGGTCCAGGTGTGCATGCCGTGCCAGTCGGCGGCCGGGACGCCCATCAGCTCGCAGATCACCGCGATGGAGAACGGGCTGAGGACGGTCGAGGTGAGATCGGCGGGCGGGCCGTCCTGAAGCAGTTCGTCGACCAGTTCGTCGAGCATGTGACGGGACTTCTCGCGGACGCGCGCCACGCCCGTCGCGGTGAAGGCGGCGGCCACCGAGCGGCGCAGCCGGGTGTGGTCGGGCGGGTCCAGGAAGCCGACCTCGCCCCGAGCCGGAACGAAATGCGGGGCGAGCCGGGTGACCTGCCGGTCCATGACGGCCTCGCGGCTGAACCGGGGGTCGTCGGTCACCATCCGCACGTCCTCGTAGCGGGTCACCAGCCAGGCCCAGCCTTCGCCGTTGGGCAGCTGGATCCGGGTGACCGGGCCCTCGCGCATCAGCTCGGTCAGCACTGGGTCGAAGTCGACGCCGGCCAGGTCGAGCGCCGGCCAGTGCCGGATCGGGGGCAGGATCTCGGTGAGGGTCTGTTCGCTCATGCCGTCTCTTCGCGGAAGTCGTGAGCGTGGTCCCACCCACGATCACCCGGCGGGGCGGCGATGTCGCGCCGGGCTACTCCGTATCGGGGAACGCCATCCCCTACGGCGCACCCCCGCTGCTATGAGCGATGCAGGCCACGTCAATACGATCGGCCAGCTTGGCCAACTCGATGGTCAACGCAGCCACCGTGTCCTCATCGAGCCCGTCCGCCCCGGCCTCCACAAGATGCAGCCACCTCCCGCCCACCGTGCGGAGCAGTTTGCTCACATCGGCGGCAGCCACCTGCAAGGTCCCGCGGTCGTCGACGATCAGAGGCAGAGTCACTTCGCGGTTCACAAACGGGATGGTAGCCGCGCAGCGCTCACGCACCGTGCCAAACGGTCGTGATGTTGCAGAACTCCCGGATTCCGTGCCCGGACAGCTCACGCCCGTACCCGGACCGCTTCACTCCACCGAACGGGAACGCCGGATGGGACGCCGTCATCCCGTTGACGTACACACCGCCCGCCTCCAGGTCCCGTACGAAGCGGTCGACCTCGGTCTCGTCCCGCGTCCAGACATTGGAACTCAACCCGAACGGCGAGTCGTTGGCGATCAGCACGGCCTCGTCCAGGTCGGCCGCGCGGTACAGCGTGGCGACCGGCCCGAAGGCCTCCTCGCGGTGGATGCGCATCTCGCGGGTGATGTCGGCCAGCACGGTCGGCGGGTAGTACCAGCCGGGCCCGTCGGGCCGTTCGCCACCGCACAGCACCGTCGCTCCGCCGCGCCTCGCGTCGTCGACCAGCTCCTCCAGGTCGTCCCGCCCCCGCTCGCTCGACAGCGGGCCGACCTCCGTCTCCTCCTCCAGCGGGTCGCCGACCTTCTGCGCCTTCATGCCCTCGACGAACCGCTCGGCGAAGGCGTCGTACACGTCCGCGTGCACGATGAACCGCTTCGCGGCGATGCACGACTGCCCGGTGTTCTGCACGCGTGCGGTCACCGCGACCTGGGCCGCCCGGTCGATGTCGGCGGACGGCATCACCACGAACGGGTCGCTGCCGCCCAGCTCCAGCACCGTCTTCTTGATCATCTCCGCGGCGGTGGATCCCACCGCCCGCCCCGCCGGCTCGCTGCCGGTGAGGGTGGCCGCCTTGACGCGCTCGTCGCGCAGGATGTCGTCGACCGCGGCGGAGCCGATGAGCAGGGTCTGGAAACAGCCCTCGGTGAAGCCCGCGCGGTGGAACAGGTCCTCCAGGTAGAGGGCGGTCTGCGGGACGTTCGAGGCGTGCTTGAGCAGGCCCACGTTGCCTGCCATCAGAGCCGGGGCCGCGAACCGGATCACCTGCCAGAGGGGGAAGTTCCACGGCATCACCGCGAGCACCGGTCCCACCGGCCGGTAGCGGACCAGGGCGCGGGAGGCGCCGGAGTCCTTCACGTCGAAGTCGGCGGGCTCCTCGTCGGCGAGCAGTTCCTCGGCGTGCTCGGCGTACCAGCGCATCGCCTTGGCGCACTTCGCGGCCTCCGCGCGGGCCTGCTTGATGGGCTTGCCCATCTCGGTGGTCAGCACGCGGGCGATGTCCTGCTGGTCCTCGTCGAGGAGATCGGCGGCCCGGTTCAGGAGGCGGGCACGCTCGGCGAAGGTCGTCGTCCGGTAGGTGCGGAACGTGGCCTCCGCGAGCTGGAGCCTGCGCTCGATCTCCTCCTCGCCCATGGCCTCGTACGTCTTGAGTGTCTCGCCGTTCGCCGGGTTGACCGTTGCGATGGGCATGGCTGACCTCCCTGGGGACGGGCTGTGTTCCGACCTTCCCGCGCGGCGGTGTGCACCGCAACGCGTGGGCATCTGCTCAGGTCGAGTGCTCCGCCAGGCGGTCGAGAAACGCGGCCTGCGCCTTGACGATCACGGCCCGCGCGCGGTCGAGGTCGAACCACCGCACGCGGTCCAGCTCGGGGAACTCCTGGAACTGCCCGGACTTCGGCGGCCACTCCATCCGGAACGTGCCCGGATCGATCGTCGCCGGGTCGAGGTCCGCCTCGACCGCCCACGCCGTGACGATCTTGCCGTTCGTCTGCCGCACCTCACCGAGCGGCACGGCCTCGCCGTCGGGCGGTGGCAGCCCCAGCTCCTCCTGGAACTCGCGGCGGGCCGCGTCCCAGGCGGGCTCTTCGGGGTCGTACTCGCCCTTCGGCACGGTCCACGCCCCCGCGTCGCGCCGTGTGAAGAAGGGGCCGCCCATGTGGCCGAGCAACACCTCCAGGCCGAGGTCGGTGTGGCGGAAGAGCAGCAGGCCCGCGCTGTGTTTCACGGCTTCACCTCGGGATGGGCTGCGAGCAGCGTCTCGACCGTGTCGGCGTCCTCCGGGCGCTTGTCCTCGCGGTAGCGGACCACACGGGCGAAACGGAGGGTGACGCCGGCCGGGTAGCGCGTGGACTTCTGCAGGCCGTCGTAGGCGATCTCCACGACGAGCTCGGGGCGTACGGTGACCACGTATCCGCTGTCGTCCACCGCCAGCTCCTGGAGCCGCTCGGTCTGCCAGGTCAGCATCGCGTCGGTCATGCCCTTGAAGGTCTTGCCGAGCATCGCGAAGGAGCCGTCGGCCGTACGGGCGCCGAGGTGGAGGTTGGAGAGCTTGCCGGTACGGCGGCCGTGGCCCCACTCGGCCGCCAGGACCACCAGGTCGAGCGTGTGGACGGGCTTGACCTTCAGCCAGGACGCGCCGCGGCGGCCCGCGCTGTAGGGGGCGTCGAGGGACTTCACGACGACGCCCTCGTGGCCGCGCTTCAGCGTCTCGGCGAGGAACTCCTCGGCCGTGTGCACCTCCTCGGGCCCGGACACCGGCGTGCGCCGTACCCGCATCGGCTCGGGCACCAGCCGGGCCAGCTCCGCGTGCCGCTCGGCGAACGGCAGGTCGAGCAGGTCGCGGTCGTCGACGGACAGGGCGTCGAAGAAGACGGGGGAGACGGGGACCGCCCGCGCGGCCGTCGTCACGTCCGCGCGCGAACCGACGCGACCGGCGATCTCCTGGAAGGAGCGGGGGCGTCCGTCCTCGTCGAAGGCGATGACCTCGCCGTCCAGGATGAAGCGCTCACCCCGCAACTCCAGGGCGGCGGAGGTCAGTTCGGGCAGCCGGTCGGTGATGTCGTCGAGAGTGCGGGTGTAGACCCGTACGGTGTCGCCCTCGCGGTGCACCTGGACGCGGATGCCGTCCAGCTTCTCCTCCACCGCGCACGCGCCGAGCTTGTCGACCGCCTCGGCCACCGAGGAGGCGCTGTGCGCCAGCATCGGCAGGACCGGGCGGCCGACGGTCAGCCGGAAGCGGTCCAGCGCGGCGGGGCCGTCCGCCAGCAGGGCCTCGGCCACCGTCTGGAGCGAACCGGCCAGCATCACCGCACGCCGTACGTCCGTCGGCGGCGCCCCCGTCGCCTCGGCCAGCCCCTCGACCGCGACCGCGTCCAGCGCGCCCTGCCGGACCTCGCCGGTGATCAGGCCGAGCAGGAAGCGCTGCTCGTTCTCCGTCGCCGCGCCCATCAGCTCGCCGACCAGCCGGGCCCGCTCGGCCTGCGAACCGGCGCCCGAGACCTTGCCCAGCTCGCCGAGCCGGGCGTCGACCTCGCGCACGGTCAGGCTCGGCTCGGCGGCCGGGGCGACCGGGCGGCTGAGCACCTTCCAGCCGACGCCCAGCCGCCCCTGGGGCAGCCGCCCCGCCAGATACGGGATGACGATCGGTACGTCGTCCGCCTCGGCGTCCCGGAACAGCTCGGCGAGGAGCGCGATCTTCCGGGAGCGCGCCGAGGTCGCGGCGACCTCCTGGGACACACGGGCCAGCCGGGTCAGCAGCATGCAGCCATGGTGCACCGGAAGGGGACGGTCTACACCCGGACGGCCGCGTCGAGGTCGGCCATGAGCAGTTCCCCGTTGATCGTGGCGCCCGCCCGGTACCCACCCGCCGCCGCGTTGACGACCTGCTCCGCGAAGCCCATCGCGTTGCCCGCCGACCACACGCCGGGCACGGTCGTCAGGCCCGTCTCGTCGACCACGGGATACGCGCCGAACGGGGTCTCGCGCAGCTCCGCGCCGAGGTGCCGCAGCAGATCGGTCTGCGGGACGGCCCGAGGCGCCACGAACAGCACCTCGCGGTGGTGCGTGGTGCCTCCCCCAGAGGGGGTACCCCCAGCGAGCCTGACCCCGGTGAGCCGGTCGTCCTCCGTGACCAGTCCGGTGACCTCGCCGGGCACCACCTTGACCCCGGCCGCGGCCAGCCTGCGCAGGTCGTCGTCCGACAACTCCTCCTCGGTGACCTTGTGCAGGAAGAAGGTCACGTCCTTCGACCACTGGGACACGATCAACGCCTGGTGCACGCTCATCGGGGTGGTGGCGAGCACGCCGAACGCCTGGTCGCGGACCTCCCAGCCATGGCAGTACGGACAGTGCAGCACGTCCCGTCCGAAGCGCTCGGCGAGACCTTCCACCTTCGGCAGCTCGTCCTTGAGGCCGGTCGCGATCACGAGCCGTCGGGCGCGCACGGTGCGACCGCTCGCGAGGACCACGGCGAAATCCCCCTCCTTGCCGACGTCCACCGCCCGGTCCTGGACCAGCTCCACCCCGTACCGAGCGATCTCCTCCCGTCCGACGGCCAGGAAGTCCGCCGGGGACATGCCGTCCCGGGACAGATAACCCTGCATGTGCGCGGCGGGCGCGTTGCGCGGCTCGCCCGCGTCGACGACCAGCGTGCGGCGCCGGGCCCGGCCGAGGACCAGTGCGGCGGAGAGTCCGGCCGTGCCACCTCCGACGACGACCACTTCGTACGAGTCCTTCTGGGTCATGGGGACCACCTCCACGGAAAAGGTCGCTCGCCCACTGCGGCATTGACAAACATGTTTGCCGAAACTGCAATGGAGTCATGAGTGAGGACACCGGCACCGACGAGGTGCTCGCGGAGGTCGGTCCCCGGCTACGGCGGATCCGGAAGGAGCGGGGCGCGACGCTCGCCGGGCTGTCGGAGGCGACCGGCATCTCGGTGAGCACCCTGTCACGGCTGGAGTCCGGCCTGCGCAAGCCCAGCCTGGAACTGCTGCTGCCGATCGCGCGGGCCCACGAGGTGGCTCTGGACGAGCTGGTGGGGGCTCCGCCGGTGCGGGATCCGCGGGTGCGGGCCCAGCCGATCGTGCGGCACGGGCGTACCTACTGGCCGCTCACCCGCCAGCCCGGCGGACTCCAGGCGTTCAAGGTGCTCGTACCGCAGGGGAAGGAGGAGCCGGAACCCCGTGTCCACGAGGGGTATGAATGGCTCTACGTCCTCTCCGGGCGGCTGCGGTTCGTGCTGGGCGAGCACGACGTGGTGCTCACGGCGGGGGAGGCCGCCGAGTTCGACACACGCGTGCCGCACTGGTTCGGGTCGACGGGGGAGGGGCCGGCGGAGTTCCTCAGCCTGTTCGGGCCGCAGGGGGAGCGGATGCACGTACGGGCCCGGCCCCGGCGGTCGTGACGTACGTGACGGTAGCCTGATCGGCAAGCGACCGCTTAGTATGCGAACCGACCCCGGTCAGACGACGCAGTCCCGTGGAGGCTCCGCATGCAGGCATGGCAGGTGCACGAGAACGGCGAGCCGAGTGAGGTGATGCGCCTGGAGGACGTGGCGCGACCCGAGCCCGGCGACGGCCAGGTCCTGCTGAAGGTGCGCGCCGCGAACATCAACTTCCCGGACGTGCTCATGGTCCGGGGCCAGTACCAGGTCAGGCCCCCGCTGCCGTTCACTCCGGGCGTGGAGATCTGCGGCGAGACCGAGGACGGCCGGCGGGTGATCGCCAACCCCGCACTGCCGTACGGCGGTTTCGCCGAGTACGCCGTCGCGGACGCCGCCGCTCTCCTGCCCGTGCCCGACTCCCTGGACGACGCCGAGGCCGCCGCCCTGCACATCGGCTACCAGACGGGCTGGTTCGGCCTGCACCGGCGGGCCCGGCTGGAGGCCGGCGAGACCCTGCTCGTCCACGCTGCCGCTGGAGGGGTCGGCAGCGCGGCCGTGCAGCTCGGGAAGGCGGCCGGGGCCACCGTCATCGGGGTCGTCGGCGGGGCCGACAAAGCCGCCGTCGCGCGCGAACTGGGCTGCGACGTCGTGATCGACCGGCGCGGCCAGGACGTCGTCGCGGCGGTGAAGGAGGCCACCGGCGGCCGGGGCGCCGACGTGATCTACGACCCGGTCGGCGGCGAGGCCTACACCCAGTCCACGAAGGTCGTCGCCTTCGAGGGCCGGATCGTGGTCGTGGGCTTCGCGAGCGGGACCATCCCGAGCCCGGGGTTGAACCACGCACTGGTGAAGAACTACGCGATCCTCGGCCTGCACTGGGGCCTGTACAACACCAAGAACCCGAAGCTGGTCCAGCACTGCCACGAGCAGCTCACCGAACTGGCCGCCCGGGGCGCGATCAAACCGCTGGTGAGCGAGCGCGTGCCGCTCGGCGAGGCAGCGGACGCCGTGCAGCGGGTCGCCGACGGTGTCACCACCGGCCGGGTCGCCGTCGTACCGCAGAACGGAGCCGCCGCATGACCGACGCAGCCGACCTCAGGCGCCGTACAGCGGAGTTGCTGGCCGCCCACCCGCCCGCCCGTCTCCCACCACCGCCCTCAACCGAGGGCCCCGCGGGCCCGCCCCCCTTGTCTGCCACCACCGACCGACTCGACTTCCTCAAGGCCCGCTTCGACGCGGGACTCGCCTGGGTGCACTACCCCGAGGGCCTCGGCGGACTCGGTGCCCCGCGCTCCCTCCAGGCCGTCGTGGACGCCGAGCTGGAGGCCGCGGGCGCCCCCGACAACGATCCGCGGCGCATCGGCATCGGCCTGGGCATGGCCGCTCCGACGATCCTGCGCTACGGCACCGAGGAGCAGAAGGAGCGGTACCTCAGGCCCCTGTGGGTGGGGGAGGAGGTCTGGTGCCAGCTGTTCAGCGAGCCCGGCGCCGGGTCCGACCTGGCCGCGCTCGGCACCCGGGCCGTCCGTGAGGGCGATGACTGGGTCGTCAACGGGCAGAAGGTGTGGACGTCCAGCGCCCACATCGCCCGCTGGGCCATCCTCATCGCCCGCACCGACCCGGACGTGCCCAAGCACCAGGGCATCACCTACTTCATCTGCGACATGACCGACCCGGGTGTCGAGGTGCGCCCGCTGCGGCAGATCACCGGCGAGGCCGAGTTCAACGAGGTGTTCCTCACCGACGTCCGGATCCCGGACTCGCGGCGCCTGGGCGGGGTCGGCGACGGCTGGCGGGTCGCGCAGACCACTCTGAACAACGAACGCGTCGCCATCGGCGGCATGCGCCTGCCCCGTGAGGGCGGCATGATCGGCCCCGTCTCGAAGACCTGGCGCGAACGTCCCGGACTGCGCACCCACGACCTGCACCAGCGCCTGCTGAAGCTCTGGGTCGAGGCCGAGGTCGCCCGCCTCACCGGCGAGCGGCTGCGCCAGCAGCTCGTGGCCGGCCAGCCCGGCCCCGAGGGCTCCGGCATGAAGCTCGCCTTCGCCCGTCTCAACCAGGAGATCAGCGGCCTGGAGGTCGAACTCCTCGGCGAAGAAGGCCTGTTGTACGACGACTGGACCATGCGCCGCCCGGAGCTGGTGGACTTCACCGGCCGCGAGGCCGGCTACCGCTACCTCCGTTCCAAGGGCAACAGCATCGAGGGCGGGACCACCGAGGTCCTGCTGAACATCGTCGCCGAGCGTGTCCTGGGCCTGCCGGCCGAGCCGCGCACCGACAAGGACGTCGCATGGAAGGACCTGGCCCGATGAGCACGCAGCCCGACCTGCTGTACTCGGAGGAGGAAGAGGCGCTCCGCGCCGCCGTCCGCGACCTGCTCACGGACCACTGCGACGCCGCCGGAGTGATCACACGCACCGAGTCCGACCAGCCGCACGACCCCGAACTGTGGAAGGCGCTCACCGACGGCATGGGCCTCGCAGGCCTCCTCGTGCCCGAGGAACGAGGCGGCCAGGGCGCCACCCATCGCGAAGTCGCCGTCGTGCTGGAGGAGTTGGGGCGCGCGGTCGCCCCCGTCCCATATCTGACCAGCGCCGTCGTCGCCACCGAGGCCCTGCTGGCTTGCGACGCCGACGACCTTCTCGCCGAGCTGGCCTCCGGACGCGGGATCGGCGCCCTCGCCGTCGCGCTGAACGTCGCTCCGGGCGGCGCCTTCAAGGCCGTGCGACAGGAAAACGGCTCCCTGCACGGGGAGTTGACCGGCATCGCGGATGCGGCTGCCGCCGAGGTGCTGCTCGTTCCGGCCGACGACGGCGGGCTGTACGCGGTCGACGCGGACGCCGTGACCGTCACCCCGCAGGTGTCGCTGGACCTGACCCGGCCGCTCGCGACCGTCACCTTCGACGGGGCGTCCGCGCGCCGGATCGGCGACGCCGAACCCGCCGTGCGACGGGCCCTGCGCGCCGGAGCCGGACTCCTCGCCTCCGAGCAACTCGGCCTCGCCGACTGGACGTTGACGGAGACGGTCCGTTACCTGAAGGAACGCAAGCAGTTCAACCGGCCCGTCGGCGGCTTCCAGGCGCTCAAGCACCGGCTCGCCCAGCTGTGGCTGGAGGTCGTCAACCTGCGCGCCACGGCCCGCAACGCCGCTGACGCCCTCGCGACCGGCGAGGACGTCGACGTCGCGGTCGCCGTCGCTCAGGCGTACGCCGCCCCCGTCGCCGTCCGTGCCGCCGAGGAGGCGCTGCAACTGCACGGCGGCATCGGCATGACCTGGGAGCATCCGATCCACCTCTACCTGAAGCGGGCGAAGGCCGACTCGATCGCGTACGGCACCGCGGGCGGCCACCGGGAGGCACTGGCCGAACTGGTCGACCTCCAGGCCCCCTGACGTACGCCTGGGAGAAATCCGCGAAAAGCCCGTCCCACCAGGGGCGGGCTTTTTCGTGAGCCCTGCTCCGAAGAAGTGAACGGGCAGCGGCAGTCCGGCCAACTCCTCTTCCGACACTGCTCCTTGGGCCCGTATGAACCGCATACTCGCTGCGGTCCCATACGGCATCACCAGGGAGGCAGAGCATGGCCCTCACCACCCGCCGCAGAGTCCTCACCACCCTCGGCGCCGCCCTCGCGGGCTCGGTCGCCCTGCCCGCCGGCAGCGCGCTGGCCGGAGAGCAGAAGCACCGCCCCCGCCCGCTGTGGCGCGCCCACGCCCACAACGACTACGAGCACCCGCGTCCCCTCTTCGACGCCCTCGACCACCGCTTCGGCAGCCTCGAGGCCGACATCTTCCTCGTCGGCGACCAGCTCCTCGTCGCCCACGACCCCGTCGACCTCGACCCGGCCCGCACCCTCGAGTCCCTCTACCTCGACCCGCTGGCCGCCCGCGTCCGGGCCAACCACGGTTCCGTGTACCGGGGGTACCGGCGGCCCCTGCAACTGCTGATCGACATCAAGACCGAGGGCTCGTCGACGTACCTCGAACTCGACCGCCGTCTCCGGCGCTACAAGCACCTGTTCACGACATACGCCCACGGCCGTGTCTTCCCCGGCCCGGTCACCGCCGTGATCTCCGGCGACCGGGCCGCCCGCACGCCGATGGAGACGCAGACCGTACGGCGGGCGTTCTACGACGGCCGGCTCGCCGACCTCGGCACCTCGGCCCCCGCCTCCTTCATCCCGCTGATCAGCGACAACTGGACGCTCAACTTCACCTGGGCGGGCGTCGGCGCCTTCCCGGACCTCGAGCGGCAGAAGCTGCGGAGCATCATCCGGGCGGCGCACTCACGCGGACAGAAGGTCCGGTTCTGGGCCACCCCGGACGTGGCCGGGCCCACCCGGGACGCGCTGTGGACCGAACTGGTGGCCGCCGACGTCGACTACGTCAACACCGACGACCTCGCCGGACTGGAAGCCTTCCTGGACGCCCACCGGTCCGCATAGACACAACCAGGTAGCCACAACCATCTGGACACCACACGTTCGGAGGACAGGTCAGCCGCCCGGACGAACCCTCCGCTGCGCCACACTTGCGGCCGAACGCCGCGAAGCGGACGTGGCGGAGGAGGCTGACGATGGCGATTTCCATCTCTTTGGTGCTGTTGCTGCTGGTCCTGGCGGTGATCTTCCTGCGCAACGGCGGGCTGAAGATCTCCCACGCCCTGGTGTGCACGCTGCTCGGCTTCTACCTGGCCAGCACGAGCATCGCGCCCACCATCCACAGCGGCCTCACGGCGACGGCGGACATCGTCAGCAGCCTGCGGCCCTGACGCGGCTCACGGGGTCGAGAAGACCCCGATGCCGTTCGGGACAGGGCGTTCCACGCCGGCGGAGGGGTGGTTGCGTACGGCGACGGTGCTCGCGCCCGGCACCCGGGCGGCCAGCGTCGTCGACCCGCCGCCGTCCATGTTGAAGGCGTCGTCCGAACCCAACTCCCGCATGGTGGCGGCGACTTCTGCGATGGTCAGACCACTGCGGTACTCGGGGGCGCCGTCCGACGCGAACAGCAACAGGCGGTGCCCGCTGTCCGCGATGCCCACGGCGGTGCGCACGGTCGACGTCGTGCCGTCCAGGCCCGGCAGCGGCTGTCCGCCCCTGAGGACCGGGTAGCCGCCGAGCGCGAACCGGTACGGGGTCCGGGTCGCGGCCGCCACCAGCCGGTGCCGGACCGTCACCCGCTCGCCCGCGAAGAGCTTGCGCAGCTGCTGCGCTCCGGCCTCCCGGCCCACGAGCACCGTGGTTCCCGGCGCGATCGGACCGCTGCCCGGCGTGTCTGCCGTCGCCACGACGCGTCCGCCGCGCACCGTCACCTCGTAGGTGTCCGTGCTGCACGGCGCGGCCCGGTCCGTGTCCGTGCCGCAGGTGGCGCGGACCCGGGACGCGGCGCCCCACTCCTCGGTGAACGCCCCGATGGACCCGACCGGCAGCGCGTACTGGTTGAGCCCGCCGAGCGGCAGCTGTTCCTCGGGCGTCCGGATCGATCCGTCCAGGGCCAGCGCGTCCAGCCGGGCCCGGCGGTCGGTGCCCACGCCGATCACGTCCTCGGTGCTCGTGCCGGGCGGCAGCGCGGGGCCGAAGCGCTGGCCGTTCGGCACCGCCCCCTTGAGCGCCCGGCCCTGCGCGACGGCCGGGCCCACGCTCGCCCCGGTGGCCTCGACACCCGGGTGCTGGGTCTCGGTCATGTTGAAGAAGTCGCCGTTGACGCCGGCCACGGCGCCGGCCGCGTCGGCCATGCCGGAGACGGGCGCCCGCGCGGCCACCGTCCCCGGGTACAGCAGTTCCAGGTGTACGCGCGGATCGCGCAGGTCGACGCTCAGCACATGGGCGTGCGTCACGCCCTTGGCCGCCGGGATGTCGAACTGCTCGTACCCGACACCCGGCGCGATCTCGGTCCAGCCCCGCACGGCGCCGGCCGGTGCCGCCCCCACCAGGGCCGCACCGGCCAGCGTGCCGAGTACCGCGAGAAACGTCAGCGCCGTTCTGCCCGCTCCGAACCGTCTCTGACGATGCGTCACAGTTCCCCCTGATATCTGGTCAACTGTCTCCAGGACTCAGGGAAAGTGCAGCAGACGACCGTGACCGCCGCGGTGTCTATGCGCCGACGACCCGCGAACGGGTGAGAAAACGCACCCCCTCGGGCGCCTCCAGCGAGAACCCGCTGCCCCGGCCCTCGACCACGTCCACGATCAGCCGGGTGTGGCTCCACACCTCGTACTGGCTGCGCGCCATCCAGAACGTCACCGGCTCCTCCACCCCCGCCACCTCCAGCTCGGCGAGGAGCACGTCGGAGCCGCCGGTGCGGAACTCGCCCGCCGGGTAGCACATGGGGGCGCTGCCGTCACAGCAGCCGCCGGACTGATGGAACATCAGCGGACCGTGCGTCTCACGCAGCCGGCGCAGCAGGTCGGCTGCCGCGGGCGTGAGCTCGACGCGCGGGACTTCGTCGTACGGGGCGTGTGCGGATACCTCATCCATGGTCACCGAGTGCAGCACGGCGAAGGTTGCGGTGGGGTTGCACCCGATCCGTCGCTCATCCGGCGTACGGGGTGAAGTGGGCCGGCGCGTGGTCGACCGGCAGTCCGAGGCGCCAGGCGGTGAGGGCCTGGGCACTGCACACGAACAGGTTCTCCGGCAGCCGGTCCAGGGGGAACCAGCGCCAGTGGCCGACGCTTTCGTCGGGCTGGTCGGCCGGCTCTCCCTGCCAGGCCGTCACCCGGGCGGCCACGGTGACCCGTACGACGCCGTCCACGTGGTCGAGGAGCGTGCCGAGGAGCCGTACGTCCTCCGGCCGGGCCGTGAGCCCGGTCTCCTCGGCGAGTTCCCGCACGGCCGTCTCCTGGAGCGACTCGCCGGGCTCCACCGTCCCGCCGGGAAGCTCCCACGTCCCCCGGCGGTGGCGGCCCAGCAGCAGGCCGCGCGGGCCGTGCAGGATGGTGCCGACGCCGAGCGTCGCGTGCGCGACCGGAGGCCGGGACGTGCGCGGGCGGGAGGAGACGCGCACGGGACGCGTCACCCGGAAGACGCGGTACGAGACGTGGTTGTCCTCGTCCGGCGCGTCGAGGACGTCGATGTGCTCGACGCGCAGCCCGTGCTCGGTGAGCAGCTCCGCCCAGACGTCCGGGGCGAGTACCCACATCCGGACGGTGACCTCGCCGCCACCGGCGAGCCGCAGGATCTCGGGCCGGGACTCGACGACGGGGGAGGGGCCGTCTCCGCGGGAGTTGGTGTGCAGCACGGTGAAGCAGAGCGTTCCGCCCGGCCGGAGCGCCCCGGCCAGGGCGGGCAGCAGCCGCCGGGGATCGATGTACGGGACGGCGTTGACGGAGTAGACGACGTCGTACGGCTGCGTCACCGCGCGCAGGTGTTCGACCGCGTCGGCCCGCACCAGCCGCAGCCCGGGCAGCGAGTCGTAGCGGGCACGGGCCCGCTCGTACTGGCTCGGTGAGGCGTCGACCGCGTCCACCGTCGCCCCGTACGCGCGGACGAGGTGGGCCGCGTGCCGGCCCGGTCCGCACCCGAGGTCCAGCACCCGCCTGCCCGACAGCTCGCCGAGGATCTCGTCCCCCGGCCCGGTGCCCCAGAAGCCCCAGTCGATCCGCTCCACCTCCGCCAGGACGGTGCCGCGCCTGAGGTGGTGAGTCCCGTACGTGTGCCACGCCTCGGCGTTGACCGATTCCGGAGGCGTGTCGGCGTCGTCCGGTCCCAAGGTGTGCGGCTGCAATCTGCCTCCCACGTGCGCCGTTCCTGACGGTTCCATCGATATGGAAACCATGTTCATTTAAGATGGTCGACAGCGCGGGGCGCAACGCACAGGTCGACCGAGGAGTCCGGGGATGGGTGAAGGGGATGGGTGAAGCGGAGGCCGACGTGACGAGCGGGCGGGCCCGCGCCGCGGGGCTGCGCAGCACGCGGCAGCGGCGGGCCGTGCTCGAAACCCTGGGCGGTTGCCGCGAGTTCGTCTCCGCGCAGGAGCTGCACACCCGGCTCGCGGGCACCGGCAGCACGGTCGGGCTCACCACCGTCTACCGCACCCTGCGCGAACTGGACCGCGCGGGGCTCGTCGACGTCGTACGCGACGAGGGCGGCGAGCGGCTCTACCTCCGGCGGCCCACCGGCGAGCACCGTCACCACCTCATCTGCCGCGACTGCGGCCGAAGCCGGCCGGTCGACGCGGAGGCCGTCGAGGAGTGGGCCGCCCGGCTAGCCGAGACCACCGGCTTCACCGAGCTGGAACACACCCTCGAACTCAGCGGTGTCTGCGACCGCTGCCGCTGACGCGGATCCCCGTCGACCGGCTCACGGTCGGTGGTCGCCGACCGTGATGAAGCCGATGCTCCTCGCCGCTGTGGAGTTGTCGTAGACCACGTCACCGGTGGACTTCTTCCAGATCTCGATGCGGAAGGTGTCCGGGCCGTCGGTGACGGTGACGCGGAACCCGTAGCCACTGGTGCCGTTCACCGTCCCGGAGCCTTGGTACACGGCCTTCGAACCGGTGACGACGAGCCAGTCCGAGCCGGTGGAGCGGAACTTCAGACGGCCCGCGCCGAAGTCGAAGGCGACCTTTCCGGAGGGGCGGACGGAACCCTTCTCGTAGCCGGCGGCGAAGGAGAAGGCCGCCTTGCCGGTGAGGTCGGGCCGGGCGGGGAGGGCGCCGGCCGGTGAGGTGATGACGCCGGTGCCGGCCGCGGGGCCGGCGGCCCGGTCGTAGACGATCAGCTCGGGCAGCGTCGTACGGTCCGAGGCGCCGTCGTCGTCGGTCACCGTGACCACGGGGCGGCGGATGCCCGCCGTGGTGTAGGTGTGGGCGGCCTCGCAGCCGGAGGCGGTGACGGTACCCGCCGTGGGCTCGGAGCCGTCCTTCCAGTCGACCGCGCAGGTGTGGGTGTCGCCGGTGCCGGGGTCATCGAACCCGGCGGTGACTGTGGCGCGGTGGCCCACCGACACCGCGGACTTCGGGCCGGTGCTGGAGCTGATCGCCGGGGCCGCGTTGGCGACGCTCACGGTCGCGGTGTCGCTGCCGCGGCCGCCGGTCAGGGTGACCCGGTAGGTGCCGTCGTCGGTGCAGGTGAGCGTGGTCCGGGCGGCCGTCGGGTCGCCGAAGGCGCAGGGCGCTCCTTCCTCGACCGTCCACTTCGGGCTGCCCGCACCGGAGATCGTGCCGCCCAGCTGGATCTTGCCGCCCTCGATGCCGTCGGCGTCCGGGCCGGCGCGGACGATGGTGACCGGGTCGATGCCCGTCAGCGTCGGCACGACCTTCTTGATCAGGCCGTCGGCGTCGAACTCCAGCTTGTCTACGGTCGTTTCGCGGTGGGTGCCGTCACCGCCCGGGATCGCGAACCGGTGGTAGGCGATGTACCAGTCGTCGGTGTTCGGGACCTGGACGACGGAGTGGTGGCCGGGGCCCTTGATACCCAGGGAGAGGTCCTTCTCCAGGATCACGCCCCGCTTGGTCCAGGGACCGGTGGGCGAGGGGCCGGTGGCGTAGGCGACACGGTAGTTCTCGTCCCGCGTGTCGTTCTCCGACCACATGAAGTAGTAGGTGCCCTCGCGCTTGATGACGAAGGTGCCCTCGTTGTAGCCGCTCGGGGTCATGTCCTTGACCTTCGACGGGTCGAAGGTGGTCATGTCGTCGTTCAGCGGTACGACGTACGCCCTGCCGTTGCCCCAGTAGAGATACGGGGTGCCGTCGTCGTCCGTGAACACGGCCGGGTCGATCATCTGACCGGGGTACTGGCCCGCCTTGAGCAGCGGCTTGCCCAGAGCGTCCTTGAACGGGCCGGTGGGCGAGTCGGAGACCGCGACGCCGATGTTGGCGTCGGCGGAGAAGTAGAAGTAGTACTTCCCGTTCCGCTCCTCGATCGTCGGCGCCCACGCCCTGCTGTCCGCCCAGCTGACGTCCGGCCCCAGGTCGAGGATGACGCCGTGGTCCTTCCAGTGGACCAGGTCGGTGGAGGAGTACGCCTTGAACTGCGTGCCGCTCCAGCCCGGGAAGCCGTCGGTGGTCGGGTAGAGGTAGAAGGTGTCGCCGAACCGCACGATGTTCGGGTCGGCGTTGAGCCCCGGCAGCACCGGGCTCTTCATGATCAGTGCCCGCACCGTCCAGCTGCGCTTCTTCCCGTCCGAGCCGGTGACCTCGTACGTCACCGGCTCGGTGAAGTCGTGGACGCTGCCGGAGGCCGGGCTGATCGACGCACCGTGCGCGAGGGTGAACTCCGGGGCCAGAGCGGTGAGATCGGTACCTTCGGTGAGTGGCAGGGTGATCGTGCTGTGCGCGTCGTCGACGAGGGCGTCGACCTTCAGTGCCGGGTGGCTCGCCTTCGCGATGCCCGTGGTGTTGCCGCTGAGCTCCAGGACCTCCGTGGGCGTGAGGGCCCGGTTGTAGATCCGGAAGTCGTCGACCTCGCCGCCGAAGTACGGGTCGGCGGCGTAGAGGGAGCGGCCTATGTAGCCGCTGTGGTCCTTGCCCGCGTCGTACAGCTCGGACGGCTTGGTGGTGACGCCGGTCGCGCGGGCCGCCTCGATGCCGTCGACGTAGAGGACCGCGGTGCCCCTCGCGCCGTCGAGCGTGACGGTCACGTGCCGCCACTCGCCCGGGGTGAGCTGTGAGCCGGCCGTCAGCTTCGACTCGGCCGACCAACTGGCCTTGGTGATGGCCGAGTAGAGCTTCGAGGAGCCGTTGGAGGGGCTGGCGAAGAGGTACTTGTCGCTGTCGGGCCCGAGACCGAACAGCCACTGCCAGTTGTCGCCGCCCTTCCACTTGGCGTACGTCGAGACGGTGACACTGTCGGCACCCTTGAGGACACCGTTCGGGATCTTCACGTACGGCGAGTCGGAGCCGCCGGACATCTTGAAGGAGCCGCCGTCCACGCCCGTGCCGAAGCCGGGCGTGCGGGCGTAGGTGCCGTGGTAGCCGTGCCCACTGGAGTCACGGGCGATGGTGCCGCCGGTCTCGTCGAAGCCGTAGCGCAGGAGCAGGTCGGCCGGGACGGCGGGGCCCTCGACCGAGACCGTGACCTCGGCCTTCAGCGTGGTGCCGTCCGGCAGGCCGCCGATCACCGTGAAGGTACCGGCCTGCGCGTACTGGGACGCCGGTACGTCCGCCCAGGTGACGGAGACGGGACGCTTCACGCCGTCCGCGTACGTGGCGACGACCGTGGCCGGCAGGACCGGCGCGTCACCGATGCGCGTCTCGACCTTGATGTCCTCGACGCTCTCCACGAGCTGGTCGGGCTGGTAGGCGCGCAGCAGCCGGTCGTACTCGGCCTGCGTGACCGGGAGCACGGTGCCGTGGCGGGGCTTTGAGGGCAGGTCGTAGCCGGTGGACGGGGTCCAGACGCCGGAGTCGAGGTCCGTCGTCTCGAAGGGGATGTAGCCGCGGCCGCCGAACTCGTCGAGGAACGCGTACCACTTCTCCTCGGTGTTGGACTTGAAGACCAGCGGCCCCTCGGCGGCGCTCATCGCGCCCTTGCCGATGCCCTCGGCGACCGGGGCCCAGGAGGTGTCGAGGAGTGAGTCGCTCTTCTCCTCGAAGATGAACTTGCTGTTGGGCGTGGAGGAGGTGTTGTTCCGCTCGTCCTTCGACAGGCGGTAGTACGTCCCGTCGTGCGCGACCACCGTGGAGTCGATGACCGAGTAGCCGCGGTCGATCCAGACCTTGGGCTCGCTGAAGGTGTGGAAGTCGCGGGTCGTCGCGTACATCATGCGGTTGTACGTGCTGCCGGAGTGCTCGGCGTTGTCGTACAGCTTCGACGCCCAGAAGACCACGTACTCGCCGCGCTCGGCGTCGTAGAACGCCTCCGGCGCCCAGGTGTTGCCCGCGGTGTCGGGAGAGACCTTGACCAGGCGCTGGTTCGTCCAGTGCACGAGGTCGGTGGACTCCCAGACCATGATGGACTTGCTGCCGGTGCGCTGGGCGGCGTCCCAGTCGCCGTTGCCGTAGATCCTCAGGTCGGTGGCGATCTGGTAGAACTTGTCGCCCTCCGGGGAGCGGATGATGAACGGGTCGCGCAGGCCCTTCTCACCGAGCGTGGAGGTCAGGACGGGCTTGCCGTCGTTCAACTCCCGCCACTTCAACGGGTCGTTGCCCTTGCTGAGGGCTGCGTAGAGCTGCTCGCCGTCCGAGGTGCCCTCGCCGGTGAAGTAGCTGAACATGTAGCCCTTGAGGGCTTCCTTCCGGGGCAGTTCGGGCACCTTGGCGGTGAGTGTGCGGGTGGCCTTCGCCTGTCCCTTGGTGACGGTGGCGGTCAGCTCGACGGTGGTGGCGCCCTCGCCGTGCGCGGGGCGGTGGACCATGCCGTCGGCGGATATGACGTCCGGCTTCGCGGAGGACCAGGTGACCTCGGTGTCGTAGGAACCGGCCGCCGGGAGGGTGAGGTTGCCGCGTACGTCGTCGAGGTTGTGGACGGTCAGGGCCTCGGCGGCCTGCCGGGTGGCCCTCTCGTCGTCGAACGCGGGAAGGACCGTGACGTCGAAGCGCTTGGTGTCGGTCACGGTGCCCTTCTTCAGGGTCGCCGTGAGGGTGGCGTGGCCGTCCGGCTCGCCCGCCGCGGGGCGGGTCACCTTGCCGGCGTCGGACACCACGGCGGGATTGTCGCTCGCCCAGCTGATCGCGGAGCCGCCGGCGGTGCCGGTCTTCGGCAGGTCGAGGTCGGCGGTGACGGCGCTGGTGTCGCCGAGGGAGAGGGCGGCCTTGTCGTCGGCGACGCCCTGCGTGGCCACGGGGAGCGCGAGCTGCTCGACCTCGGAGCCGGCGAGTGCGCGGTCGTACACCCGGAAGTCCCGCATCCTGCCCTTGAAGAGCTTGTCGCCGGAGTACACGGACTTGCCGATGTGGTTGGCGGTGGTGATGCCGGAGCCGATGGCGCCGGGGGTGATGGTGACCGACGTGTTGCGGGCCACCTCGACGCCGTCCTCGTACAGCACACCGGTGGTGCCGGTCTGGGTGTACGTCACGTGCTTCCACACGGCGCGGGTCAGGTTGTGGGAGTCGGCGGGCCTGGTGGTCTGCTCCGTCGACCAGTTGCCGGTCGCGATGGAGGTGCGGAAGGAGTTGCCGGTGGTGAACAGATAGCCGTTGCCGTTGCTCCCGCTGGAGTTGCCGAAGCCGTAGAGGAAGTACGGGGTGGCCTGGGCGGAGTCGATCAGCACGTCCATCGAGACGGTGATCGCGGCCATGCCCTTCATGACGTCGTCCGGCACCTTGACGTAGGTGTCGGACCCGTTGAAGGCGAGCCCCTCGCCGGTGCCGGACCAGCCGGCGGTGCCGTTGACCGTGCCGTTGCGGCCGTTGCCGGACGCGTCGGTCGCGGTGCTGCCCGAGGCCGCGTCGAACTTGTACCAGAGGGCCAGGCCGTCGGTGATGTCCGAGGTGTCCGCTGCCTGTGCGGGGACGACAGGTGCGGCGAGGCCCAGGAACAGCGACGCTGCGGTCAGTCCGGCGAGTTGGCCCGCCCAGCGTCTCGCGCGGGTGCGCAGACGTGCGATGTACGTCATGTCGAGTTTCCCTGCTGAGGCATGGCGGGGCCTCGGCCATGGGCACCCTGCCGTTTCGGCTGTGTGACGTCGTGTTGCGAGAGTGTCAATCCGTGCTTGGTGCACCGTCAAGAGGTTTCGAACAATGTGCGGCAGGTCGAACACATCGGGTGCTTGCCGCAGTCGTTGACATGCTCAAAACACCTGATTAGCATTCAGGAAATCTAGAAAGCGCTTTCTGTCCTGGGGTCCCGGGTTGGTGCGGGCGAACACGGGTGCCGGAAAGATCCGTTCACTCATCCCTGGAGGAACCGCATGAGGTCCTTACGCAGCACGCGCCCCGTTCCGGCTCTCGCTCTCGCGCTGCTCCTCGGCGTGGCGGCGGTGCCGGCCGGCAGCGGCAGCGCCGTCGCACAGCCCCCGGCGCCGCTGGCGGAGACGTCCCCCACCGGCTTCGCGGCGGTCAACGCGCTCGGCCAGAACGGCACCACCGGCGGAGTCGGCGGCCCGACCGTGACCGCCACCACCACCGACCAGTTCCTGGAGTACATCGACACCACGGGTCCGCTGGTGATCCGGGTGCAGGGCACCATCAACATCACCAGCAAGCAGGGAGTGCGCCCGAACAAGACCATCGTCGGGGTCGGCTCCTCGGCCGTCATCAACGGCGGCGGCCTGGACTTCTACCGCTCCCACAACGTCATCGTGCGGAACATCAAGTTCACCAACGCCGAGGACGACGCCGTCAACGTCGGCCAGGAGTCGCACCACATCTGGATCGACCACAACGAGTTCGTCGGGGCGGTCGACGGGGCGGTCGACGTCGTCCGCGGCTCCCAGTACGTCACCGTGTCGTGGAACTGGTTCAACAAGACCGACAAGAGCATGCTGCTCGGTCACTCCGACGGCAACGGCGGCCAGGACGCCGGAAAGCTGAAGGTCTCCATCCACCACAACTTCTTCGACGGCTCACGGCAGCGGCATCCGCGGGTGCGGTTCGGGGAGCCGGTGCACGTCTACAACAACTACTACAAGGGGAACGCCATATACGGCGTCGCGTCGACCATGAACGCGGGCGTGGTGGTCGAGGGCAACTACTTCGAGAGCGTTCCGCATCCCTGTTACTCCGCCGGCGGGTACGACCAGTCGGGGCCGGGCCGGCTGGTGCAGCGCGGCAACGTCTTCACCGGGTCGGGTGCGTGCGAGACCAACGGCACGGTGACCGAGCCGCGCACCTTCTACGCGTACACGCTGGACCCGACGGCCAACGTGCCCTCGCTGGTGCGGGCCGGGGTGGGCGTCGGCAAGATCGGCACCTGAACCGTCGCGCGCCGACGATCGGGCGAGGGTTGCCGGACCTGTTCCCATTGCGGTCCGGCAACCCTGTGCCGGGGCAGGCGGATGCTGCCCGGCGGGTGGATCAGAGCGCGCCTCGGGTCCAGGGGCCGGTGATCGCGAACGTGATGCCGGGGCTCTGGACGTTGACGAACAGCCAGTTGCCGTTCTTCGGCTCGAACACGGATCCGGCCCACTCGGAGCCCGTGTGGTCGGCTGCCGGGACGTTCTTGCCCGCGGTGCCGCCGCGCAGGTCGACGCTGTTGGCGGCGAAGCGGAAGATCTCGCCCTGAGTGGTCAGCCCGTGGACGTACTCGGTGCCGCCACCGTCCTCGCAGAGCACCAGGCCGCCGCGAGGGCTGACGCACATGTTGTCCGGTGCGTTGAGCACGTCGGCGCCGGGGGAGGCGAAGAGTGTCCGGAACTCATCGGTGGCCGGGTCGAGTTCGAAGACCTGCCCCTGGCGGGCGGGGCCGCCGTCGGTCGTGATCACGTAGATGCGGTCGTTGCCGTACCAGGCGCCCTCGAGGCGGCTGAACACGGCGGCGCCGTTCGCCTGTGCCTGGAGCCGCACCGTGTCCGTCGCCGGGTCGACGTCGTCCACGGGCACCCAGGAGACGGTGCCGTACGCCTTCTCGCCGTCGAGGCGGGTGTCGTACTTCGCGGTGCCGATGCGCAGGGCCTCGAGCCGGCCGCCCTTGGCCAGGTCGCCCGGCACCGCCGGGACGAACCGGTACAGCGAGGCGTCGCCGCGGTCCTCCGTCTCGTAGACGTAGCCGGTCGCCGGGTCGACGGCGACGGCCTCGTGGTTGAACCGGCCCATGGCCGTGTAGGGCTCGGGGTCGCCCTTGCCCTCCGAGGCCACCTCGAAGATGTAGCCGTGGCGCTTGCCGGCCGTCGTGGAGAAGGTCTCCTCGCAGGTGAGCCAGGTCTTCCACGGGGTGGGACCGCCGGCGCAGTTGCGGATGGTGCCGCCGAGGCTGCCGTAGGACTCCAGCCACTGGCCGGCGTCCGGGTCGAAGACCATGGTGGTGGTCCCGCCGCCGGCCTCGGGGTTGTAGGCCGGGGCGGTGAAGGCGGGTCCGGCGCCGCGCTCGTGGTTGCGGACGATGTGGACCTTGTCGTCGTACCGGAAGGCCGCCATGCCGTCATGCGCGCCGGGGGTACGGACCCCGTCGTCCATGAGGTCGTTCGTCCAGCCGTAGGAGATGTACTCGAACCCGCTCGGCAACTGCAGCAGTTCCAGGCCGGTCGCCTGGTCCTTGACCGGGCGGAGCGGGCCGTACCCGGCGTCGAACTCGAACTTGGCCGGCGCGGCTGCCGCCGTCCGCGCCGCGAGCGCCTGGAAGGGGACGGACGCGGCCGCGGCCACGGCGGCCCCGCGCAGCAGGGTGCGTCGTTCAAAACCGGAACCGGTCGGTCTTCCGGACTTGCCTGTCATGGGAGTCCTCTCGATACAACGGACCGGGGGGCGGCACGAGTCACCCTAGGAGCAGACGCCGGCTCCTTCGCCCAACGGAAGGTGAGCGTTGGGAGAACCCCTTCGGCCATGATCAGAGGGATCAGAGGCCGCATGCCGGACGAGTCGGGTTGTACGCCGCTGCCGGCGGTCCTCGGGCCGGGCGTCACCGGCGGGGTGCCGCCCGGCCCTCAGGGACTTACACGGCCGCGCCGGCGACCGCGGTGAGGAGTTCCGCGCGTGAGGGGCCCGGATCGGAGTAGTGCGGCGCCTTGCGGCCGAGTTCGGCAACCTTTTCCGCCAGGCCGGGGTCGGTGAACGTCTCCTCGGCGGTCGCCAGCAGCGAGCCGATGTCCGAAAAGGCCCGCAGCAGCTCGGGATCCCGCAGCTTGGCGGTGTCCAGCGCCCTCCTGAAGTGCCAGTCGCAGTCGTCGGTCTCGTACGGGACGGGGACGTCGCGTATGGCGGCGTCGATCTCGGCGAGCCGGTGCCGGTCCCAGTCGGCCAGGCCCTGCTGGACCGGGGCCAGCGAGGTCCGGGTGAACTCGTCGAAGCGCAGGGCGAGTTTCTCCGGCTCGTCGGGGTCTGCCGTGCGCAGGAGGTCACGCAGGGCGACGGCGTGCAGGGCGCCCATGGACATACCCAGGCCGAAGAGCGGGTTGGTGGTCGCCCAGGCGTCGCCGATGCTCAGTACTCCGGTCGCCGCCGGCCGACCGCCGATCACGAACCGCCGGTGCCTGCTCTCCATGCCGGACATGGCCATGATCCCGCTGATCGGCTCGCCCACCTCGGCCAGATACGCGACGTCGGGGAACAGCGCCACCGCCCGGTGCCAGGCGCCGGTTTCGCGCAGCGCCCGCAGCGCGCGGTCACGGCGGGACACCCCCAGGGACAACGCCCACGTCCCCGCGTCGCCCTCGATGGCGACGGTCGTCACGCTGTCGTAGTGGACCGCCCGCCAGACCGGCATCTTCGGCGGCTTGCCGTCGGCGGAGCGGAAGTACCGGGTGTAGGCGAGGAATCCGTTCTCGGCCCGTTCCTCCACCGGCCCGGGTGCGCCGAGGTCCCGGAGCATCCCGCCCAGCGCCGAGTTGCGGCCCCCTGCGTCGACGACCAGGTCGGCGTGCACGGCCTCGCCGCCCCGGGTGAGCACCCCGGCGACATGCGGCCGTCCGGGCACCCGCTCGTGGCCGGTGAGGAGTGCGGAGACGGCCGTGTCACGGCGGACGGTGAGCCCCGGGGCGCGGGCGGCCACGGTGGACAGCGCGGCCTCGAGGACCGGGCGCCGGGCGGCCATCATGGCGAACCGCTCGTCGCCCGGACGCCGCCCGCCGACGGCGTCCAGCCCCCACGCGCCACTGAGCAGATTGCACGGCACACCGCCCAGCGCCGTCAGCTCGGACACCGCCTCCGGCAGTTCGTTCGCCAGCGTCCGGAACGCCGCCGGCAACAGGAGGTGCGGATGCCGGAACTGGCCGACCCCGGGCCGTTCCCACGCGTCCCACGCCTCTTCCGCACCGCCCCGGGGAGCGCCCGGATCCCGGTCGAGCACCGTGACCCGGTGGCCCTCCCGGGCCAGCAGTATCGCGGCCGTCATACCGACGGGCCCGGCTCCCACCACAACTACGTCCATCTCAGTGCCTCCTGCTGTCGATCAGCGACAGGAGCCACCCTCGTTCTGCTCGCTGATCACCCACCAGACAGGTTCGCTGCCCGCAACTGCTCGTTGCCGCTCACCCCGGTCATCGCGGTGACCACGGTCATGGCCGTGTCAGCGGGCATCCGTCCCGTAGATCTCCCGACGCCACAGCGCGTCGCAGACCCGCGCGATGCCCACGCCCAGGTGCCTGCGGTACGTGCTGAAGGGCAGCCCCAGCCGCGCGGCGACCGCCTCCTGGGTGGGCGCGCCGTGCAAGTAGGTCGCCGCCACCGCCCGGTGGTACTTCTCCCCACCCCGCTCCGCGCGCAGCGCGTCGACGGCCTCGGCCAGCAGCTCCGCCAGTTCGGCTCCCGGTCCGGAGGTCAGCCTGCTGCGGGCGAGCGGGTTCAGCGCGAGATCCTCCGCCCGTGACAGCGCGCGCAGTGCGTCCCGTACGGCGGTGTCGAACTCCGGCCGGGACAGTACGGCGTACTCGGCACTCTGCCCGGAGACCGCGGCCGGCTTCTCCGGGGCACCGGCCACGCCCGAGAGCATCAGCCGGGTCTTCTCCTCCGCCCAGGTCCGTATCGAATGTGCCCGCCAGTCGATCGTGTACAGGTCGTACGTGAGATGCCCGACCCGCGGTCGGTCCGCGATCGTCGTCAGGCCGAGGCTCGTCAGATAGGGCCGCCAGAAGTCTCCGGAGCGTATGGCGACGTACATCCAGGCCAGCCGCCCGTCGGCGCGGGCGACCTCGGCCACGGCCCGCCACTGGTGGAGGTCCTCGACCGGTGAGATCTTGGGGTAGCGCGGCGAGGTCACGGAGAAGCGGGCCACCGCCAGATGCTCCCCGTCGCGCAGCGCGGCCGTGCTCCGGGTGTGCGACCAGGCCGCCGCGACCACGGGGTCGACCTCCTCGCCGTACGGCTCGGTCAGCCGCAGCCAGGCCGAGAAGCCCACGATCTCGCCGTCCCGCGCGGTACGGCAGACCCGGAACGCCTCCGGCTGCCGGTCCAGCCAGAAACGGGCGGCGGCCGCCGATTCGGGCCCTTCGACCTCGGTCACCAGGTCCAGAACCGTGGCGTGGTCCGCCGGTTCGCAGGTGCTCGACACGACCTCGCCGCCGCGCCAGCTGTTGTAGTCGGCCATGTACCGGTCGGTCCGGTACAGGTACATGAACGCGCCCACGGCGGGGAGCATCCCGCTCTCCGGAGCCGACCGGATCTGTTCGAGCAGGTGGAGACTGAGCCGGCCGTGCAGCTCTGCGTACCCCTCGGGGTCACGCCAGCGCAGGTCCGCCTCCAGCACCTCACGCACCACGTCGTGCGGGAACAGGCCGTGCCGGGCGGACTCGACGAAGGGCAGACCACGTAGCCAGGCGAACATCGGCGCCGCTTCGTCCCCGAGGACGGCACGCAACAGCGTCTCGGTGGTCACGTACGCGCGGGCGCACACCTCCAGGGCCCGGCGGTGCACGGGAGAAGGGACCTCACCGATCAGCCGGGGCAGCAGGGTGGCGATCGCGTCCCGGCTGGGCTCCCAGCCCGCCGACCCCGCCGCGTCCCGGACCGCCACCGCCGCCGCGAGCGCCAGGGCGAGCGGGTGGCCACCGGTGAAGGCCAGCAGGGCGGACCGCGTACCCTGCGGCACCCCACGGGTGCGCAGGAAGGCCGTGGCCTCGTCCGGGGCGAGGTTGCGCAGAGCCACCGTGCGCAGCAGGTCCGCCCACCCCGGGTCGGACGTCCACCCGGCGTCCGGTGGCTGCCGCCCGGCGACGACCACCAGCGCGCCGACCGGCAGCCGGACCAGGAACCGGTCCCGCAGCCAGCCTTCGAGCCCCTGGCAACGCTCGAAGGTGTCGACGAGCAGGACGGCCCGCTCGTCGGTGAGCACCGCCCCGGCCTCTTTCTCGAACGCCTCGGGCGTGGGCTCCACGAGCCGGCCGTCGACCTCGACCACCTCACGTCCCGCCGCCCGTGCCTCGGCGGCGAACCGGCGCAGCAGCATGGACTTCCCGATGCCGCCGGGCCCGTGCACGTACAGCACCGCGGGTGCCTTCTCGTCACCGGACAGCGCGGAGCGGAAGACGCCCAACTCGGCCGCCCTCCCCGCGAAGACGCGGTCCCGCGCCTGCTGTACCCGGTTTCCCACCCTGCTCGGTCCACCCCTCATGGAGCCCCCCTCCCCGGCCGCCTGCCGTACGGCCAACGGCAGACTCACACCGCGAGGGTTCGTCAGCAAACTGACTGGTAGTCAGCGATGGCTGGAAGCGGGCGACTTCGCGATGGTCAGTGGCCAAACCGGGCGCGCGGTGGAGCGAGACCAACCGGCTCAACGTCCGCGACTTCCAGAAGTCCCGCAAGGAGCCCAGCTTCTTCGGCGAGTACGACACCAGCAGATTCTTCGTCTCAGGGTGGTACGGCTGCCGCACCACTGTTGACCAGCAGGAACGGGTTAATGGCCCATACCGTTGGGCTGTCGGCCCGTGCCCGGTCCGGATCTCGGCCGGCTGGGCCGCGGGGACGGCACGGCTTCAACCGGCCGTCCCCGCTCCGTTGCCGCTCTCGGGTTCCCCGCCCGGCCGGAGCATCTGGCTCGCGGCCAGCTCGCGGTAGAGGGCGCTGTCGGCCAGCAACTCCTCGTGGCGTCCGCCGGCGGCGGTGCGGCCCTCGTCCAGCACGACGATGTGGTCGGCGTGCTGGACGGTGGACAGGCGGTGGGCGATCACCAGCAGGGCGCACTCCTGGGCGACGTCCTTCATGACGGTGGTGAGCGCCGATTCATTGATCGCGTCGAGGTGGGAGGTGGGCTCGTCCAGCAGGAGCAGCGCGGGGCGGGCCAGCAACGCGCGGGCGAGGGCGACGCGTTGGCGTTCGCCGCCGGAGAGGGTGCTGCCGCGTTCGCCGATGACGGCGTTCAGGCCGCCCGGCAGCCGGTCGACGACTTCTTCGAGCCGGGCCAGTTCCATGACGCGCCGGATCTCCGCCTCCGTGACGTCGGGCACGGCGTAGGCGATGTTGTCGCGCAGGGTGCCGTGGACGACGTGAGTGTTCTGGTCGACGACGGCGATGCGTCGGCGGCAGGCGTCACGGGTGAGTTCGGCGGCGGGCAGCCCGTCGAAGAGCACGGTTCCCGCGTCCGGCTCGTAGAACCTCGCCACCAGGGCGAACACCGTGCTCTTGCCGGCTCCGGACCGACCCACCAGGGCGACGTGCCGGCGGTGCTGGACGGCGAAGGAAACACCGCGGAGGACCGGCCGGTCCGGGTCGTAGCCGTAGTGGACGTCGCGCAGGGCGAGGGCGGGCTGTTCGCGGGTGATGGACGGCCTGATCGTCCGCGGTGCGGGGGCGCGGTCTTTCGGGACCTCGGGGGCGGTGGGTTCGACAGGCAGGCAGAGCGCCTCTTCGATGCGCTGGTAGGCGCCCATCCCGCGTTGGACGAGGCCCACGGCACGGAAGACGGAGGACAGCGGCAGGACGAGGTACGACGCGTACAGCAGGAAGGCGACGAGGTCGCCGAGGGAGCCGGCGTGGCCGTTGACGCGCAGGCCGCCGACGACCAGGACGATGAGGAAGGAGCCCTGGACGGCGAGTTCGACAGCGGGGCTCATGACGGAGGCGAGCTTCGCGGTGCGTACCCCCGCGCCGTAGGCCGCCTCGACGCGTGCGCCGATGCCCGCCGCCTCGCGCTCCTCGGCGCGGTGCACGCGGACCATCGGCAGGGCCCCGAGGGCGCGTTCCAGGTCGGCGGCGATGGCACCGACCGAGTTCTGCATGTGTTCGGACGCGCTTCTGATACCCGCGAGCAGCGAGGCGACGACCAGGGCCGCGGCGGCCACGGTGACGGCGACCAGGAGCAGCAGCAGGGGGTCGAGCCACGCCATGAGCACGATCGCCCCGGCGGCGACAAGGCTTCCCGTCACCAGATCGACGAGGGCCTGCGACACGACCTCCCGGAGCAAGGTGGTGTCGGCCGTCACCCGGGAGATGAGGTCGCCGCTCCGGTGGCGGTCGTACTCCCTCATCTCCAGCCGGAGCAGCCGCCCCACCAGCCCGTGCCGGAGCTGTCGTACGACACCTTCGCCCATCCGTTCCAGAATGAAGCGGCCCGCGGCTCCCGTCGCCGCCTCGGTGACGAACAGCGCGCCGAGAAGTGCCAGCAGTGGCCAGATGACCTGCCCGCGGCCGCTCGCGTCCACGACGTGCTTGGCGACGAGCGGCTGGGCCAGCCCCAGGGCGGAGCCCACGAGGGTCAGTACGGTGGCGACGGCGATGGCGCTCCGGTGCCCGGCGGTGAGCCGGTACATCGTGGCCACCGCCGCCCGGGTGGACTTGTCACCCTCGGCGACCGCGGCCCCGCCGCCGTTCAGGGCCGTCGTGCCGGTCATCGGTCCGTCGGCCGTGGCAGCGGGTCGACGGCCACCAGCCGGGCGAAGTAGCCGTCCGGCACCCCCTCCCCGACGGGACGGCCCTCCGCCTCGATCCAGGCGTGCGCGGTGAAGGGCGGGACGACGCGCACGCCGGTGCACCAGGTCGGCCAGGCTCCGCCGAGCCGGCACAGCAGTGCCGCCCCCAAGGAGCGCGGCAGGCACCCCTTCGGGCCGGCGCAGCGCAGGCTGGTGGCGCACATGGCGTCGCGCGCGTTCTGGGCCTGCGCGGTGGTGGCGGGCGCGGCACCGCGCCGCAGGAGGCCGAGCACGGTGCGGATGCGGCGGGGCGGCAGGAGGGCGAGGGCGACGGCGGGGAGCAGGACGAGGCGGGCGGCCAGGCGCCGGGCCAGGGGAACACCGGTGGGTCGTTCCAGCGCGCTGGGCGTCGTCATGAGGCGAGCCCCGAGCCGCGCAGCTGCCGTACGAGGGTCTCGACGTCCCGCAGGGCCTGCGCCTGGTCGATGTCGAACTCCCGGACCAGGGCGGCGGCCGCGTCCGACTCCTCGCCGCCGTCGAGCAGTGTCCGCACCACCAGGGTGGCGGTCGGATTCAACTCCCAGTAGGCGCCGGCCCGTTCGTCCAGCAGCACCGTGCCGTAGTCGGTCTCGGCCGTGGAGACGTTGTCGCCGAACCGCAGGGGCATGTGGGGGCCTTTCTGACGTGGGGATGTGGTCAGGGGTGTGGGACATGGGTGTGGCTGCGGGCGAGTCCCCGTAGCCACACCTCGGCGGCGATCGTGGAGTAGAGGATGGCGTCGGACAGTCCCGGGGAGGCCGGCCGCCGGGCGAGGCGGCGGAGTTCGGCGCCGTCCACCAGGCCCAGCTCCTCCAGCCGTGAGTCCTCCCACAGGGCCAGCAGGTCGGCGCGGTGTTCGCGCAGTCCGTTGGAGGCGTCCATGGAGGCCGTGGCCTTGTTGGCCCGCCGCAGGCAGGCCTCGGGCACGATCCCGCGCATCGCGGCGCTCAGGACGGGCTTGTACCGCCAGGGCGTGACGCGCTCGCTCGGGCGTACGGCGAGACACGCCTCGATGACGCGGTCGTCGAGGAAGGGTGAGGCCATCGGCAGGCCGGCGCGGGCCGCCATCCGGTCCCACTGCCGGATGACGCGGGTGCACGACCGGATCTGCTCCAGGTCGGTGTGCAGGCCACGGTCCGGATGCAGCGGCGAGATCGTCGCCGCGGCCTCGAGCAGCGCCCGGCGGGCCATACGTTCGGCTTCGGGAGTCACCCAGTCGAAGAGGCGCGGGGCCATGCCCCAGCCGAGACCCGTCGCGACGGAGGGGGGCAACGGGCCACGCAGGTGGCCGGCGGCGTCGGCGAGCCACTTCCCGTACGGCCGGGAGTCGGCGAGCGCGCGGACCGTGCCGCCGAGCGGCCACTGCCACAGTGCCCGGAAGCCACGCACCTGGCGCAGCGCGAACAGCGGTCTGGTGCGCAGCAGCCGGTGGTAGTACGCCTCGGAGCACCACGCCACGTGGTCGCCGCCGATGCCGGTCAGGTGCAACCGGCTGCCGCGTGCGGCGAGGCCGGGCAGGTGGTGCAGGACCCGGGAGCGGTCCATGACGCCGATGGTGGGCTCGTCGAGGAGGTCGTCGATACCGAGCAGGTCCTCGTAGACCAGCGGCGAGGCGTCGGCGTCCCAGACCACGTGCTCGACGTCCGGGAGGTGTCCCATCGCCTGTTCGGCCCAGTACAGGTCGGTGTCCGCCGGATCGCGTCCCGGCCACGTACTGGCCACCACACGGGCGGGGGAGTGGTCGGCCAGGAAGCAGACGGAGGTCGAGTCCAGGCCGCCGGACAGGTCGCAGCTCACCACGCCGCCCTGCCGGGTACGGGCGTCTACGGCCTCCTGAAGTGCCGTCCGGATCAGGGGAGCCGCTTCGGCGAGCGGCCGGTCCGGCTCCGGCGGTGTCCACCACCGGGTGTGCCGTACGGTGCGCCCGTCCGCGGCGACGACCACGGCGTCCTGCGGAGGAACGGCGGTGACCGTGTGCCACAGGGAGGTCTCGAACAGCGGATACGGGGCGGGCCACAGCAGCCTTACGGCCAGCTCCTGGACGTCGGGGTCGAGGCCCAGGGCGGCGGCGAGCGTGTCGGCACGGGTGGCGGCCACCCGTACGCCGTCGATCTCCGCGTGGAAGACCAGTCGCAGTCCGGAGGCGGTGCCCTGCACCCTGATCTGCCCGTCGAGGGTGCCGATGAGGTGGAAACTGCCGGGGAGGGACCGGGCCAGTACGTCGAGCTCCGCGAGATCGCGCAACCGTGCGACCCGGCGCCGCAGTTCGGCGGCGTCGATCGGGCAGCAGCCGACGACGGCGACGGCGGCGCCGCCGGCGTTCGCCGTGACGACCTCGTCGTCGTGCCAGTGGCCGACCAGCCAGGGCCGGCCCGACGCGTGCGCGAGGGTCCGGCTTCCGGGGCGGGCGAAGGAGCGGGCCACGGCGGCCGCGTCCGCATGGTCGGTGAAGACCGCGAAGTGCGCGTCGCCGGGGCCCGTCCCCGCACTTTCGTGCAGTTCAGTCATGACGTCGGGTCAAGGACCGTCGGTCGTCAGTTCTTGCTCAGGATCAGCCGGTCGTTGCCGGAGCGCTGCAGAAGCCCCGTCTCCTTCCGGAAGGTACCGAGCCGGACGAGCGTCGGCGCCTCATATGCCTTCTTCATGACTACTCCTCATGTGCGGGTTTCCCGACCACCTCCCTGATCGACGGCCCGGGGACTGCCCGGTTGCCGTCGGCCTGCCCAGGGTTCATCGGGAACCCGGGCCAGGAAGTGGCCGCAGCACCCAGCTAGCTGCAGAACGTGAGCCCATGGCAAGAGCGTTGACGAAGCTCGGATAATATGCAGAATTCGAATTTCTTCGCGTGTGCGCCCCCTCTCCTGATGTTTGTTTTGGCACCGCATTGTTTTGCGGCTCGGGTGTGCGCTTATTGGAAGAAACGTTTTGAGGTGTGTCCTGGCAGCGGCCTGCCGCTCCTCCCGGACGCGCCTGACGACGGCCACGGGAGGGCGCCGCCGGGCGCACTTTTCACCCCTGGACGTGCGCCGCTTCCTGTCAGTTGCTCCACTCCGAAGCGTTCCCTGGACATCTCACCGGCGGCCGATTGCGGGCGGAACCGCGGCGTCGTGCCGGGACGGGTCATGGCCCGGGGCGACGTGTGCGGAGGCGTCCGGGGCGGGTGGGGCAGGGGTCGCGGTCACCACCAGTGCAGGCCATCGGCGTCGGGACTTGCGTCAACCGCCCGCCGCGGTTCGGCCACGCCGTGAGACGAAGCGCTGCGGAGAGAAGGGGAGAGCCGTGCGGGCCGTGTCGGCTCGTTGCCGGCCTCCGGAGATCTCCGCGGCGATGATGTCCGCGGTCACCGGCGCGAGAGTGACCCCGAGCATGCTGTGCCCGCTCGCGACCAGCAGGTTGTCCTTGCCCGGCAGCGGCCCGATGACCGGCAGCCCGTCGGGTGTCATCGGCCGCAGCCCGGTCCAGCCCTGTGGCTGTGACTCCGGGGGGAAGTCCGGTAGGTAGGTGTGGGCGGAGCGGGCGATGCCTCGCAGCCGATGCGGATCGATGGTGGCGTCGGAGTTGCCGAACTCCATCGTTCCGGCGAACCGGACCCGGTTCGACAGGGGTGTGACGGCGACCTTCGCCTCGCCGAGGTACACCGAGTGCCGCAGTGTCACCGAGCCGCTGGTGTCGTCGAAGCCGTATCCCTTGCCGGGCTGGATGGGCAGGGGGTGTCCGGCCAGCCGCGAGAGCGGGCCGGTGTGGACTCCGGCCGTGAGGACGAACAGGTCGCCGTCGATCTCTTCGTCCCCGGCGAGCACCGAGGTCACCGTGCGGCCCCGGGTCCGGATGCCGGTGACCGGGCTGTCTCGGAGGAACCGGACTCCGAGTTCCCGGCAGCGGTCCTCCAGGCCCCTGATCAGGCTCGCGGGGTCGACGTGCCGTTCCTGCGGGCAGTGCAGGCCGGTCAGCACCTGCTTGCCGAGCGCTGGTTCGAGGTCGCGGAGTTCGTCGCCGGTCAGGGGGGCGGCGGTGTGGCCGATCCGTTCCATGGGTGCCGTGGCCGCCCGGTACTCGTCCATGGTGTGCCGGGTGGTGAAGACCAGGAGCTGGCCCACGCGGTGGTGCTCGAAGCGTATGCCGTCCTTCTCGTACTCGTCGAACAGCTGAAGCGTGCGTTCGTTGAGGGAGACGAGTGCCTCGACGCCGGAGGCGAAGGCCCGGGGGTTGCAGTGGCGCAGCATGCCGGTCATGAAGCGCACGTGCTCGGGACGCGGGGAGGGGCGGACGTACAGGGGGCTGTCCCTGCGGGCCATCCACCGCAGGGCCTTTCCGAGCATCCCGGGCGCGGGCACGGGAGTCGACATGATCGGGACGATCCATCCGGCGTTGTGCACGGAGGCTCCGGCCGCCCCGCCGTGTGCCGTGTCCACGACGGTGACGGCCAGGCCGTCCTGGGCGAGCCGGTGGGCGGTGGCGAGGCCGATCACGCCCGCACCGACGATCACTGCGCTGTCTGTCATCGTTGTCCTTCCCGCGGATCGCGGACCGGGTCGTGCCGGGTCAGGCGAGGAACTTGTCGGCCAGGAGGCGGGCGATGGCCCAGTCCTGTACGGCGACGCCGACGGACTTGAACACGGTCCGCTTGCCGTACTCGGCGGTGGGGGCGGTCAGTGCGGTGCCGAGTGCCGTGAGGGCGTCCTTGGTGATGGCGCCGGCTTCGAGGGCGTGGATGATCTCGCCGGACTCCTCCAGGACCGCGTCGAGCTCGTCGACGACGACGGTGCTGGAGGCGAGCAGTTCGTCGGGCAGTTCCCGCATGGTGGGGCGGTACGCGCCGATGGCGTTGACGTGCACCTGGGCGGGCAGCGCCGACTCGGGGAAGAGCGGGCTGGTCGCGTTGGTTGCGCAGCAGACGATCTCGGCCCGCCGTACCGCAGACACCGCGTCGGTCGCGGTGAGCAGTTCCACCCCCGGCAGTTCGGGTTCCAGTGCCCCGACAAGGGCCTGTGCGCGGCTCCGGTCGGCGTCCACCACCGTCAGCTGGCGCAGAGGCCGGACCGTGTGGACGGCACGCACCTGGTCGGGGGCCTGTCCGCCGGCGCCGATCAGGGTGAGTCGCCCGGCCCCGGGCGGGGCGAGGAGGTCGGTGGCGACGCCGACCACCGCACCGGTGCGCAGGGCCGTCACCGCTCCGGCATCGGCGACCAGGTGGTCCAGGCGGCCGGTCTCGCTCCAGACCACGGTGCCCGTGATGGCGGGCTTGCGCTCGAAGTTCACGCTCAGCGTTTTGAACATGGCGGACGCGGTCGAGCGGTGATGAGCCGACATCACCAGGAACTGCCCGTCCCGCAACGCGGTGCGGGTGGGCATCTCGAACTCCCCGCCGGCAAGATCGACGAAGCCCCGCCGTACGGCATCGATCGCCTCCTTCATCGTCACGGCCTCACGGAGCTCGCGCTCACCGACGGTTATCGCCTTCATGGCACCCCACTTCCTCGTTGGGCGTTTTCCTCCACCGCCTCTACGCAGGAGGAAAGCGTGAGTAAGGTATTACACCTTACTCCTCGGCGGCAAGAGAGGCATCGCCCTTCGGCCCAGCTCTTCTGTGTTATGCATTGGGCATGACTACTTCTCCTCCGGCGGGGGCGCCCGCGCGTGGTGCGCAACTCAAGTCGGTCAGCCTCCGTCAGCAGGCGCGGGAGGCGCTGCGCACCCGGATCGTGCTGGGGCAGATCGAACCCGGGCAAGTGGAGAGCGTCATCAATGTGGCCTCGGAGCTGGGAGTCTCCGTCACACCGGTCCGCGAGGCGGTCATGGACCTGGCCAATCTCGGCATGGTGGAGGTCATCCGCAACCGGGGCTTCAGGGTCCCGGTACTCACCGACCACGATCTCGAGGAGATCTTCCGCGTGCGCACCATGCTGGAGGTCCCGGCCCTGGTCGAGCTCGCCGAGCTCGCCGACCGGACACCTGTGGCACGGTTCCGGCAACTCGCCGAGCAGCTCACCGACGCCGCACGCGAAGGGGACCTGGTCTCTTTCCTGGACCTGGACCGGCAGTTCCACCTCGGCCTGCTGGAGCTGCTGGGCAACCGCCGACTCGTGGCGATGGTCGGTCAGTTGCGCGACCAGGCCCGTATGGAGGGCCTGCAGAAGCTGGCGGACCAGGGTGAGCTGACCCAGTCCGGCGAGGAACACCTCGCCATCGTGGACGCCATCGCCTCGGGCGACGGCCGGCTGACCGCCGAACTCATGCGCAAGCACCTCACCCACAGCCGCGGCATCTGGGCCGGCCGGGCGGAAGACGGGGCCTGACGCCTCCGGGCAGGTCCGGGAAGTCCCGCTTGCCGCTGAACCGGGTGCGGACAACCGTGGTGTGTGGTGGCCCGGTGCCGTCCGTTGATGAGGTGCTCTGTGCACCCGGCCCGACTCTGCTGCGTCAATACGGCCGAGCGGAGCCGGTCTGGCGGGTGAGCCGGTCCAGGAAGCCGGTACGGGCCTCGGCGGTGAAGCGGCAGGTGAGGGCGGTGAGCCGGCGTGCGTCGCGGGAGGCGACGGCGGACCGGGCGTTCCTGGCGCCCGCCTGCCGTACCGCCCTCCGGTGAGCGGCCCCCGGCCTGAGCGCCCACCGCGGTCGTTGCCGGGCTCGAACGCTCCGTGGCCGCGGTGGTGCCTCTCCGGCATGAAGGTGGCGGGCTCCGCTGGCCGAAAAAGTTCCTGCAAAACTCTTCGCAGGAGATGTGAGGTGTAATACCTTACAGCCACGCGTCAAGGAACACGAGCTGTTCCCGGCGTCGCGGGGGAGGGCCACCATGAGGTGCGGCGCAGTCCTGCCAGGGCGCGGTCGTCCCCAACCCGGCTGAACGGAGTGAACCTGATCATGGCGCGTCAGACATCCGGCGCGAAGCGAGAGGTGTTTTCCAGCCGCTTCGCGTTCGTGGCCGCCGCCATCGGGATGGCGGTGGGTACCGGCAATATTTGGCGATTCCCCCGCGACGTGGGAGCGGGTGGTGGCGGTGTGTTCATCATCGCCGTTGTGCTCGCCAACCTGGTCTGGGCGGTCCCGCTGCTGATGGCGGAGTCGCTGCTCGGGTCCCGCACCCGACTCGGCACGATCGGGGCGTTCCGTGAGTTCATGGGCCGCAGATTCGCCTGGATGGGCGGCTTCATGGCCGTGGTCACGGTGGGCATCCTCTTCTACTACACGGTGATCTGCGGCTGGGCGATCCGCTACTTCGTCTACGCGGTGAGCGGCAAGTT
>NZ_JBEOVF010000053.1:0-62718 GCF_040295365.1 Streptomyces sp. NPDC002838 | reverse complement strand
GTCTCCTCCTGGGGCGACAACTACGGCAACCGCGTCGACCGCTTCCTGGCCGGCACCGCCTACCTCGACGGCGCACGCCCCTCGCTGATCATGGCCCGCGGCTACTACACCCGCAGCGTCATCGCCGCCTGGGACTGGCGCAACGGCAGCTTCACACGCCGGTGGACCTTCGACACCAACTCCTCCACCAACAGCGGCAAGGGCTACGACGGCCAGGGCAACCACAGCCTGTCCGTCGCGGACGTCGACGGCGACGGCAAGGACGAGATCGTGTACGGCGCGATGACCGTGGACGACAACGGCAACGGGCTGTGGACGACGAAGCTGGGCCACGGCGACGCGGGTCACGTCGGCGACCTCAACCCCTCACGGGCGGGTCTCGAGTACTTCAAGGTCTCCGAGGACAGCAGCAAGCCCGGCTCCTGGATGGCCGACGCGCGCACCGGCTCGATCCTGTGGCAGACGGCCTCCGGCTCCGACAACGGCCGCGGCGTCGCCGCCGACATCTACGCCGGCAGCGCGGGCGCCGAGGCCTGGTCCGCCGCCGACACCACCCTGCGTTCCGCGACGGGTTCCTCCCTGGGCCGGGAGCCCTCCAGCATCAACTTCGTCAACTGGTGGGACGGCGACACCGTCCGCGAACTCCTCGACGGCACCCGTATCGACAAGTACCGCACCTCCGGCGACACCCGCCTGCTGACCGGGTCCGGGGTCCACTCCAACAACGGCACCAAGGCCACGCCGTCCCTGTCCGGGGACATCCTCGGTGACTGGCGTGAGGAGGTCGTCTGGCCGACGTCGAACAACACGGCCCTGCGCGTCTACTCCACGCCGATCGCGACCAGCACCAAGATCACGACGCTGCTCCACGACACGCAGTACCGCACGGCACTGGCCTGGCAGAACACCGCATACAATCAGCCGCCGCACCCGAGCTTCTTCATCGGCAACGGGATGGCGACGGCCCCGCGGCCGACGGTATACACGCCGTAGTACACGCCATACACGCCGCAGACGACCAAGAGGGCGCGTGCCGGTGCGGCACGCGCCCTCGAGGCTCGCGTCAGGCGACCGTGCAGGTCTGGTCACCCAGCTTGAACGACATCGGTTTCGAGTTCGTCCCCGACGAGCTGCCGGTGAACCCGAAGCTCACGGACGAGCCCGCCGCCACATTGGCGTTCCAGCCGACGTTCTTGGCGGTCACCGCCGCGCCCGACTGCGCGTACTCGGCGTTCCACACCTGCGTGACCTTCTGGCCGTCCGCGAAGGTCCAGCCAAGTGACCAGCCACTCCAGGCACTTGAGCCGGTGTTGGCCAGCTGCACATCCGCCTGGAAGCCGCCCGACCACTGGTTGGTGACCTTGTACGTCACCGAACAGGCGCCGGTCGGAGTCGGATCCGGACCCGGCCCCGTAGGGCCGCCGGAGTCGGAGCTGTCGCCGTATACGACACCCCGACCGTTCGTCGCCACGTACACCCGGCCGTACACCCGCGGGTCACCTGTGATCGCCGCACCCGTCCAACCCCACTGGTGGGCATCGTCGTTGATGCGGGTCCAGGTCGCGCCCTTGTCCGTCGAGCGGAAGATGCCGCGTACACCGCCGATCTTCGCGCTGGTGTAGAGCGTCTGGTACGACGCTCCTGTTGCCGCCTTGCCGAAGCCGATCGTGTCGGCCTGCTCGACGCCCGAGAGCTTGGTGAAGCTCGCGCCGCCGTCCGTGGAGTGCCACAGCCCGTACGCGCCGTCGCTCGCACCGCCGGCCAGCCACACGTCGCCCTTCGTGCCGGGCAGCGCCTTGAAGCGCACGCTGTCACCGCTCGGCAGGCCGGTCGCCGAGGACGCCGTGAAGGTCGCGCCGCCGTCCGTACTGACGTAGAACTTCCCGGACTTGAAGCCGTAGAAGGTCTTCGGGTCGACCCGGTCGGACTCGACGATCGCGCCCGCCGGGATGCCGCTGGAGGCCGACCAGGAGGTGCCGAAGCCCGTCGTGTACTGCACGCCCGCGCCGTCCGGGCTCCACACGAACCGGTTGCCGTCGGCCGCCGCGGCGACCGTACCGCCGCCGCTGACGCCCGAAGGATCCGTCCCCGCGAACCAGTTGGCGCCGTTGTCCGTCGAGAAAGCGATGTGCGGGCCCGAGTCGAGGTTGCCGACGCGGACGACCGTGTTCGGATTGGTCTCGGCGAAGTCCAGGCTGGTGGTCGAGGTGAAGTTCGGCGAGGTGAACATCATCGAGGGCACCTTGGTCAGGTCCGTGTGCCGGAAGCCGCCGATGTCACCGAGCGCACTGAGCAGCGGGGCGCCGGACGGGGGAGAAGCGAGGTCGTTGACCGCCGTCTCCTCCAGGCCCTGCACCATCGGCTTGATGGAGAACTGGCTGCCCGAGTCCCAGTTGGTGAGGTTCTCGCTGCCGTAGATCGTCGCGCCCGTCCCGTACATCATCCGGTTGGAGTTGAACGGGTCGATCTCCAGCGACTCCGTCATCCAGCCCAGCTTCGGGGACTGCTCGGGTGGCGACGGATTCGCGCCCCAGGTCAGCCACGGTGAGGACGAGACGTCCATCGTGTAGCGGTTCGAGCGAGTGGGGTACGACGTGTAGTCCCACGCATTCGTCCAGGTGCCGCCGCTGTCCGTGGAGCGGAAGATCTGGGTGTCGGGCCACCAGGAACTGTATGCGGTGGCCATGACGGTGCCGGGCTTCTGCCGGTCCACCGTCAGCCCGCTGAAGCCGTAGTAGGTGTCGGCCTCGGCGACCGGGCTGATGTCCGTCCAGGTGCCGGTCGCGGTCGCGTACCGCCACAGCCGGCCCTTGCCGCCGTCGTACGGACCGCCCTTGTCGCTGTATGCGATGTACAGATGGCCGTTCTTCGTATCCAGTACACCCTTGTGTGCGAGGTATCCCGTCGGCTGTCCGGCCAGCCGGGTCCAGGTGGCGCCCGCGTCCGTCGAGCGGTACACCGCGTTGTCCTTGTCGGCGACCCCGACGTAGATCGTCTTCGTCGCGCTGCCGGACGTGCCCGTGGACTCGTCGAAGGTGACCCAGACGATGCCCTGGTTGTCGCTGGCGTAGCCACTCGTGTCGCTGGGATCCTGCGCGTAGTTGCCGACGTTGGGGAAGTTGGTCACCTGCGACCAGGTGGCACCGGAGTCCGTCGACCGCCACAGGCCCTTGCCGCTGGGCGCACCCAGATACAGCACACTGTTCTTGCTCGGGTCGACGGCCAGGCGTTCGCCCATGCCCCGGCCCGGCATATTGCCGCCCAGCTTGAACGGCAGGTCCGCCTTCTGCCAGGTCGCGCCCCGGTTCGAGGAGCGCATGATCGCGCCGTTCTTCGGATCCCAGCTGTTGGTGTACGTGCCGACGGCCGCGTACACCTTGTTCGGATCCACGGAGTCGGAGGCCAGGCTGACCACGCCCGTGTGCCCCCAGTCGTCCCAGCCGACCGAATCCAGTAGCGGCGTCCAGGTCTTCGTCGACTCCTGCCAGCGGTAGGCGCCGCCGATGTCGGTACGGGCGTAGGCCAGGTTCTTCTCGGTGCGGTTGAAGACGATGCCGGGGACGAAGCCGCCGCCGTCGATGCGGGCGTTCTTCCAGGTGTAGGTGTCGGCGGCGACGACCGCCTTCGGGGTGTCGGCGGCCAGCGCGGGCGGGGTGCCCGCGAGCAGGCCGGCCGCGAGCGCCAGCACGGCCGTGAGGATGCGGGTTCTTCGCACGGTGGGGTCCTTCCTTTCAGGAGGGCCTTTCAGGAGGGGCCTTTGGGGGCCTTTCAGGAGGGGAGCGTGCGAGGACCGGGCGGCCCCCCGTGCGGGTGGGGGCCGCCCGGCCGTGGCCCCGTCGTCAGGTGACGGAGCCGTGTACGCGGAGCGTCAGCGGGGACTATTCGAGGAGCTCCGCGTACGAGCCCATGGCCAGGGCGATGTCCGCCTGGGCCCAGAACCGGTGGTACGTGAAGGAGGGCGCGGCTCCGCCCGCCAGATAGGCCTCGATCTTCGACCAGGCCGGGTCGTCCTCGTAGAACGAGCGGATGGAGTCGAAGGTGGACGAGGAGTTGATCGCGTCGCCGTTCGGCATCGTCCCGGTCCAGCCGCTCGGGATGTAGATGCCGTCGTCGAAGCGGTTGTAGTCGGCGCGGGTCTCCGGGACGGCGATGCCCAGGCTGTCCTGGTGGTTGTTCCACATGCCGTCCAGGAGCGCCTTCGCGGTGGACGCCGCCTGCGTGTCACCGGAACGGTCCGCGTAGTACGTCAGGGTCTTGGCGTACGCGGCGGCCACACCGACGTCGTTGGTGTAGTCGGCGACGGTGACGTGCAGGCCGCTGTTGGCGCCCGGGTTGGCGGCGTTCCAGGTGTCGGGCTGTCCCGACCACTGGAGCGTCGACGGGATCAGGTAGGTGCCGTCCGGGTTGATCGTGGTCTTGGACAGCGCCCAGTCGACCCACTTGTCGAGGACGACCTTGGCGTCCGCGTCACCCGTTTGCTGGTAGTACTCGGCCACCCGCTCCATCGACCACGCCTGGAAGCCGAACCACTGGTTGGACGGCGGGTCGTGATAGACGGGCTGCTGGTCGTAGTACATGCCGTAGAACGTCGACTTCCCGGCCGGCGGCGTCGCGTACCGGCCCGCCCAGCTGTTGGTCGCACCGCCCGCGATGGCACCCTCGTTCGACTGCAGCCAGCGGTAGAACTCCAGCTGCCGGTCGAGCGACTTGGCCCAGTCCGCCTGCCCCGTCGCCGACTTGGGCTTCAGGTCGGCGTAACTGCTCAGCGCGTACGCCGCGAGAGGGTTCTGGTAGCCGCCGTGCGCGTGGCTGGAGCCGATGCGCCAGGCCCAGCCCGCCGAGGTGTCGGTGGCGCCGCCCCAGGCGTAGTACCAGGACATCAGGTAGTGCGAGGCGTCCTTGCCGGTACCGGCCGGGCAGGAGGAGGGTCCGACACAGTTGCCGACCTTCTTGTAGTACTTGTCGTACATCGAATACCGCAGATAGTCGCCCATCTTCGCGGCCTTGCCGACGGTCGCGGAAACGTCACTGCCCTTGCCCTGTTCCTCGGCCCACTTGTCCGCCCAGTACGCGGCCTGCACCGCACGGGCGTCGGCGTCCGGGGCGTTGGTGAACTTCCACTGCTTGGCGTAGGACGCGTCACCCGTGAACAGGTCCAGGTAGCCGTTCTTGCCGCCGTACTTGAAGGCGTCACAGGTCGGCTGCGGCACCGTCTCCCACACCGACTCCTGCGCGCCGCGCTGGAAGGTGTTGATGTACGACGGCCCGGTGTCCGTCGGGCCCGCCTCGCACTTGCCCGGCGAGTTGCCGTAGCCGTAGACGTTGTCGACGTCCTGCAGCCAGTGCATACCGTAGACATCGTCCGTACCGTATGCGGTCTTCAGTTCACCGGCGATCGGATCCGAACCGACCGAGACTCCGGCGTCCAGCTTCGCCGGGTACTCGTTGGGAGTGTCCAGTTCGGGCGCGTACGTCGCCGGCTTCGAGGCGTTGTAGAAGGAGTTGGTGGGCTGGTCGGCGTGGGTGGGGATCATGTACTTCTCCATGATCTCCCAGGCGCCGTTGAACTTGGACCAGTCACCGGTGACCTTGCCGTACATGGCCTGCAGCCAGAGAAGGTAGCTGTACGCCTCCGACGTGGTCTCGTGGCCGTGGTCCGGAGCCTCGACGATCAGTGTCTCGACCGAGTGGTAGGGGATGCCCTCGGGCGAGAAGTAGCCGTTCGCCGGGTTGGTGATCTTGCCGTACAGCTCCAGGAACCGCGCGTCGTACGCCTTCGTCGCCGCGATCTGGGTGACCGTCACCGAGGTTTTGCCGTGACCGGTGGCCGTCGACTCGAAGGTCGCCGCGCCCGTGCCGGAGGAGTCGGCCGTGATGGTCACCTTCTGGGCGGTGTTCCAGTTCGACGGCGTGAAGGTGAGCGACGCCCCGCCGGTCACCGTGAGGCCGGAGTTGCCGCCGGTGCGGGCGGTCGTCACGGTCACGTTGCCCGACGGCTGGGTCGACAGCTTCACGTCGTACGTGGCTGTCTTGCCCTGCTGGACGGCCAGCTGGTTGGTCGAGGCCACCACTGTGGGGCCCGAGGCGACCGTGATGCCGACCGGCGTGGACTCCGCGGACGCGCCCAGGCTGTCATACGCCTTCGCGAGGAGCGAATGACTGCCCACGGTCAAGCCGGAAGCGGAGAAGGTGTAGGGCGCGCTTGTGTCCGTGCCCAGCAGCGTGGTGTCGTCGTAGAACTCCATCTTGCTGATCGTCGCGCCGTCGGCGGCCGCGGCGGTCGCCGCGAGCGGCACCGCGTCCCCCTGCGTGTAGACCGCGCCCGCGGCCGGGCTGGTCAGCACGGTGATGGGCGGCTGGTGCGCGCCGGTGCAACTGGTGCCGTTGACCGCGAAGTTCGTGGGGGCGGCGTTGGTGCCGCTGTAGGTGAACTGCGCGCCGGTGGAGACGGCGACGCCGGCGGCGATCGTGGCGTTGTACGAGGCGTTCTTGACCGTGATCGCCTGGCCGGACTGCGACCAGGAGCCGTTCCAACCGTTCGACAGCTTCTGGTTGCCCGAGTAGCTGTAGGTCAGGGTCCAGCCGTTGATGGCGTCCGTGCCGCGGTTGGTGACCGTCAGGTCCGCGGTGAAACCGGCGCCCCAGTCGTTCGTCTTGTAGTCGACGCTGCACTGAAGTGCCGCAGCCTGAGCGGGAGTCGAACCCGTACTCACCATGGTGAACGGAAGGGCCAGGGCCGCCACGACAGCGGTCCACAAGTGCCGGGCGGCCCGGCGTCTTTTCCTGGGGGGCATGTGCTGGTTCCTCCTTGCGGCTCGGAGAAGTCAAGGCTTGAACCAGTGGGAGCGCTCCCATAGTGGGGACGGGGCTGAGAGGGGTCAAGGTGCTTGAAGAGTCGAAAAGATTCGACAGTAGGCGTTGAGGAAAAGTCAGTGACTCCTCTGTTCTTTACCGTCACTTGGCGCTAGCTTCATTGACACCAGTGGGAGCGATTCCATCAGTCGACGCGTCCGTCACGACGCGCCCGAACTGCAAGGAGTCGCTCATGCGACACCCCCCGCGTTCAGTACTTTTAGCCGTCGCCGGAGCGGCCGCCCTTGTCGGGTCCGTGACGGTGCCGGCGGTCACGGCGTCCGGGGCCGCACCTGCCTGCACGGTGGAGTACTCCGTCACCAGTCAGTGGGACACCGGCTTCCAGGGTGCCGTGCGGATCACCAACAACACGGCCGCGGTGAGCAGTTGGCGACTCACTTTCGACCTCATCGGCGGCCAGAAGGTCAACCAGGGCTGGAACGCCAAGTGGTCCCAGTTCGGTACGACGGTGACCGCGGTCAACGAGAGCTACAACGGCTCGCTGGCCACCGGCGCGAGTATCAGCGCCGGGTTCCTCGCCTCCGGGTCGGGGAGCACCGCCGTACCGACGTCGTTGGAGCTCAACGGCACCACCTGCAACGTCGACGCCGAACCGTCGCCCACGCCGGGTCCGGCGGATCCGCCGGACCCCGGTGACGGCACGGCACCCGCCCTGCGCGTTGTGGGCAACAAGCTCGTGGACGCCAAGGGCGGGACGCGTCGCCTGCTCGGCGTGAACCGGTCCGGCGGCGAGTTCATGTGCGTGCAGGGCCGCGGCATCTGGGACGGTCCCGTCGACGACGCCTCCGTCAAGGCGATCGCCGACTGGAACGCCAACACCGTGCGCATCCCGCTCAACGAGGAGTGCTGGCTGGGCCTTTCGAACATCGCACCCGAATACGGTGGCGCCAACTACATCGACGCCGTCAAGGACCTGGTCGCCAAGGTCAAGGCACACGGTATGACGCCGATGCTCGAGCTGCACTGGTCCCACGGCCAGTACACCGGGAACTCCTCGGGCTGCTCGGACGTGCACGCGAGCTGCCAGAAGCCGATGCCCAACATGCGGTACACCCCGTCCTTCTGGGCGTCGGTGGCGAGCACCTTCAAGGACGACCCGACCGTCGTCTTCGACCTGTTCAACGAGCCCTACCCGGACCGCGCGACGGCCACGGCCACCCAGGCCTGGCAGTGCTGGCGGGACGGCGGCACCTGCTCCGGTATCGGGTACGAGGCCGCCGGTATGCAGGATCTCGTCGACAGCATCCGGGAGACCGGCGCCAGAAACCTGATCCTGGTCGGCGGTCTGGCGTACTCGAACGACCTCAGTCAGTGGCTCACGTACAAGCCCACGGACCCGGCGGGCAATCTCGCCGCCGCCTGGCACGTGTACAACTTCAACTCCTGCTCGAACGAGAGCTGCTTCAACTCCACGCTGGCCCCGGTCGCCGCCCAAGTGCCGCTCGTGGCCGGGGAGATCGGTGAGAACACCTGCTCGCACGGCTTCGTCGACCAGGTCATGAAGTGGTTCGACGACCGCGGCCTGTCCTACCTGGGCTGGACCTGGAACACCTGGAACTGCAACACCGGTCCCGCCCTGATCTCCAGTTACGACGGTACGCCCACCGCGTACGGCATCGGGCTGCGCGATCACCTGCGCGCCCTGAACGGCTAACACCCGCAACCGAGAAGGAACCCGCACTCATGAGTCGTACCAGAACCGCGATACTCGCTGCCCTGGCGCTGGTCGCCGGGGCCTCCGGGACGGCACTGGCCGTCGTCCCCGGTGACGTCGGCGCCGCCGCCGTCCCCTGCACCGTCGACTACAAGGTGCAGAACCAGTGGGACACCGGCTTCACCGCCAACGTCACCGTCACCAACAACAGCGCGGCCAAGTCGAGTTGGTCGGTGAAGTGGTCGTACGCCGGAAACCAGAAGATCACCAGCAGCTGGAACGCCAAGCTCAGCCAGAGCGGTGCCGCCGTCACCGCGGCCAACGAGAGCTACAACGCCTCGCTGGCGACAGGCGGCTCGGTCAGCTTCGGCTTCCAGGGCACGTACAGCGGCACCAACGCCATCCCGGCCACCTTCACCCTCGACGGCGTGACCTGCAATGTCGATGACGGCAGCAACCCCGGGCCCACCGATCCGCCCGGTCCCGGCGGCCCCGCCAACCGGGTCGACAACCCCTACAACGGCGCCAAAGTGTACGTGAACCCGGAATGGCGGGCGAAGGCCGCCGCCGAGCCGGGCGGCAGCCGGATCGCCAACCAGCCGACCGGTGTCTGGCTGGACCGGACCGCCGCGATCAACGGCGTCAACGGCGGTATGGGTCTGCGTGCCCACCTCGACGAGGCGCTGCGGCAGAAGGGCTCCGACGAACTCGTCGTCCAGCTGGTGATCTACAACCTGCCCGGCCGTGACTGCGCGGCCCTCGCCTCCAACGGCGAGCTGAAGCCCGACGAGATCGACAAGTACAAGACGCAGTACATCGACCCGATCAAGGCGATCCTCGCCGACTCGAAGTACGCCTCGCTGCGGATCGTGACCACCGTCGAGATCGACTCGCTGCCGAACCTCGTCACCAACACCGGCAGCCGCCCGACGGCCACCCCGCAGTGCGACGTGATGAAGGCCAACGGCAACTACGTCAAGGGCGTCGGGTACGCGCTGAACAAGCTCGGCGACGTGCCGAACGTCTACAACTACGTGGACGCCGGACATCACGGCTGGATCGGCTGGGACGACAACTTCGGCGCCTCGGCCAACGTCTTCAAGGAGGCGGCGACCGCCGAGGGCGCCACGGTCAACGACGTCCACGGCTTCATCACCAACACGGCCAACTACAGCGCCCTGAAGGAGAACAACTTCTCGGTCAACGACAACGTCGGCGGCAAGTCGGTCCGTGAGTCGGAGTGGGTCGACTGGAACCGGTACGTCGACGAGCTGTCGTTCGCCCAGGCCTTCCGCAACCAGCTGGTCTCGGTCGGCTTCCCGTCCGGCATCGGCATGCTGATCGACACCTCCCGCAACGGCTGGGGCGGCACCGCCCGACCCGCCGGCCCGGGTCCGATGACCAGCGTGGACGACTACGTCAACGGCGGCCGCTACGACCGCCGCATCCACGTCGGCAACTGGTGCAACCAGTCCGGTGCCGGCCTCGGCGAGCGCCCGCAGGCCAACCCGGCCGCCGGGATCGACGCCTACGTGTGGATGAAGCCCCCGGGGGAGTCCGACGGTTCGAGTGAGTTCATCGAGAACGACGAGGGCAAGGGCTTCGACCGGATGTGCGACCCGACCTACACGGGCAACCCGCGCAACGGCGACAACCTGTCCGGCGCCCTGCCGAACGCCCCGATCTCGGGGCACTGGTTCTCGGCGCAGTTCCAGGAGCTCATGAAGAACGCCTACCCGGCGCTGTAGCACCCGGGTGATCCGCCGGGGTCTGTGCCCTTCGGGGCCGGCCCCGGCGGATCGACAGGAAGCCGCCCCGTCCGCATGGCCGCCGTTTTTGCCGTTGCGGCAAGGGCGGTGGCCCCGTCGCGGTGCGTCGGCGCACGCTGGCCGCATCGCGACGAGAGGCTGACCACCATGGCGCACGACCACCACCACGACAGCCACAGCAACGACGGCCACGGCCACGCAGGCCATCACCACGACCACACCGACATCGACTGGACCGAGATGGGCCCGCTGCTGGAGACGCAGGCGGAGCTGTTCACACCCCTGTACGAACGGGCCCTGGCCTGGCTCGGCCACAAGCAGACCGAGCCGGGGCTGATCGTCGACGCGGGCAGCGGTCCCGGCGTCGTCTCCTGTCTGCTCGCCGAGGCCTTCCCCGGCGCCCGGGTGGTAGCCGTCGACGGCGCCGAGCCGCTGCTGGAGCGGGCCCGTGCCCGGGCCGGCCGGCTCGGCGTCGCCGACCGCTTCGGCACACTGGCCGGCGAGCTGCCCGGCGTCCTCGACGACTTGGACTACCCCGCCGACCTGATGTGGGCAGGCCGGAGTCTGCACCACCTCGCCGACCAGCGTGCCGCGCTCGCCGCCTTCGCCGCGCGGCTCGCCCCCGGCGGCACCCTCGCGCTCCTGGAGGGCGGACTGCCCGCGCGGTTCCTGCCCCGCGACATCGGCATCGGGCGGCCCGGACTGCAGGCCCGACTGGACGCCCTGCAGGAGGACTGGTTCACTCGGATGCGCGCGGACCTGCCCGGCGCCGTCGCCGAGACAGAGGACTGGCCCGCGCTGATGGCCGCCGCGGGACTCAGGCCCACCGGTACGCGCAGCTTCCTGCTCGACCTGCCCGCACCGACCACCGACCGGGCCCGCGCCTACGTCGCCGCCTCCCTGTCCCGCATCCGCGACGGCCTCGGCGACCATCTCGGCGCCGGCGACCGCGCCACCCTCGACCGGCTTCTCGACCCCGACGACGAGGCGAGCGTGCACCACCGGCCGGATGTCTTCGTCCTGGCGGTGCATACGGTATTCACCGCCGTGCGTACCGGCTGACGACGGTATACGGGATTCAGCACAGGCCCGGTCGGGCGTAGACGGTGATCCGCGCGCCCAGGACGTGCCGGGTCCGGCACTCCACGAAGTAGGCGGCGAGCACCCGCCGTTTGGCCGCTTCCCGCTCGTTGTGGTCGACCGGCTGCCCGGCGGGATCGCGCAAGGCGACGATGCGGGTGGCCGCCAGCATGCGGGAGCGGATGACGGGGGCGGGCACCTCCGTGCCGTACAGCGTGTGCGAGGCGGCCGGGCCGCGGTCGAGGGCGAGGTCGCGCAGGCCGCGGACGGAGTCCGGTTCCGGCAGCGACCACACCCGGCGCCGCGACGGCATGTAGAGGACACCGTCGGCGTCGCCTCCCTCCGCACGGACGGCCTCGGCGACGGCGCCGACGTCGTCGGTACGGCTCTGCGGCGTACGCAGCTGCAAGGTGACCGGCAGCAGCGCGAGCACGGCCGCCCCGGCCGCGAGCACGGCGACGGTCCGGATCCGTCCGCCGGCGCGCACGAGCCGCTCGAGGGCGGCGCCGACCAGCAGGGCCGTTCCCGCGTGGCCGTAGAGGACGTAACGGTCCACGTACAGCGGCTTCAGCGGAGTGAGTGCGATGAGCAGGAACGCGGGCAGGGCGAGCAGGGGCAGGGCCAGCGCCGTGAGCCCCACGAGGCCCCGGCTCCTTCGGACACCTCCGAGCAATGCCGCACAGGCCACCCCGAGCACGGTTACGCCGACGAAGCCGACGACCGCGGCGGCGCCGAGGCCGCCGATCCACGCCACCTGGGCCGACTGACGTGTGCTCAGCACGACCAGCGGGGCCAGGCCCGGGCAGACCGCGAGCGCCGCCAGAACCCAGGCGCGGCGGGCAGCCCGTGGCAGCGCCACAAGATGCGCGACCAGGGCCAGCACGGCGAACTCGTGCAGCAGGCAGGCGGTCAGCATGACCGCCGCGTAACCGGTCCAGGCGCGCGGGGTCGCCCGCTCCACGGCCCGTATCAGCAGATACGACGCCCACACGACCAGGGCGCACACGAGTGCATACGATCTACCTTCTTGTGTATACCGCTGCACCGGTGGCAGCAGCGCGAAGACGACCCCGGCCCACAGCCCCGCGCGCGGGCCGGCCAGACGGCTCCCCAGCAACGCCAGCGTCCCGGCCGCCGCGGCGGCCGCCAGCACCGACGGCAACCGCAGCACCAGCAGCGGGTCCACCCCGCCGAAGATCCGGAACAGCCCGTGCAGCACCAGGTAATACAGCCCGTGCACGGCGTCGATCTGCTCCAGCGTCGGCCACAGGTCGCCCGGCGAGCGCCGCGCCATGTCGTACGTCACCGCCTCGTCCCGCCACATGCTGCCGCCCCGCCGGACGCCCCACAGCCCGAGGGCCAGGGAGAGGGCGACAGGGACGAGCGCGTGCCAGGGCGTGCGTCGGCGTCGAACGGCGGGTGCGGAGGGCAACCGGGCGGGCCGCAGAAGAGGTCCAGGAGAGTGTGTGGTGGCGATGACTGACTCCGGTGCGTGGGTCCAGGCGCGAGGCCGCGGGAGCGGGTCGAGAGGAGGCGTGCACCGACGAGTTCAGACGCCGAAGGATTGTTGGGCAGCCCCGATTCGGCGTGCCCATCAATTCGCGGAGGCCGGTTGTTAGCTTGTGGGACGGCCGTGACCGAGGGGGAGGCACGCATGGGGCGCCGGGAGAAACCGCTGGATCCGGGCGCGGGCGCGGTACAGCGCTTCGCGTACGAACTGCGCAAGCTGCGCGACGAGGCGGGCACCCCGACCTACCGCGCGATGGCGCTGGGCGCGGGCTACTCGGCGCCCACGCTGTCCGCCGCGGCAGGCGGCGAACGCCTGCCCACCCTGCCGGTGCTCCTGGCCTACGTCACCGCGTGCGGCGGCGACACCGGGGAGTGGGAGCGCCGATGGCGGGAGGCCGTCGCCGAGTCGGCCGAAGCGGGGGACGACCCGGACGGCGAGGACAGCCCCTACCCGGGACTCACCCGGTTCGAGACCGGCGACGGGGAGCACTTCCACGGCCGGGGCGACCTGACCGCCGACCTGCTCCGGCTCACCGCCCGCACGAGATTCGCGGCGATCGTCGGCGCCTCGGGCAGCGGCAAGTCGTCGCTGCTGCGGGCGGGTCTGATCCCGGCGCTGCGCGAGGCGACCCACCCCGACCTACGCCTCGCCACCATCCGCCTGCTCACCCCCGGCCCTCATCCGGCCCGCATCCACGCGGCCCTGTTCACCCCACACGAGGCGTCGGGCGACACGCTGCTCGTCGTCGACCAGTTCGAGGAGGTCTTCACCCTCTGCGCGGACCCCGCCGAACGGGCCCGCTTCCTTGGGCAGTTGCTCACGGCTTCCGATTCGGCGTCCCGGCTGCGTGTGCTGATCGCCGTGCGCGCCGACTTCTACGGCCGCTGCGCCGAGCACGGGCCGCTCGCCGAGGTGCTGCGGGACTCCGCCCTGCTCGTCGGACCGATGTCGCCGCACGACCTTCGCCAGGCCGTGGTGCGGCCGGCTGCCGCACGACGCCTGGTCGTGGAACGCGCCCTGACCGCGCGGATCGTCGCGGACGTGGCCGGCGAGCCGGGCGGTCTGCCGTTGATGGCCCACGCCCTGCGCGAGGTGTGGCGGCGCCGCACCGGCAAGGCGCTGACCCTCGCCGCGTACGAGGCCGTCGGCGGAGTCCGGGGCGCCGTCGCCCACACCGCGGAGGCCGCCTACACCAGGTGCACACCCGCCGAGGCTGCCGCGCTGCGCGCCCTGCTGCTGCGCCTGGTGAATCCCGGCGACGGCACCGAGGACACCCGGCGCCCCGTCGACCGCGCGGAACTCGACGCCGACGAGACGACCGCATACGTTCTGGAGCAGCTTGTAGACAGTCGGCTGTTGACGGTCGACGACGACACGGTCGACCTCGCCCACGAAGCGCTGATCGGCGCCTGGCCGCGGTTGCGCGGCTGGCTGGACGAGGACCGCGAGCGGCTCCGCCTGCACCGACGGCTCACCGAAGCGGCCCTCACCTGGGAGGAGTTGGAGCGGGACGCGGGCGCGCTGTACCGGGGGACACGGCTGACCGAGGCGCGCGAGACCTTCGGCGACGGAGGCCAGGCGGGCGCGGTGGCGGGCGAGTTGAACAGGCTCGAACGCGACTTCGTGACCGCGAGCATCGCGGCGTACGAGCAGGGTCGGCGAGCCGCGGCCCGGGCGGCCCGCCGCCTGCGCACGCTGACCGGCGCCCTCGCCGTGCTGCTGTGCCTGGCCGTGCTCGCGGGCGCGGCCGCCTGGTGGCAGAGCGGGGTCAGTGCACGGCAGCGCGACGAGGCCGAGGCCCGCCGGGCCGCCGCCCAGGCCGACACGCTCCGTTCCGCCGACCCGCGCGCCGCGATGCGGCTGGCGCTCGCCGCCTGGCGCACCGCGGACCTGCCGGAGACGCGGGAGGCGCTGAGGACGGCCGCCGCGCAGAGCGAGCAGGACGTGTTCACCCAGCCCGAGGACGGCGGACGGGCGCTGAACGCGCCCGCCTGGCTCAGCCGCGACGGCCGGATCCTGACGACGGTCGTCCACGACAAGGCGGTCCAGTGGGACGTGCCGGGGCACCGGCGCATCCGTTCCGTTCAGCGCCCCGGTCTGTCCGAGGGGGTGCTCGATGCCAGCGCCGATGGTCGGTATGTCGCATACCGTTCACCGGAGGGTGCGGGCATGGTGATCGGCGGACTGGCGGACGGCAGCACACGCCGGCTCGCGACCGGGGCGCCGACCAATATTGAAGGCATGTTCGGGCCGAGCGGGCGCACCTTCGTCGTACGGCGTCCCGTGCTGGGCGCGGACGACGGCCGGGCGACGCTCGAAGTGTGGGACGTGCGCCGGCAGCGGGTGCTGTTCCGGTACGACCGGGGCAGCGATGACGGCGGGTTGCCCGTGCTGAGCCGTGACGACCGGTACCTCGCCTGGTGTTCGCACGACGGTGACCGACTACAGGTCCTCGACGGCGTCCAGGGACGCCTCGTGGCCACGCGGGTGCCCCGGCCGACCCAGCGGACGCTGTGCCAGGGGGAACTCACGTTCACGCCCGATCACCGGGCCGTGGCATCCGGTACCTCCGACGGGATCGTGACCTGGGACTTCCGGGCCCGGCCGCGAGCGTCCCCGGCTGAAGATCGCGGGCGGCGCGCACGCCGTGGAGTTCGCCGGTGCCTACGCCCTGGCCTGGGGCAGGGGCTCCTTCACGCTGTGGCGTACGGACCTTCCGGCCCCGGCGGACGACAGCGCGCGCGAGCCGCTCCTCACCCATCCCGTGGCCGCCTCCACGATTGGCGACATCCGTCTGGACCCCGGCAAGGGCGTGCTGCGTTACCGCGAGGGCGGACGGACCAGCGTCGTACGTACCCTCTCGCTGCAGGGGCTGCTGGGCGGGAGCTGGCGGGACGCGCCGACGTCCGACGCGACCCCCCGCGTCACCGTCGACGGCACTGATTCCATGGCCGTGACCGTCGACCCCACGGGCCGCACCGCGCTGACCCCCGAGGGAACCCTCGTCGACGTGTCAACCGGCAAGCCCCGCAAGGGAGTCAAGGGAGTCGACGGCGAGGACCTCCTCCGCGACGGTGCCTTCAGCCCGGAGGGCCGATACCTCGCCGTGGCCGACTCCCAGGGCCGCCTCACACTGTGGGACGCCCGCACCTGGCGCAGGATCGCGGTACTGAGGGCCGTCGGCTCCACCGCGCAGGACACGGCGCTGGCGTTCTCCGCCGACGGCTCACTCCTCGCGAGCGGCGCGCCCGGCGGGAACGTAGAGGTATGGGAGACGGCCTCGCCCGCCCTGCCGGCGGCGACGCTGCCGGCCGGGGACGGGCCCGTTCTCGGGCTCGGGTTCACCGGTGACAGCAGCGAGTTGCGCATCGCCACTCCGCATCTCGCCGAGCGTGCCCGCCTGTTGGCGGCGAGCCGGGCGGCGGAAGAGGTGTGCGCGCGGGCGCGACGCGGTCTGACCGAGGCCGAGTGGCGCCGCTACTTCCCCTCGGCCGAGTATCGCGGCACCTGCGGGCACTGATCCCTCCTCACGTCCTTGACATCGAGAGCGCTCCAACTGATGGACTGCCGGGCGTCCAACGAAGAACCCAGGGGGGTACTCATGACCGACTCACCGGTCACGCTCATCACCGGCGGCGGCAGTGGCATCGGCGCCGCGGTCGCCCGGCGGTTGCTCGACTCGGGGCAGCGGGTCGCCGTCACCGGTCGCGGCGCGGAGCGGCTGCGCGGATTCGCCGACGAACTCGGGCATCCCGACGGTCTGTTGACGATGGTCGGCAACGCGGCCGACTACGACGACATACAGTCGGCTGTCGACCGTACGCTCAAGGAATACGGTCGACTGGATACAGTCGTCGCCAACGCCGGTTTCGCCACCCACGACTCGGTCGCCGAAGGCGACCCCGCCGGCTGGACCGAGATGGTGCTGACCAACGTCCTCGGCCCCGCACTGCTCATCCGCGCGTCGATCGACGCCCTGAAGGAGACCCGCGGCCGGATCGTGCTGGTCGGCAGCGTCGCCGGGTTCGTCCACGGGCCGGGCAACCTCTACGGGGCGACGAAGTGGGCGGTGACCGGGCTCGCCGAGAACACCCGCCGTCAGGTGACCGAGTTCGGCGTCGGCGTCACCCTGATCGCGCCCGGCCGGGTCGAGACTCCCTTCTGGGACAGCTACGGCAGCCTGCCGCCCGGTCACCTGCTCACCGCCGACCAGATCGCCGACTCGGTCGTCTGGGCCGTCGGGCAGCCCGCCGGCGTCGACGTCAACACCGTCGTCGTACGGCCGATCGGGCAGCCCAACTGACTTATCGCCGCAGTCAGTTGTCCTGAAGAAACTGTTCCGCCAACCGCTCGCCGAGGGACACCGCCGCGCTGTGGCTCTCGATGGGGGAGACCCGTGAGTTCGTGAACAGGATGTATGTCACCCCGGAGCCGGTGCCGCCGTGTGCCGGGTCCGGGTCGATGCCGAGGGCCCGCGCGGTGGCGTACGAGGCCTCCCCGATGATCTTCCTGGGGCCGGTGTCGCCGACGACCGCGTACTGGACCCGGCCGCGGTGGATCACCGCGACCACACCGCCGCCCTTGATACCCGCGGCCTTGTAGTTCCACGTGCGGCTGGGGCTGGGCACGACGACGTACGGCAGGGTGTCGGACTTCAGGGGTTTGCCGTCGGACTGGTGGACGGCGGTGTCGCCGTGGAACCCGGGGTCGGTGTCCTCGTTGCACCGGGCGGTTCGTTGACCGTCGCAGTCGATGTCCATGTCGGCCTTCCAGAAGACCGCGCCGTTCTTGCCGCACACCGGGACGGTGGCCCGCGCCCCCGCGTCGGTGCGGTACCTGCCGTGGGAGATCGGGTCACAGGACGTCACCTCGGCGAGCAGTTCGGCCGCGCCGACCGTGCCCTCCTGGGCCTGGACCTGGACCTGGGCCTGGACCTGGACCTGGACCTGGACCTGGACTCGGGTCTGGGCCGACGTCGGACGTGGGGTGCCGGAAGCGCCGGCGGGCAGCAACCCGGCGGCGAGCAGCGCGGCTCCCGAGGCCGCGGCCAGGGGCAGTGGTCGGATGCGCACGTCGGATGACCTTTCTGTCCGGAAAGCTTCCACACCGGATTCGATCATGACGAGCCGCCTATATGACCAAAGCGACCTCAGCCGGGTGTCGTCCCCCGGCCAGGCGGCCGGCAGACGAGCGCGCCCCGGGACCGTGGTGCCGGTCCCGGGGCGCGAAGCCGTCGACGTCAGGTCAGGTCATGTTGACACGGCCGGGTCCGGACCCAGCCGACGGTCCTCGTTCAGTGCGCTGATCGCCGCCAGGTCCTCGGTGTCCAGGCTGAAGTCGAAGACCTCGATGTTCTCCTTGATCCGGGACGGCGTCACGGACTTCGGGATCACTACATTGCCGAGCTGGAGGTGCCAGCGCAGCACGACCTGGGCCGGGGTACGGCCGTGCTTCTGGGCGATGGCCACGATCGCCGGAACCTCCAGCAGGCCCTTGCCCTGACCGAGCGGCGACCAGGCCTCGGTGGCGATGCCCTGCTCGGCGTGGAACTCACGGGAGGCGTGCTGCTGCAGGTGCGGGTGCAGCTCGATCTGGTTGACCGCCGGAATGACCGAGGTCTCGCCGATCAGCCGCTGAAGGTGCTCCGGCAGGAAGTTGGAGACACCGATGGCCCGGACACGGCCGTCGGCGTGCAGCTTCTCGAACGCCTTGTACGTGTCGACGTACTTGTCCACGGACGGCAGCGGCCAGTGGATCAGATACATGTCGACGTATTCCAGGCCCAGCTTCTCCAGCGACGTGTCGAAGGCGCGCAGCGTGGAGTCGTACCCCTGGTCGCTGTTCCAGAGCTTGGTGGTGACGAAGATGTCCTCGCGGGAGAGGCCAGAGGCGGCGATGGCCTTGCCGGTGCCTTCCTCATTGCCGTAGATCGCCGCTGTGTCGATGCTGCGGTACCCGGCCTCGAACGCGGTGGTGACCGCCTGCTCCGCCTCGTCGTCCGGCACCTGCCAGACGCCGAAGCCCAGCTGGGGCATCTCGACGCCGTTGTTGAGGATGATCGGGGGGACCTTGCTGCTCACGAGCTCTCGATCCTTACGGTTGTCGTCAGGTGGTACTCCCATCGTCAACGATCACGAGCCGCGATGCATTCCTGACCGGAGAATCCGCCGGAAACAACCTCAGGCCCGGTACAGCGCCTCGACCTCATTGGCGTACGCGTTCTCGATCGCCTTGCGCTTCAGTTTCAACGACGGGGTCAGCAGGCCGTGTTCCTCGGTGAACGGCTGGGCCAGGATGCGGAAGGTGCGGATCGACTCGGCCTGGGAGACGAGCGTGTTGGCGGCGACCACCGCGCGCCGCACCTCCGTCTCCAGGTCCGCGTCGCGCACCAGTTGGGCCGGCGGCATCTGCGGTTTGCCGCGCATCGCCAGCCAGTGTTCGACGGCCTCGTGGTCGAGGGTGACCAGGGCGGCGACGTACGGGCGGTCGTTGCCGACGACGATGCACTGGGAGATCAGCGGATGGTCGCGCACCCGTTCCTCCAGCATCCCCGGCGAGACGCTCTTGCCGCCGGACGTGACGAGGATCTCCTTCTTGCGGCCGGTAATGGTGAGGAAGCCGTCCTCGTCGAGGGAGCCGAGGTCGCCGGTGGCCAGCCAGCCGTCGTGCAGGGCCTCGTCGGTGGCCTTGGGGTTGTTGAGGTAGCCCTGGAAGACGTTCTCGCCGCGCAGCCATATCTCGCCGTCGTCCGCGATGTGCACGGTCATGCCCGGGATGGGCTGCCCGACCGTGCCGTAGCGGGTGCGGTCGGGCGGGTTGGCGGTCGCGGCCGCGGTGCACTCGGTGAGGCCGTAGCCCTCGTAGATGTGCACACCCGCCCCCGCGAAGAACAGCCCGAGCTTGCGGTCCATCCCCGAGCCGCCGGTCATCGCGTGCCGGATACGGCCGCCCATCGCGGCCCGTAGTTTGGCGTAGACGAGCTTGTCGAAGAGCTGGTGCTGCATGCGCAGACCCGCTGACGGCCCGGGCCCGATGCCCCAGGCCTTCGCCTCCACCGCGTCCGCGTACTTCACGGCGACCTCGACGGCTTTCTCGAACGGCCCGGCCTTGCCTTCCCGCTCCGCCTTGCGGCGGGACGCGTTGAACACCTTCTCGAAGATGTACGGCACCGCCAGGAAGAAGGTCGGCTTGAACGCGGCCAGGTCGGGCAGCAGGGCCGAGGCGCTCAGCTGCGGCTGGTGGCCGAACTTGACCTTGCCGCGGATTCCGGCGACCTCGACCATCCGCCCGTAGACATGCGCGAGCGGCAGGAACAGCAGAGTCGCCGCCTGGTCGCCCTTCTTGGAGTGGAACACCGGCTCCCAGCGCTGGATGACCGTGTCCGCCTCGAACATGAAGTTGCCGTGCGAGATGACACAGCCCTTGGGGCGACCCGTGGTGCCCGAGGTGTAGATGATCGTCGCGACCGAGTCCGGGGTGACCGCCTGCCGGTGCCGGTGCACCACCTCGTCGTCGAGGTGCGCGCCGGCGTCGTACAGCTCCTGCACCGCGCCCGCGTCGAGCTGGAACAACTGGCGCAGTTGGGGGAGCCGGTCGATGACGGTGGCGATCGTCATCGCGTGGTCCTCGTGCTCCACGATCGCCGCCGAGACCTCGGCGTCGTACAGCGTCCAGAAGCACTGCTCGGCCGAGGAGGTGGGGTAGAGCGGCACCACCTGGGCGCCGATCGTCCACAGCGCGAAGTCGAACAGCGTCCACTCGTAGCGGGTGCGGGACATGATGGCGACCCGGTCGCCGAACCGGACGCCCCGGGCGAGCAGGCCCTTGGCGAGGGCGAGGACCTCGTCGCGGAACTCGGCGGAGGTCACGTCCCGCCACTGCCCCGTCTCGTCCTTGCGGCCGAGCGCGATGTACAGGGGGTCGTCCTGGGCATGTTGGAAGACGACGTCGGCCAGTCCGCCCACCGGCGGTGCCAACGCCAACGGAGGGTTGGTGAACTCGCGCAAACCCCGCTCCCCGCTATCTTGTGGCGCTCCGCACAGCGCCGTGAAAGCTACCCCACCCGAAGACGGGGCGGGAGGGGGTCAGAAGCCGAGCATGGCTCACGTATGCACTGGTCAGTGGCGGAAAATGCGCTCACATGGGGAAGGGTCGGACAGAAAACTGACGGTTGAGTAAGTTTCGGTGCCGTAATCTCCACCGAATCTGTACGACCCGATTACTCCCGGCGTGTCCGGTCGCAGCCTGTCCCGCCGGGGGCGCGGACCTCTCTTCTGTCAGCGTCAGCGCTGCCCGATCCGTCACTGTCCGCGCCGGCGTCATCGCCACCGCCGCCGACGTACCGCCGTCTCCGGGTCAGCCGCGTCCGCGGCGCTGCAGTCGGTCGCCGCCCGCCAGGACGGCCGTCGCGAGGGCGTCCGCCGCGCTCTGGGCCGAGGTGCGGCGGCGGCCGTGGACCAGGACGAAGTCGACGCGGCCCAGTTCGGGCAGGCCTGCCCGCTCCGGCACGCGCACCAGGCCCGGCGGGACGAGTCCCCGTGAATGCGCCATCACGCCGAGGCCCGCGCGGGCCGCCGCGATCAGGCCGTTGAGGCTGCCGCTGGTGCACGCGATGCGCCACGCCCGCCCCTGCCGCTCCAGCGCCTCCAGGGCGAGCGCTCGGGTGATGCCGGGCGGCGGGTAGACGATCAGCGGTACCGGCCGGTCCGGATCCAGCCGCAGCCGCTCCGCGCCGATCCACACCAGCTCGTCCCGCCAGACCAGCCGCCCGTGCGGATCCTCGGGCCGCCGCTTCGCCAGCACCAGATCCAGCTTCCCGGCCGCCAGCTGTTCGTGCAGCGTGCCCGACAGCTCGACCGTCAGTTCCAGGTCGACCTCGGGATGGTCGTGGCGGAAGCCCTCCAGGATCTCCGGCAGCCGGGTCAGGACGAAGTCCTCGGACGCGCCGAAACGCAGCCGGCCGCGCACCCGCGTCCCCGTGAAGAACGCCGTCGCCTGCTCGTGCACCTCCAGGAGCCGGCGTGCGAAGCCGAGCATCGCCTCGCCGTCCTCCGTCAGCTCCACGGAGTGGGTGTCCCGGCTGAACAGCTGCCGTCCGGTGGCGTCCTCCAGCCGCCGTACGTGCTGGCTGACGGTCGACTGGCGCAGCCCGAGCCGCCGGGCGGCCTGCGTGAAGCTCAGCGTCTGGGCCACCGCGAGGAACGTACGCAGCTGGGAGGGGTCGTACACGCTCCCAGGTTATCGCGAAACATGATGACAGTGAGTGCGGTATACCGGATTCCCGATCGCCGGACGGGGGAGCAGGATGGAGAGGGGATCCGTGCCCCTGTAGTAAAGGGCCCTTCGTACCGGAGGGCCCGTCCCCCGTACCGCCGACAGCACCGAGCAAGTGGAGCACCGTGAAACGCCTGCGATGGCCGAGTTGGATGCCGATCGACCCGTACATCCTGCTGCTGCTCGGGACGGTGGGCCTCGCGGCCCTCCTCCCCGCCCGCGGGACGGCGGCCGACGTGTCCTCCGGTGCCTCCACCGGCGCGATCGCCTTCCTGTTCTTCCTCTACGGCGCCCGGTTGTCCACCCGTGAGGCGCTGGACGGACTCAAGCACTGGCGGCTCCACGTCACCGTCCTGGCCTGCACGTTCGTCGTGTTCCCGCTGCTGGGCCTGGCCGCCCGCGGACTCGTCCCGGTGTTCCTGACGCACCCGCTCTACCAGGGGCTGCTCTTCCTCACGCTCGTCCCGTCGACCATCCAGTCGTCCATAGCCTTCACGTCCATCGCCCGCGGCAACGTGCCCGCCGCGATCTGCGCGGGTTCCTTCTCCTCCCTGGCCGGCATCGTCATCACCCCGCTGCTGGCGGCCACCCTGCTCGGCAGCAGCGCCGGCGGGTTCTCCGCCGACTCGCTCCTCAAGATCGTGCTCCAGCTGCTGGTGCCGTTCGTCGCGGGGCAGGTGCTGCGGCGCTGGATCGGGGGCTTCGTCGCCCGGCACAAGAAGGTCCTCGGTCTGGTCGACCGCGGTTCGATCCTCCTCGTCGTCTACACCGCGTTCAGCGAGGGCATGGTCCAGGGCATCTGGCACCAGGTGAGCCCCGTCCGGCTGGCGGGTCTGCTCGCCGTCGAGGCGGTGCTGCTCGCCGTGATGCTCGCCCTGACCTGGTACGGCGGCAAGGCGCTGCGCTTCGACCGCGAGGACCGGATCGCGATCCAGTTCGCCGGCTCGAAGAAGTCTCTCGCCTCCGGGCTGCCCATGGCGAGCGTGCTGTTCGGCGCGCACGCCTCGCTGGCCGTGCTGCCGCTGATGCTCTTCCACCAGATGCAGTTGATGGTGTGCGCGGTGATCGCCAAACGCCGCTCGCGCGACCCCCGCGAGGAGGTCACGCCTTCGGAGCCAGCCGCAGCGTCACGAACCGCGGTCGGTACAGGGACACATTCCGGTTGAGCTGCGCGGCGGCGCCGGTCGGCTCCAGCCAGTTGACGTCGTAGCTGAGCACGAGCCGCCCGTCGTCGCTCAGCTCGGGGTGCGTCTGGGGGTTGTAGGCGGCGACCTGGCCCGGTGGCAGCGTCGGACTGAAGTCCTTGGTCGGGCCGTGCCAGGGACCGGTGGGGGAGCAGGACCAGTACGAGGTCACCGTGGTCAGTCCCTTCGTCCCCGAGGCCATCGTGAACAGCATGTACGTCCCCTCCTGGCGGACCACGGAGAAAGCGCTGCCCACTCCGGTGCGCTGCCCGTCGCCCAGCACCGCGGCCGGGCGGGCGCGGGCCGTCCACGCCGAGCCGTCCCAGTACTCCCAGGCGGCCGGATCGCCGAGCCCGCCCTCCGGCACCCGCGCCACATACGCCGACGAGGTGGGCCGGGACGCGGCCTGGCCGTCGTCGCCGCCGAAGACGTACGTCCAGTCGCCCTTCTTCACCAGCGTGGTGCCGAACAGCACGCGCCGGGACGGGTCCTGGACCTGCTGTTGGTCGAGCACGTTCACCACCGACTCCACGCGCAGGTCGGGCAGGGACAGGGTCGCGACCTCGGTGGCGGTGGGCACCCCGTAGATCCAGGGGGCCGAGCCCGCCGTCCGGACCCACAGCAGCACCCGCAGGACCTGCTCGGAGGAGCCGGGGGAGCGCGGCTCGACGCGGGCCGCGACCGGCCAGCGCCACTGGTTCGGGCCCGGGTCGGGGAAGAGGGGCGCGGGGAGCGTGGTCTGAAGGCGTCCGTCGCGCATCACCACGGCCGAGTTGCGCACCAGCGGGGCTGTTGTGTCCCGCCAGGCGTAGGACTCGCCGACCGGGTTGGGCGGGCCGTGCACCTGTCCGAGGTAGGTGTCCGAGAACAGCCACAGCATCCGGCCGTCCGGCAGCCGCACCGAGTGTGTGCCGTCGCCGCCGGTCCAGTCGTCGGTACGGGTCGCGTCGTCGCCGTAGCGGGCGAATTCGGTGGTGAGACGGTCGTCGGTCGACCACGAGCCGACGGTATGCGGTATGCAGTCGTCGCCATCCTGTTCACGGTCGTCCGGGAGTGCGGTGAGCAGCACGGCCGCGAGAACCAGGGTCAGCAGCAGACCGACCCCGGCTCCCGTGCGCTGTCGTGCTCGTGTGTCCTCGGGCACGATCCGGGACGTTAGTGGCTCGCGCTCATCCGGTCCATGGGCAGCCACAGGACGGGATCGCCCACCGGCGCCCCGCCGGGGGCGAGTTCTTCGTCGGTCAGCGCCCGGTCCCAGACGCGGACGTCGTCGATCGCACCGGTGAAGAACGCCCTGCTGTCCATGCGCTGCCCGATGTGCACACCGAAGGGCGAGTTACGGCTGACCGAGCCCGGTACGTCCGCGGCGCCGATCGCTCTGCCGTCGATGAACAGGGCCAGTCGGCCGCCGCCACGGCGCAGGGCCAGATGGTGCCACCGGCCGTCGTTGTAGGCGTCGGCGGTGCTCACGGATGCCATGCGGAGGGTCGTCCGGCCCTCCCGCACGGTGATCAGCCCGCGCACCCGGCCGCTCGCGGGCTCACCGCGCAGCCGGACCTGCGGCTGGCGGTTGCCGACCCCGCCCATCCACAGCAGCGGCTGCTCCCCCGTCCTGGCGGTGTGGCGGAACCACAGCGACGCCGTGAAGTCTTTTGTGCCGAGGGGGAGTTGTGCACGGTACGGCAAGCGTACGGCGTCGTCCGCGCCGTCGAACTCCAGCGCGCCGCCGACCGCGCCGTCCGTCTGTTTCGCTCCGCCGAGGACGGCCGCGGGGCCGGCCTGCGGGGCGAGGTCGGCGGTGGTCGGATCGGGGCCGCGGCGTGGCCGCAGCCAGTCCGAAGTGAACCGGGCGAAGCGGATCTCGTCGCGCGCGTCGGCGGTTCCTCCCTCGTACAGCAGGCCCACCGTGTGATCGTCGATCGCCGCCATGTCGGAGTAGCCGGACCAGTCCGTGGTGACGACCGTGGCGCGGTCGACGGTGTCCCAGGAGCGGCCGCCGTCGTAGGAGGAGCGGATCGTCATCGTCCGTCGGCGGTCCGGGTCGCCGGGGCAGGACAGCAGGGTGCGGTCGCCGAGTCCGAGGGTCGCGCACTGGACCTGGGGCGCGTACAGGTCCGGGAGCGGGGCGAAGGGGGCCGTGAAGCTGTCGCCGCCGTCGAGGCTGACGGCCTGGGTGCGGTGGCCGAGAACGGTGCCCTCCTCCTCGCGGCCGCTGACCAGGAGCGAGCCGTCGGTGCGCTCGGTGAGGGTCAGCTCAGCAGGCTTCTGCCGGAAAGTGCCGTCGCCGGCGAGCGGCCAGGAGTCGGTGGCGCCGATCCTCCAGTGGTCGCCGCCGTCGTCACTGACGACGAGGGCCGCGTGGTTGGCGGTGACCCGACTGCCGTTCCATGTCTCGGCGTTGACTCCGAACACCAGGCGGCCGGCATGCGGGCCGCGGGTGAGCTGGATGCCGTGCACCGGGCCGGTGGCGTACCAGGAGTTCCAGTGCGCGGGCATGATCTCGGCGCTCAGGTCGTGCGGCGCCGACCAGGTCAGACCGTCGTCGTCGCTGTACTGCAGACGCGGGGTGCGGTCGCAGGGCACGGAGCAACCGGCGCTGTCCGTACGGCCCGTGTTGTAGGTCTCGGCGAGCAGGATGCGGCCGGTCTGCCGGTCCACGACCGGGGCCGGGTTGCCGTGAGTGTCGCCGCCGCCGTCGTTGACCACCTGGAGCGGTCCCCAGGTGCGGCCGCCGTCCGTGGAGCGCTTGAGGACGATGTCGATGTCGGTGGCGTCACCGCAGTCGAGAACCCGGCCCTCGGCGAATGCCAGCAGTGTGCCGTCGACTGTATGCACGATCGTCGGGATGCGGAAGCAGGCGTAGCCGGGATCCTGGGAGGCCTCGAAGAGGATCTGCTGCTGGAACTCCGGTGCGGAGGTGGTGGGTCGGGCGTGGGCGGGCGTGGGCGACGCGGCCACCGCCGCGGTGGCGATGAGCGCGGTCAAGGTGGGTCTGAGACGTGTGGGGAACCCGGCCGACGACGTGGGGCGACCTTCCTGTCTGAACATCTGGACATGCTATGTCTGACGATCCGTCACAGACGTCAGTCAGGGCCGCTGGCGCGCCACAAGCGGCGCGCCTGGGGGGCATAGCCCGGCGGGGCCAGGGGCGCGACAGCGCCCTTCCAAGATTGCCGCGCGGCTCGATCGCCTCGTGCGCCTTCCCCGCGTCCTCGAGCGCTAACACCTCGTGTACGGCGGGCTGCAGCGTGCCGTCCGCGAACATCCGCCACAGCTCCCGCCGGGCCGACTCCGCTCGCCGCGGCCGTATTCAGGACCGCCTCTCCCGGCACGGGCCGCGCTGCCGTCAGGGCGCCGAGCGACCAGGCCGCTGCGGACGAGTGCCACCGCTCAGCTGGTTCCTTCGGCCGCGCGGCCGCCCGCGGCCGGGCCTGGTGGCCGAGGCGCTGGCCGCGGAAGGCATGAAGACGTGGCACCACGTGGTGCTTTCCGCCGTCCGCGACCTGCCCCGGTCGCCAGGTCGACCTGGCCGCGGCGTCCGGCTCGACTCCAAGGACCTCGTCGGCATCCTCAACGACCTTCAGTCCGCGGGCCTGGCCGCGCGCGAACAGCACCCCCGGGGACCGCCGCAGAACGCGGTCTCCCCCACGGACGAGGCGCGCGCCTGCTGCAACGCTGCGAGAAGTGGCCCGCGCGGCGAACGACGCGCTCCTCGCCTGCTGACGGCAGCCGAACGCGACCAGTTCATGGGCCTGTTGACCCAGATTTCCGGTACGGACGGCTCACTACCGATAACGTTCCGTCATGAACGCCGCACCCCTCGCGCTCGACCCCGCGCGCACCGCACTCGTCCTCGTCGACCTGATGGAGCGCATCGTCGCCCTGCCGCTGGAACCCCGCAAGGGAACCGAAGTCCTCGCCGTCTGCCGGGAGTTGGCGACCCGCTTCCGCTCGGCCGGCGCAGCCGTCGTGCTCGTACGCGTCGAGCGCCCGGGTGTCGCCGAACAGCCGTCCGGCAGCGGGCTGGCGGCCGGCCTGCCGCACGACGGCGACATCGAGATCGTGAAGCGGACGATCGGTGGCTTCCAGGGCACCGGCCTCGACGAGCGCCTGCGCGAACGCGGCGTCACCGGGATCGTGTTCGGTGGCATCGCCACCAACCTCGGCGTGGAGTCCACCGCCCGCGCGGGCGGCGACCTCGGCTACGACCTCGTCTTCGTGGAGGACGCCATGGCCGCGTTCACGGCGGCCGAGCACGAGGCGTCGGTGCGGCTCGACTTCCCTCGGCTGGGCACGGTGGTGACGGCCGCTCAGCTGCGCTTCACGACGCACTGAGCGCTCAGACCAGGACCGTTCCCCCGTCCACGACCACCACCGAGCCGGTGCTGTAGCCGCCGCGCATCAGATACAGGTACGCCTGGGCGATGTCCTCCGGCTCGCCCACCCGCCCGACGGGGAGCGACTCGACGGCGGACTCGAACAGGGCGTCGCGTTCCCCCTCCGGCAGGTCCTGCCACAGATCGGTACGGACGACACCGGCGCAGACCGCGTTGACCCGGACGGGCGCGAGTTCCAGGGCGAGCGCCCGGGTGAGCGATTCCATCGCCCGGCCAGACCGGCCACCACGCTGGCCCCCGGCAGCGGTCGGCGCGCGATGGTGCCCGTGGTCAGCACGATCAAACCGCCCTCCCGGATCACCGGTGCGGCGTGCTTGACCGCCGTGTACGCGCCCCACAGCCGGGTGTCCAGAAAGCTCCGGGCTCCCGTCAGCTCCGTGGTCGCCAGCGGCTGGAACCTCAGGGGTTCACGGGCGGTGAAGACGAGGTGGTCGAAGGCGCCGACCTGCTCGAAGAACGCCTGTACGGCCGCCTCCTCGGTCACGTCGAGGCGTGCCCCTCACTGCCCGCCGGCAGCCGTCGCAGCGCCCTGTCCACACGCGACCGGCTGCGCGAGGCGACCACCACCCCCGCGCCCTCCCGCGCGGCCGCCTCCGCGACCGTCAGAGCGATGCCCGCTGTGCCGCCGATGACGACGATCCGTTGTCCTCGCAGACTCATCCCGTTCTCCTTACGTGACTGCCTGTGCTACGCCGACGCCGGGCCGGACGACGTCCCGATCCGCACCGTCGAGGAGAAGTTCGAACGCGTGGTGGCCGGACAGGGCATCACCCTTGTCCCGGAGTCCGTCGCCGGGCAGTATTCCCGCCCGGACATCACCTACGTGCCGGTGACGGATGCCGACCCGGACCAGGTCTACCTCGCCTGGGAGGCGAGCCGGCGCTCACCTCTGGTCGCGGCCTTCGCCGCGGCCGCGCGGGCGCAGGCCCAGGGCTGATGAGGGGCAGGCGTCGGTGAGGCGGGGCCCCTGCGGCGCAGGGGGCGCTCCCCGCCGGTCGGGGCCCCGCCGCCGTGTCGCGGGGAACCGGTCAGCCCTGGGCGGCCGCGGCCCGCAGGGCGATGCGGTCCTCGCCCGCGTACACGTTCATGGAACTGCCCCGCAGGAAGCCCACCAGCGTCAGCCCCGTCTCCGCGGCCAGGTCCACGGCCAGCGAGGACGGCGCCGAGACCGCCGCCAGCACCGGGATGCCCGCCATCACGGCCTTCTGCGCCAGCTCGAAGGACGCCCTGCCCGACACCAGCAGGATCGTCCGCGACAACGGCAGGTCCCCGTTCTGCAGGGCACGGCCGACCAGCTTGTCGACCGCGTTGTGCCGGCCCACGTCCTCCCGTATGTCGAGCAGCTCCCCGTCCTCGGTGAACAGGGCCGCCGCGTGCAGGCCGCCGGTCCGGTCGAAGACCCGCTGGGCCGCGCGCAGCCGGTCGGGGAGGCTCGCGAGCAGCTCCGGGGCGACGCGGACCGGGGGAGTGTCGGCGATGGGCCAGCGGGCCGTCGTACGGACCGCGTCGAGGCTCGCCTTGCCGCACAGGCCGCAGGAGGAGGTGGTGTAGACGTTCCGCTCGAGCGTGATGTCGGGGATCGTCACGCCGGGGGCCGTCTTCACGTCCACCACGTTGTATGTGTTCGAGCCGTCTACGGTCGCGCCCGCACAGTAGACGATATTCAGCAGATCGGATGCGGCAGCCAGTACACCCTCGCTCACCAGGAAACCGGCGGCCAGCGCGAAGTCGTCGCCCGGCGTGCGCATGGTGATCGCGAGTGGCTTGCCGTTCAGCCTGATCTCCAGGGGTTCCTCGGCGACGAGCGTGTCCGGGCGGCTGGAGACCACCCCGTCCCGGATGCGGATCACCTTGCGTCGTTCCGTGACTCGTCCCATGTCCTGATCAGCCCCGGTTCTGTACGTGCTGGTAGCCGAAACGGCCCTTGATGCAGAGGTTGCCGTGGGTCACCGGGTTGTCGTGCGGGGAGGTGACCTTCACGATCTCATTGTCCTGCACGTGCAGGGTGAGGTTGCAGCCCACTCCGCAGTACGCGCACACCGTCGTCGTCTCGGTCTGCTTCGCCTCGTCCCACGTACCCGCCGCCCGCATGTCGAACTCCGACTTGAACGACAGCGCCCCCGTCGGACACACCTCGATGCAGTTGCCGCAGTACACGCACGCCGAGTCCGTGAGCGGGGCGTCGTGCTCCACCGCGATCCGGGCGTCGAATCCGCGGCCCGCGACGGAGATCGCGAAGGTGTTCTGCCACTGGTCGCCGCAGGCATCCACGCACTTGTAGCAGAGGATGCACTTGTCGTAGTCCCGCACATACAGATCGTTGTCGACCTTCGGTTCCTCGTTGACTCGGGCCGCGTCCGGGCCGAAACGATCCGGCTTCGCCTCGTACTCCTTGATCCACTCTGCGACCTTCGGTGTTATCGACAAGTCGACCGAGGACGCGAGCAGTTCGAGGACGATCTTGCGGCTGTGCCGGGCGCGTTCGGTGTCGGTCTTCACCTCCATGCCGGGCTCGGCCCTGCGGGAACAGGCGGGGACGAGTGTCCTGGACCCTTCGACCTCGACGACGCACACTCGGCAGGCGTTCTTCGGGGTGAGGGTGTCGCCCTGGCAGAGGGTCGGGATGTCCTTTCCGGCCGCCCGGCACGCGTCGAGGATGGTCGAGCCCTCGGGGACCCTGGCCGCCTCTCCGTCGATGGTGAACTCCAGCAGGCGGCGGGGGATCCCCAGCGGTGTCACGGTCATTCGTACGCCCCCAGACGGTCGATGGCGGATTCCACGGCGTTCCACGCGGTCTGCCCGAGACCGCAGATCGAGGCGTCCCGCATCGCGCGGCCGACCTCCCTGAGCAGGGCGATGTCATCGGCCGCGGCCGCGCCCGTGCGCTCGGCGATCCGGCGCAGCGCCTCCTCCTGACGCACGGTCCCCACTCGGCACGGCACGCACTGCCCGCACGACTCGTCCCGGAAGAACTCGGCGATGCGCAGGAGCAGTCGAGGCAGCGGCACCGTGTCGTCGAAGGCCATGACGACTCCCGAACCGAGCGTCGTGCCCGCCTCCCGCGTGCCTTCGAAGGTGAGCGGGATGTCCCTCTCGTCGGGGCGTACGAAGCCTCCGGCCGCTCCGCCGAGGAGGACCGCCCGCAGGCCGTCGCGCACGCCGGCCAGCTCCAGCAGCTCGCCCAGCGTCGCGCCGAAGGGCAGCTCGTAGATTCCGGGCCGCTCCACGCTCCCCGACACACAGAACAGCTTCGGCCCGGTGGACCTCCCCGTGCCGATCGCCGCGTATGCCGCCGCGCCCATCGTGAGGATCGGCAGTACGTTGACCAGCGTCTCCACGTTGTTCTCGACGGTAGGCTTGCCGAACAGGCCCTTCTCCACGGGGAACGGTGGCTTCGAGCGCGGCTCGCCCCGGTAGCCCTCGATCGAGTTGAACAGGGCCGTCTCCTCACCACAGATGTACGCCCCCGCGCCCCGGCGGATCTCGATGTCGAAGGCGTAGCCCTGGCCGAGGATGTCGTCGCCCAGCAGACCTCGGGCACGCGCCTGGTCGACGGCATATTGCATACGGTGTATCGCCCGCGGATACTCGCCGCGCAGATACAGGTATCCCTGATGTGCACCGATCGCATACGCCGCGACCGTCATCGCCTCCACCAGCGCGTACGGGTCGCCCTCCATGAGCGCGCGGTCCTTGAAGGTGCCCGGCTCGGACTCGTCCGCGTTGCACACCACGTAGTGCGGATGGTCGGGCTGGGACGCCGTGGCCTGCCATTTGCGGCCGGTGGGGAAGGCGGCGCCCCCGCGCCCGACCAGACCGGACTCGGTGACCTCGCGGATGACTCCGGCGGGGCCCAGTGCGAAGGCCCGGCGCAGGGCGGTGTAGCCGCCGTGGGCGCGGTAGTCGTCCAGACTCGTGGGGTCCACCACGCCGACCCGGCGCAGCAGTGTCAGCGAGGGGTCTCCCGTCTGGGGCACCGCCATCGCCGCGGGCGGCTCCGCGGGCGCCGAGTCGGGGGAGCTCGCGGCGAGAACGGCCTCGTGCACGGTCGCCGGCGCCGACACCGCCGTACGCACCGGATCCCCCGCCTTGATCGCGAGCGCGGCCGGGGCGCGTTCGCACAGGCCGAGGCAGGGACTGCGCTCGACCGACACCCCACTGCCGAGGCCCAGCCGGGCCTCGACACCGGCGCACAACTCGGACGCCCCTGCGGCCGCACACGCGAGGTCCGTGCACACGTGGAGCACGGTCGCGGGCCGGGGTTTGACCGAGAACATCGCGTAGAAGGTGGCCACGCCGTACGCCTCCGCCGGCGGTACCGTCAGCCGTCGGCACAGGTAGTCGAGGGCGCCCTCGCTGATCCAGCCGACCCGGTCGTTGACCGCGTGCAGCCCCGGCAACAGCAGGTCGCGGCGGTCCCGGGCCGCGCGCCCGCCGCGGGCCCACCTCAGGTCCGCGTCGGAGCGGTCCGCCCCCTCCCACGAGGACTCGGGGGGACCGAGCAGCGCGTCGATCGCCGCCCGTTCCTCGTCCGTCGGCTTGCTGTCACCGAAGTGCAGGTCCACTTGCGTCACCTCACGTAGGTCACGACCGGAAGCTTCTCGATCCGGATTGCCGACGCCTTGAACTCCGCCGTCCCCGCGATCGGGCAATTCGCCTCGATCGTCAGCTGGTTGGTGTCCACCTCGTCGGGAAAATGCATGGTCATGAAGGCCAGCCCGGGTCGCAGGGCGGTGTCGACCCACACGGGTGCGACGACCGAGCCGCGCCGCGAGGTCACCTGTACCTCCTCGCCGACCGCGACCCCGTAGCGCTCGGCGTCCTCCGGGCACAGCTCGACGTACTCGCCACGCCGGAGCGGCGAGGCGTAACCCCCGCTCTGCACCCCGGTGTTGTACGAGTCGAGTCGGCGACCCGTGGTCAGCCGGATCGGGTACTCCTCGTCGGTGAGATCGACCGGCGGATCGTGCTGCACGAGTCCGAAGGGTGCCGGCCGGCCGCGCCGGTCCGGGTCCGTCTCCCACAACCGGCCGTGCAGGTACGTCGGCTGGAGCTTCTCCATGTCGGGGCAGGGCCACTGGATGCCCTGGTGCTCCTGCAGGCGTTCGTACGTCATCCCGTAGTGGTCCGGCGACACCGACCTGAGCTCGTTCCAGACGGACTCCGCGTCGGCGTACTTCCAGTCGTGGCCGAGCCGCGCCGCCAGCTCGCAGATGATGTCGATGTCCTCACGTGCCTCACCGGGCGGTGTCACGGCCCGGCGCACGCGCTGAACTCGGCGCTCACTGTTGGTGGTTGTGCCGTCGGTCTCGGCCCAGCCGGCGGTCGCGGGCAGAACCACGTCCGCCAGCTCGGCCGTCTTCGTGAGGAAGATGTCCTGCACCACGAGGAAGTCCAGCGCCTTCAGCCGCCGTACGGCCTGCTCGCTGTCCGCCTCCGACTGCGCCGGGTTCTCGCCGATGCAGTAGACCGCCTTGAGCGTGTCCTCCTCCATCGCCTCGAACATCTCCGTCAGGTTCAGCCCGTAGTGCGGCTGGATGGCGGTGTCCCAGGCCGACTCGAACTTCAGCCGGGCCTGAGGGTCGAGGATGTCCTGGAAGCCTGGCAGGCGGTTGGGGATGGCGCCCATGTCGCCGCCGCCCTGCACGTTGTTCTGGCCGCGCAGGGGTTGCAGGCCCGAGCCGTAGCGGCCCACGTGGCCGGTGAGCAGGGCCAGGTTGATCAGCGCGCGGACGTTGTCGGTGCCGTTGTGGTGCTCGGTGATGCCGAGGGTCCAGCACAGCTGTGCGCGTTCGGCGCGGGCGTAGGCGTGCGCCAACTCCCGTATCGCGGCGGCCGGTACACCGGTGACCTTCTCCGCGAGCGACAGCGTCCACGGCTCGACGAGCTGCACGTACTCCTCGAAGCCGCTGGTGGCGCGCTCGATGAACGCCTGATTGGCCAGGCCCGCATGGATGATCTCGCGGCCGATCGCGTGCGCCATCGGAATGTCGGTGCCGACGTTGAGACCGAGCCAGCTCTCCGCCCACTCGGCGGTGGAGGTCCGTCGCGGGTCGACCGCATACAGTCGGCCGCCGTTGTGTATCCCCTTCAGTACGTGCTGGAAGAAGATCGGATGCGCGAAGCGGGCGTTGGAGCCCCACATCACGATGACGTCGGTGTGCTCGATCTCCTCGTACGACGACGTCCCGCCGCCCGATCCGAAGGCCGCGGAGAGGCCGGCCACGCTCGGGGCGTGACATGTCCGGTTGCAGGAGTCGACGTTGTTGGTGCCCATGACGACCCGGGCGAACTTCTGGGCCACGTAGTTCATCTCGTTCGTCGCCCGGGCGCAGGAGAACATGCCGAACGCGCCGCGCGCCGCTTCAAGACCCCGCGCCGCGCGGTCCAGGGCTTCCTCCCAACTCGCCCGCCGGAACGGTTCCTCGCGGGAGTCCCTGACCAGCGGGTGAGTGAGCCGGGTGTAGGTCTTCGGGGTTCGATCGCGTTTCCTCATGCGGCGCTCCTCAGCGCGAGCAGGTCCGAGATGGCGTGCACGGTGCGCAGGGTGGGCACCTCCACCCCGGTGATCTCCGCCAGCTCGACGACGGCCGCGAGCAGGACGTCGAGTTCGAGCGGCTTGCCGCGCTCCAGGTCCTGGAGCGTGGAGGTGCGGTGGTCGCCGACCCGCTCGGCGCCCGCGAGCCGGCGCTCGATGGAGACGCCGACCTCGCAGTCGAGGGCCTCGGCGACGGCCAGCGTCTCGGTCATCATGATCTCGATGACCTTGCGAGTGCCGCCGTGCAGGCACATCTGCCGCATGGTGGCGCGGGCCAGCGCGCTGATCGGGTTGAAGGAGATGTTGCCGAGCAGCTTGAGCCAGATGTCGTTGCGGAGGCCGGGTTCGACCGGGCACTTCAGGCCGCCCGCCTGCATGGCCTCGCTGAAAGCCCGACAGCGCGCGGAGACGCTGCGGTCGGGCTCGCCGATCGAGAACCGGGTGCCTTCCAAGTGGCGTACGACTCCAGGCCCTTCAAGCTCTGTCGCGGCATAGACGACACACCCGACGGCCCGTTCGGGCGCGAGCACCGCACTGACCGCGCCGTCCGGGTCCACGCTCTCGACACGGTGGCCGTCGTACGGGCCGCCGTGCCGGTGGAAGTACCACCAGGGGATGCCGTTCTGGGCGGCGACCACCGCTGTGGTGTCGTGCAGCAGCGGCTCGATCAGCGGCCCGCACGCCGCGTACGAGTTGGCCTTCAGACCCAGGAAGACGTAGTCGACCGGGCCGACCTCGGCCGGGTCGTCGGTGGCGTGCGTGCGGGCGGTGAAGTCGCCGCGCGGGCTGAGCACGCGCACTCCGTGCTGCCTCATGGCCGCCAGATGCGGTCCACGGGCGATGAGGTGCACGTCGGCGCCCGCGCGGTGGAGCGCGGCGCCGACGTAGGCGCCGATGGCACCGGCGCCGAGTACTGCGACTTTCATGCGAGGGAGCTCCGTTCGGTCGAGGGTACCGAGGAACTGCCGAACTCTGTCGACGAAATATTGTCTACAGTATGGAGGATGGTGCAGCAAGGGTTTGCGCAGCACCTGAAACCGGTCGGTACGACCGTTCGGCGCATCCTGGATACCGCTCATCGGATACGGTCGCCGCGCCGCCTTTTCAACTTCCGTGATCCTTCCTACCGTTCCGGATTCATGAGTCCCCCTGTCGCCCCCCTTGGCTGGAGCCGCTGGCTCATCCCCCCGGCCGCCCTCTCCGTCCATCTCTCCATCGGGCAGGCTTACGCCTGGAGCGTGTTCAAGCCGCCGCTCGAATCCGCGCTCGGTCTCAGCGGTACGCAGAGCGCGCTGCCCTTCCAGCTCGGCATCGTCATGCTCGGTCTGTCGGCCGCGTTCGGCGGCACGCTCGTGGAGCGCAACGGGCCGCGCTGGGCGATGACCGTGGCCCTGGTCTGTTTCTCCTCCGGCTTCCTGCTCTCCGCGCTGGGTGCGGCCACCGAGCAGTTCTGGCTGATCGTCCTCGGCTACGGCTTCGTCGGCGGGATCGGTCTCGGTATCGGCTACATCTCGCCCGTCTCGACGCTGATCAAGTGGTTCCCGGACCGGCCCGGCATGGCCACCGGCATCGCCATCATGGGCTTCGGCGGCGGTGCGCTGATCGCCTCCCCTTGGTCGGCGCAGATGCTGGAGTCGTTCGGTTCCGACAGCTCCGGGATCGCGCTCGCGTTCCTCGTACACGGGCTGTCGTATGCGGTATTCATGCTGCTGGGCGTGCTGCTGGTGCGGGTGCCGCGCAGCGAGCGGCCCGTGGACGCCGGGCCGAGTGCCTTCCAGGGGCCGCAGGTGTCGGCGCGCAACGCGGTGCGCACCCCGCAGTTCTGGTGTCTGTGGGTCGTGCTCTGCATGAACGTCACCGCGGGCATCGGCATCCTGGAGAAGGCCGCCCCGATGATCACGGACTTCTTCGCGGACACCTCCACACCAGTGTCGGTGTCCGCCGCGGCCGGCTTCGTCGCCCTGCTGTCGGCGGCCAACATGGCGGGCCGCATCGGCTGGTCGTCGACCTCAGACCTGATCGGGCGCAAGAACATCTACCGCGTCTACCTTGGCGCGGGCGCGCTGATGTACGCGCTGATCGCCTTGTTCGGCGACTCGTCCAAGCCCCTGTTCATCCTGGCCGCTCTGGTGATCCTGTCCTTCTACGGCGGCGGATTCGCGACGATCCCCGCCTATCTGAAGGACCTCTTCGGCACCTACCAGGTCGGCGCGATCCACGGCCGGCTGCTCACCGCCTGGTCCACGGCCGGAGTCCTCGGACCGCTGATCGTGAACTGGATCGCCGACCGGCAGGAGGAGGCGGGCAAGCACGGCTCGGCCCTGTACGGTCTGTCGTTCGTCATCATGATCGGGCTGCTCGTCGTCGGCTTCGTCGCCAACGAACTCGTTCGTCCCGTCCACGCTCGTCATCACATCCCCGCACCCGAACAGGAGGCCGTCGATGTCCAGCGACAGCAGTCAGAGTCTGCCTGACCGGCGCGGGCTGATCGCCTTCGCCTGGCTGTGGGTGGGGGCGCCGCTCGGCTACGGGCTGTACGAACTCGTCCAGAAGGCGACACAGCTGTTCACCGGGTAACCGTTCGAGAAGTGTTCGGGCGTCCGACGGTCTGCGTGAAGCCGACAAGGCGGGCGCCCGTTTCCTGTGGCTTCACCTGCCGTCGTACCCGCGAGTCACTGATCAGACTGGTGGATCCCGCTGTCCGCAACACAATGAGGGGGGATCGCCCATGAACGGCACGCGCATCGCCGCCGTCGGTCACTACCAGCCCGCCAAGGTACTCACCAACGAGGACCTGGCGGGCCTGGTCGACACCAGCGACGAGTGGATCAGGTCCCGGGTGGGCATCCGCACGCGCCGCATCGCCGGGCCGGACGAACCGGTCGACGAGCTGGCCGCGCACGCCGCAGCCAAGGCGCTCGCCTCGGCGGGCCTCGCGCCCGCCGACATCGACCTGGTACTGGTCGCCACGTCCACCGCCGTCGACCGCTCTCCGAACATGGCCGCCCGCGTCGCCGCCCGGCTCGGCATCCCGTCGCCCGCCGCCATGGACGTCAACGTCGTGTGCGCCGGCTTCACTCACGCCCTGGCCACCGCCGACCACACCGTCCGCGCGGGCGCGGCGAGCAGGGCACTGGTCATCGGCGCCGACAAGATGTCCGACGTGACCGACTGGACCGACCGCACGACCTGCGTGCTCGTCGGCGACGGGGCGGGGGCCGCCGTCGTGGAGGCGGAGCCGTCGGATTCCGCGCCCGGGATCGGGCCCGTGCTGTGGGGTTCCGTGCCCGAGATGGGGCACGCGGTACGGATCGAGGGGCAGCCGGCGCGGTTCGCGCAGGAGGGGCAGAGCGTCTACCGCTGGGCGACCACTCAGCTGCCGCCCATCGCCCGCCGGGCATGCGAGCGCGCGGGGCTCGCCCCGGCAGACCTCGCGGCCGTCGTGCTGCACCAGGCGAACCTGCGCATCATCGAACCCCTCGCGGAGAAGATCGGCGCCGTCAACGCCGTGGTCGCGCGCGATGTCACCGAATCCGGTAACACGTCGGCGGCGAGCATTCCGCTCGCCTTCTCCAAGCTGGTGGAGCAGGGGGCCATCTCCACGGGGGATCCGGTGCTGCTCTTCGGGTTCGGGGGGAACCTCTCGTACGCCGGACAGGTCGTCCGCTGCCCCTGACGTGCCGGTACAACGGGGTGTGACGAGGTCAACTCCGCGTTTTCCTGGTCATTGTGCACCGTAGACTGTAGACGAAAGACAATCGATACTGGGTCTACAGGTGACACCGGCTTCACCGCCGCTGCGCACGGCCCTGCTGAGGAGGGGGACCGCGATGTTGTCGACAGGACTGCCGCAGGGGGCCGTGCCCAAGCTGGAACGGCCGGGGCCGCTGCGCGAGCGGGTCTACGAGGCGCTGCTCGAACTCATCACCACCCGCGCCCTGCAGCCCGGCCAGCACCTCGTGGAGAGCGAACTCGCCGGGCACCTCGGCGTCTCCCGGCAGCCGGTGCGCGAGGCGCTGCAGCGGCTGAACACCGAGGGCTGGGTCGATCTGCGGCCCGCCCAGGGCGCGTTCGTGCACGAACCGACGGAGGAGGAGGCCGACCAGCTCCTCACCGTACGGACCCTGCTGGAGGCCGAGGCCGCCCGGCTCGCCGCCGCGAACGCGGACAAGGCAGGCCTCAACGCCCTGTACGAGCTGCTGGCGCAGGGAAAGCTCGCCGTCGCCAAGGACGACGTGGACGCCGCCGTCGCCCTGAACGCCCGCTTCCACGCGAAGGTCATGGAGCTGGCCGGCAACGCCGTCCTCTCCGAGCTGGCTGCCCAGGTCGACCGCCGGGTGCGCTGGTACTACACGCCGGTCGCCCGGCAGCGCGGGCACCAGTCCTGGGTCGAACACGAGGCAATGATCCATGCGATCGCCCAGCGTGACGAGGAGCTCGCCACCCGGCTGATGCGTGAGCACACGGAGCACACGCGGCGCTCGTACCACGCACGACAGCGGTCGTAGCCGTACAACCGGTCGAGTCGTACCGGGGATCGCTGTTCAGAACGCCTCCGCGTGCCCCCGCGCCCACTCGGCGAAGGTGCGCGGAGCCCGGCCCGTGACCTCCTGGACCGTCGGCAGAACCACCGACTCGTCCAGGGTGCCGTCGACGAAGAAACTGAAGAACGCGTCGACCTAGGGCTTCGGCATGCCGGCCTCCAACTCGATGCGCGTCTCCTCGTGCGTGAGCCCGACGGCGCACAGGTCCCGGCCCAGCATCTCGCCGAGGGCGCGGACGCGGTCGGCGGGCAACAGGGCTTCGGGGCCGGTCGGTTCGAGGGCACGGCCCGCGTACGCGTCCGACAACAGGGCGGTCAGGGCGACCTGCGCGATGTCATACGGATCGATGTCGGCGGTATACACGTCCGGGAACTGCACCCGCACCGTGTCCCCCTTGCGGATCTGGTCCACCAGCCGCAGCGCGTTCGACATGAAGCTGGTCGGCCGCAGGAACGTCCACGGCAGCCCCGACTCGCGTACCGAGACCTCCGCTTCGATCAGATAGTCGGCGACCGCGTTGCCGGTGTCGCCCGTGCCCGCCGACTTCCCGGACTGCGTCACGACCCGCCGCACGCCCGCCGCCCGCGCGTCCGCCAGGATCTCCCGCTGCCCGCCGTAACCGGGCATCAGGAACAAGGCTTGTACGTCGTCCAGCGCGTCCCGCACCGTCTCGGGGCGGTTCAGATCGCCCGCCACGGCGTCCGCCCCCGGTGCCCCCGCGTCCGCCCGGCCGGAACGGCTCAGCGCCCGCACCGGTTCGCCCAACCGGACCAATGCGCGGACGAGTTCGGCGCCCACGTTCCCCGTGGCACCCGTCACCAGAACCACTCGGTCCCCCTCTGCCGTCCCGGGCCGCAGTCGGCCCGAGCATGGTGGTGTCCATCCTGCGGTGCCGGTGCCGGTGCCGGTGCGGGGGACACCAGGCCACTGCGGGCCTTTGTCCTGGGAGTGGAGAAAGTGTGCGGCAATCTGTGCCCAACTTCTTCCCACCTTCGGCCGCCACTGCTACGTTCCCCTCGAAAGCCAGCCAACCGGTGGCCGATTGAGGCGGGGAGGGGCTCGTGAGACGCATGACGGCACGACCCGCGAACGCCCATCAGGCCCGATTGCTGAAGCTGTTGCGGGACGGCGGTCCCAACTCCCGTGCTCAGCTGGGCGATCAGATCGATCTCTCACGGTCCAAGCTGGCCGTGGAGGTGGACCGGCTGCTGGAGACAGGCCTGGTGGTGGCCGACGGACTCGCCGCCTCGCGTGGCGGCCGCCGTTCCCACAACATCCGGCTGGCCCCGGCCTTGCGTTTCCTCGGCGTCGACATCGGCGCGACCTCGGTCGACGTTGCCGTCACCAACGCCGAGCTGGAGATCCTCGGACACCTCAACCAGCCCCTGGACGTACGTGAGGGACCGGTCGCGGTGTTCGAACAAGTCCTGTCCATGGCCGCGAAGTTGAGGACCTCGGGTCTGGCGGAGGGCTACGACGGCGCCGGCATCGGCGTCCCGGGACCGGTCCGCTTCCCCGAGGGCGTACCGGTCGCCCCGCCGATCATGCCGGGCTGGGACGGCTTCCCGGTGCGGGAGGCGCTCAGCCAGGAACTCGGCTGCCCGGTCATGGTCGACAACGACGTGAACCTGATGGCGATGGGGGAGATGCACGCGGGCGTCGCACGCTCCGTGGGCGACTTCCTCTGCGTCAAGATCGGCACCGGCATCGGTTGCGGCATCGTCGCCGGCGGTGAGGTCCACCGCGGTGTGACGGGCAGCGCCGGCGACATCGGGCACATCCAGGCCGTGCCCGACGGCCGCCCGTGCGCCTGCGGCAACCGAGGTTGCCTGGAGGCCCACTTCAGTGGGGCGGCCCTGGCCCGGGACGCCACGGAGGCGGCCCAGCAGGGCCTGTCGGTGGAACTCGCGACCCGTTTGGAGACGAACGGCGGACTCAGTGCCGTCGACGTCGCCGCCGCGGCCGCCGCGGGCGACGCCACCGCGCTCGACCTGATCCGCGAAGGCGGGAACCGCACCGGCCAGGTCATCGCCGGACTCGTCAGCTTCTTCAATCCGGGCCTGGTGGTGATCGGCGGCGGGGTGACCGGCCTCGGCCACACCCTGCTCGCCGCGATCCGCACCCAGGTCTACCGCCAGTCGCTGCCACTTGCGACCGGCAATCTGCCCATCGTCCTCGGGGAGTTGGGTCCTACCGCCGGAGTGATCGGCGCGGCCCGCCTCATCAGCGACCACCTGTTCTCACCCGCGTAAGCAGCGTTATTCGTAGGACCGACCGCATACGCGTATTGCATACAGCTCACTAAATACAGCTCACGTCATACAGCTCACGTCATACGGCTCACTTCATACAGCTCACCAGCACCGCTCCCTGCTCTGCCCTGCCCTGAACCGGCCCGCACGTCCGCCAAGGGGAACCTGATGGCATCAGAACCACCGCTGCTCAGCATGTCCGGCATCACCAAGTCGTTCCCCGGAGTCCGGGCCCTCGACGGCGTCGACCTCGACGTCCAGGCCGGCGAGGTGCACTGCCTGCTCGGCCAGAACGGGGCCGGCAAGTCCACGCTCATCAAGGTCCTCGCCGGTGCCCACCAGCCCGACACCGGCACCATCCGCTGGCGCGGCGAGGACGTCACGCTCCGTTCGCCGATCGCCGCGATGCGCCTCGGCATCGCCACCATCTACCAGGAACTCGATCTGGTGGAACACCTGTCCGTGGCGGAGAACGTCCACCTCGGCCATGAACCCACAGCGGCCGGGTTCGTCGTACGAGGCAAAGTTGCACGAGCATCAACGGCCGCTCTGATGAGGCGACTTGGGCACCCGGAGATCGATCCCGCCCGCCTGGTGGGGGAGTTGTCGGCCGCTCAGCAGCAGATCGTGTCCATGGCGCGTGCGCTCTCGCACGACGTCCGGCTCATCGTGATGGACGAACCCTCCGCCGCCCTCGACCCGGACGAGGTCGACAACCTCTTCCGGATCGTCGGCGACCTCACTGCCGATGGAGTGGCCGTCGTCTACATCTCCCACCGCCTGGAGGAGATCCGCCGGATCGGCGACCGGGTGACCGTTCTGAAAGACGGGCGGGCCGTGGCGGTCGGGCTGCCCGCGAAGACGACGCCGACCCGCGAGGTCGTCGCTCTGATGACGGGACGCAACGTCGAGTACGTCTTCCCGGAGCGCCCCGCGGCGGCACCGGACGGCACGCCGGTTCTGGAGGTCCGGGGGCTGGCCCGGGAGGGTGAGTTCGAGCCGCTGGACCTGCACATCCGGCCGGGCGAGATCGTCGGACTCGCGGGACTCGTCGGCTCGGGCCGCTCCGAGATCCTGGAGACGATCTACGGCGCCCGCAAACCCACCACCGGTCAAGTCCTCGTCGACGGGCGGGCGTTGCGGCCCGGCAGCGTGCGCGCCGCCGTCCGCGCCGGACTCGGACTCGCCCCCGAGGAACGCAAGGCCCAGGCCCTGCTGATGCTGGAGTCGGTCACCCGCAACGTCTCCGTCTCCTCCATGTCCCGCTTCTCCCGCGGCGGTTGGATCGACCGGGGCGCCGAACAGGGCGCGGCACGGGCGGCGACCCGCGAACTGTCGCTGCGGCCCGACAACCCGTCCGTCCCTGTGCGCACCCTGTCCGGCGGCAACCAGCAGAAGGCCGTCCTGGCGCGCTGGCTGCTGCGCGGCTGCCGGGTGCTGCTGCTCGACGAACCGACCCGTGGGGTGGACGTCGGCGCCCGCGCCGAACTGTATGCAGTCGTCCGCCGACTGGCCAATGAAGGCCTCGCCGTGCTGCTCGTCTCCAGCGAGGTCCCCGAGGTGCTCGGCCTCGCCGACCGCGTCCTGGTGCTCCGGGAGGGCCGCGTCGTCCACACGGCGGCCGCTCGCGACCTGGACGAACACCGCGTACTCGACCTCGTCATGGAAGGAAGCCCCGCGTCATGACGCAGCCCGTCTCCCCGCCCAGGGACAGTGCCGACAAGGTGCCCCCGGCCGCCCAAACCCCCGCGTGGCGCGCCCTCGTGTTCCGCGCCGACGTGCGCACCCTCTCCCTCCTCGGCGTGCTCGCCGTACTGGTCCTCATCGGCGGCATCACCAAGCCGGACGAGTTCCTCGACACTCGCAATCTCCAACTCGTCCTCACCCAGGCCTCGGTGATCGGCGTCGTCACCGTCGGGATGACCTTCGTCATCACCTCCGGCGGCATCGACCTGTCCGTCGGCGCGATCGTCGCGCTGGCCTCAGTGTGGGCGACCACCGTCGCCACGCAGGAGTACGGCTTCGGCGGCATCCTCCTCACCTCCGTCCTCGTCGGCCTCGGATGCGGCCTGGTCAACGGACTGCTCATCGCGTACGGCGGGATGGTCCCCTTCATCGCCACGCTCGCCATGCTTGCCTCCGCGCGCGGCCTGGCCCTGCAGATCACCGACGGCCGCACGCAGATCGTCACCGTCGACGGCATCCTCGACCTCGGCGAACGCGACTCCTACGTGCTCGGCGTTCCGCCGCTGGTGATGGTGTTCGCGGTCGTGACCATCATCGGCTGGCTGGTGCTGAACCGGACCACCTTCGGACGCCGTACGGTCGCCGTCGGCGGCAACGCGGAGGCGGCCCGGCTCGCCGGCATCGACGTACGCCGCCAGCGGCTGTACCTCTACCTGCTGTCCGGACTGTGCTGCGGCATCGCCGCCTTCCTGCTGATCATCCTGTCCGGCTCCGGCCAGAACACCAACGGCAACCTCTACGAGCTCGACGCCATCGCCGCCGCGATCATCGGCGGCACGCTGCTCAGCGGGGGCCGCGGCACCATCACCGGCTCCGTGCTCGGCGTCCTGATCTTCACCACGATCACCAACATCTTCGCCCTGAACAACCTGCAGAGCGACGTCCAGCAGATCGCCAAGGGCGCGATCATCGTCGCTGCCGTGCTGGTCCAGCGCCGTACCGCGAGCACGACCTGAGGAAAGGGTTCACCGCCATGCCAGAGCCGACGTCTTTCACTAGCCGCTTCACCAGTCGCAGAGGACTGCTCTTCGGGACCGCCGCCGTCTCGGCCGGTGCCCTCCTCACAGGTTGCACCAGCAATGATCCGGACAATGACGAGCCCGCCGCGAACGACCAGCCGGCCGCCGAGGACAAGCCCGGCAAGCAGGTCACCATCGGCTTCGCCGGCCCGCAGGCTGACCACGGCTGGCTCAACGCCATCAACGACAACGCCAAGAACCGCGCGAAGAAGTACTCCGACGTCACCCTGGAGATCACCGAGGGCTCCAACGACACCGCCCAGCAGATCGGCCAGATCGAGACCCTGATCAACAAGAAGGTCGACGTCCTGGTCGTGCTGCCCGCCGACGGCAAGGCGCTCACCCAGGTCGGCCTGAAGGCGATGCGCGCGGGCATCCCCGTCGTCAACCTCGACCGGATCTTCAACACCCCGCAGGCGTACCGCTGTTGGATCGGCGGCGACAACTACGGCATGGGCCTCAACGCCGGCCACTACATCGGCGAGAAGCTCAAGGGCAAGGCGAACGCCCGGGTCATCGAGCTGGCCGGCCTCGACAACCTGGAGCTGACCAAGCAGCGCACCCAGGGCTTCGACGACGCGCTGAAGAACTACCCCAACATCCGCAAGGTGGCCCGCCAGGCCGCCGACTTCACGGTCGAGTCGGGGCAGGCCAAGATGGCCCAACTCCTGCAGGCTCAGTCGGAGTTCGACGCTCTGTGGAACCACGACGACGACCAGGGCGTGGGCGCGCTGCGCGCCATCGAGCAGGCCGGCCGCGACGACTTCCTGATGGTCGGCGGCGCGGGCGCGCTCTCCGCCTTCCAGGCCATCAAGCAGGACAACGGCGTCCTGAAGGCTACGGTCCTCTACCCGCCGACCATGGCCGCCTCCGCGATCGACCTCGCCCGCGCTCTCGGTCAGGCGAAGGGCATCAGCGGCCTCGCCGAGTACGAGATCCCGGCGTCGCTCACGCTCTACTCGGCGGTCGTCGACAAGACCAACGTCGACCAGTACATGTCCACCGGCTTCAAGTGAGGCCTCCCTCCAAGGAGCCCGCCCCGTCCAGGGGCCGGGCCGCACCCCCCACCGCGCCACGACCACGAGGAGGACACTCCGCATGGCACAGCCGCAGCAGTCAGAAGGGCCCGGAGCCGAGAAGCCGCCGTTGCGCGTCGGCATGGTCGGCTACGCCTTCATGGGCGCCGCCCACTCCCAGGGCTGGCGCACCGCGGGCCGCGTCTTCGACCTGCCGCTCAGCCCGGTCCTGGCCGCCGTCTGCGGGCGAGACGCGGCCGCTGTGCGCGCGGCGGCCGACCGGCACGGCTGGGCGACGACCGAGACCGACTGGCGCGCCCTGATCGCGCGGGACGACATCGACCTCGTCGACATCTGCACCCCCGGCGACAGCCACGCCGAGATCGCCCTCGCCGCGCTCGCCGCCGGAAAGCACGTCCTGTGCGAGAAACCCCTCGCGAACACCGTGGAGGAGGCCGAAGCGATGGTGACGGCCGCCCAATCGGCGTACGAGCGTGGCCGGTTGGCGATGGTCGGCTTCAACTACCGCCGGGTGCCCGCCACCGCGCTGGCCCGGAGGATGATCGACGAGGGTCGGCTCGGAGCGCTGCGGCACGTGCGGGTGACGTACCTTCAGGACTGGCTGGTCGACCCGGAGTTTCCGCTGACGTGGCGACTGCGCAGGGAACAGGCGGGCTCCGGCTCGCTCGGCGACCTGGGCGCGCACATCGTCGACCTCGCCCAGTACCTGACCGGCGAACGGCTGGCCGGCGTCTCCGCCCTGACCGAGACCTTCGTACGGCAGCGACCGCTGCCCGGCGGACCCACCAGCGGCCTGTCCGCCGTGTCGGCAGTCGGCAGTGGACAGGTCACTGTCGACGACGCGGCCCTGTTCACCGGCCGTTTCACCTCCGGCGCCCTCGCCTCCTTCGAGGCCACCCGCTACGCCACCGGCCGCAAGAACGCGCTGCGCATCGAACTCAACGGCGAGCGCGGCTCGCTGGCCTTCGACCTGGAGCGCCTCAACGAGCTCGCGTACCACGACGGTACGGAACCCGGGGCGCACGCCGGCTTCCGCCGCATCCTCGTCACCGAACCCGACCACCCCTATCTGGACGGCTGGTGGCCGCCGGGCCACGGCCTCGGCTACGAGCACACCTTCGTCCACCAGGCCCGCGACCTCGTCCACGCGATTGCCGAGGGCCGGCAACCCGAACCCTCCTTCGCCGACGGGCTGCAGGTGCAGCGCGTGCTGGCGGCGGTGGAGGAGAGCGCCGAGAAGAACTCCGTCTACACGCCCATCGCGGTCTGAGGAGGCGCAGAGAAATGCCGCGCAGGTTCACGCTGTTCACCGGCCAGTGGGCGGACCTCCCGCTCGAAGAGGTCTGCCGTCTCGCCCGCGACTTCGGCTACGACGGACTCGAACTCGCCTGCTGGGGCGACCACTTCGAGGTCGACAAGGCTCTTGCGGACCCGTCGTACCTCGACTCCCGCAGGGCCCTGCTCGACAAGTACGGCCTGAAGTGCTGGGCCATCTCCAACCACCTGGTGGGCCAGGCGGTCTGCGACGCCATCATCGACGAACGCCACCAGGCGATCCTGCCGGCCCGTATCTGGGGCGACGGCGACGCGGAGGGAGTGCGGCAGCGGGCCGCCGCCGAGATCGCCGACACCGCGCGCGCCGCGGCCGCCTTCGGCGTCGACACGGTCATCGGTTTCACCGGCTCGGCCATCTGGCACCTGGTCGCCATGTTCCCGCCCGCCACCGAGTCGATGATCGAGCGCGGTTACGAGGACTTCGCCGAGCGCTGGAACCCGATCCTGGACGTCTTCGACGCCGAGGGCGTGCGGTTCGCGCACGAGGTCCACCCGAGCGAGATCGCATACGACTACTGGACGACCGTACGCACACTGGATGCGGTCGACCGTCGACCGGCTTTCGGACTCAACTTCGATCCGAGCCACTTCGTGTGGCAGGACCTCGACCCCGTCGGCTTCCTGTGGGACTTCCGCGACCGGATCTACCACGTCGACTGCAAGGAGGCCCGCAAGCGGCTCGACGGCCGCAACGGGCGCCTCGGCTCCCATCTGCCGTGGGGCGACCCGCGCCGCGGCTGGGACTTCGTGTCGGCCGGCCATGGCGATGTCCCCTGGGAGGACGTCTTCCGGATGCTGCGCTCCATCGACTACCAGGGCCCGGTCTCCGTCGAGTGGGAGGACGCCGGAATGGACCGGCTCCAGGGCGCCCCCGAGGCCCTCACCCGTCTCAAGGCATACGACTTCGAGCCGCCCTCGGCCTCCTTCGACGCGGCGTTCGGCAACTGATCTTTCTTCGCTCTCCGGGATGACGGCGCATCCCGGCGTACGCACTCGCCCGTACAACCGGCCCCATTCTGGAGGCACCCGTGCACGGGAACGACCGCACCACCAGCACCGACAGAAGCGAGACCCACAGACGACGCCTGTCCTTCCGCAAAGCAGTGGCGCTGTTCAGCGGCGCACTGCTGGCAGGCGCGACCCTCACCTTCACCGCACCCCAGGCCGGCGCAGCCGTCGCCGACGAGGGGGCTGCCGCGGCCGAGGACTTCCAGCAGGTCACTCTCGCCAAGGGCGAGGCGGAGGTCGGCGAGCCCATGTCGCTCGCCGTCCTCCCGGACCGCTCGGTCCTGCACACATCGCGCGACGGCGAACTCCGCCTCACCGACGCCGCGGGCAACACCAAACTCGCCGGCAAGCTCGACGTCTACTCCCACGACGAGGAAGGCCTCCAAGGCATCGGCGTCGACCCCGACTTCACCACCAACCGCTTCATCTACCTCTACTACGCACCCCCGTTGAACACCCCGGCGGGCGACGCGCCCGAGAAGGGCACAGCGGCCGACTTCGCGCCGTTCGACGGCGTCAACCGGCTGTCCCGGTTCGTTCTGAACACCGACGGCACGCTCGACACGGCCAGCGAGAAGAAGATCCTCGACGTCCCCGCTTCCCGCGGCATCTGCTGCCACGTCGGCGGCGACATCGACTTCGACGCGGCGGGCAACCTCTACCTGTCGACGGGCGACGACACCAACCCCTTCCAGTCGGACGGCTTCACGCCGATCGACGAGCGCGCGAACCGCAACCCGGCCTTCGACGCCCAGCGTTCGGCCGGCAACACCAACGACCTGCGCGGCAAGATCCTGCGCATCAGGGTGAACGCCGACGGCTCGTACTCCGTCCCTGACGGCAACCTCTTCACGCCCGGCACGGACAAGACGCGGCCCGAGATCTACGCGATGGGCTTCCGCAACCCGTTCCGCTTCAGCGTCGACAAGAAGACCGGCATCCTCTACGTCGGCGACTACGGCCCCGACGCCGGCGCCGCCGACCCGGCCCGCGGACCGGCCGGTCAGGTCGAGTTCGCGCGGGTGACCGGTCCGGGCAACTTCGGGTGGCCGTACTGCACGGGCGACAATGTCCCGTACATTGAATACGATTTCGCGACGGGTGCATCCGGCGCGGCCTTCGACTGCAGCGCGCCGAAGAACACCTCGCCGAACAACACCGGCCTCACCGACCTGCCCCCGGCCCAGCCCGCCTGGATCCCGTACGACGGAGACTCCCTGCCCGAGTTCGGCAGCGGCTCCGAGTCGCCGATGGGTGGCCCGGTCTACCACTACGACGCCTCGCTCGACTCGCCGGTGAAGTTCCCCGAGGCGTACGACGGGGACTTCTTCGCAGGGGAGTTCGGCCGCCGCTGGATCAAGCGGATCGTCAGCGATGACAACGGCACGGTGCAGTCGATCAACGACATACCGTGGACCGGCACCCAGGTGATGGACATGGCTTTCGGCCCGGACGGCGCGCTGTACGTCCTCGACTACGGCACCGCCTGGTTCGGCGGCGACGAGCACTCGGCCCTGTACCGCATCGAGAACGCGACCGACGGCCACTCCCCGGTCGCGCAGGCCGCCGCGGACCGGACGTCGGGGCAGGCGCCGCTCAGGCTGCGGTTCTCCTCCGAGGGGACGACGGACCAGGACGGCGACGCCCTCACGTACAGCTGGGACTTCGGCGACGGCGGCAAGTCGACGCAGCCGAACCCGACGTACAAGTACAAGAAGAACGGCACGTACACCGCGACGCTGACCGTGAAGGACCCGAGCGGCCGCACCGGCAGCGCGAGTGTGCAGGTCGTGGTGGGCAACACCGCGCCCAAGGTGACGCTCGAACTCCCCAAGGACGGGCAGCTGTTCAGCTTCGGTGACGCGATCCCGTTCAAGGTGCGGGTCACCGACGTCGAGGACGGCAGGAACATCGACTGCGCGAAGGTCAAGGTCACCTTCATCCTCGGCCACGACAGCCACGGCCACCCGGTGACCTCGGCGAACGGCTGCACCGGCACCGTCCAGACCAGCGCCGACGGCGGCCACGACGACGACGCCAACATCTTCGGTGTCCTGGACGCCGAGTACACCGACGGCGGAGGCGGCGGCCAGGCCCCGCTCACCACCCACGACCAGAACGTCACCCAGCCCAAGCACCGCCAGGCCGAGCACTTCGGCAACGGCTCCGGCGTCTCGGTCATCACGAAGGACACCGCGCACGGCGGCGAGACCGTCGGCGACATCAACAACGGTGACTGGGTCTCCTTCACGCCGTACGTCCTGAGCAACGCCAAGTCGATCACCGCGCGCATCTCGTCCGGCGGCGCGGGCGGCACCCTCGAGGTCCGTGCGGGATCCTCGACGGGCACACCGCTTGGCAAGGCGACCGTACCGGTGACCGGCGGCTGGGACACCTTCCAGGACGTCAGCGCCGACCTCGCGCGCGCCCCGCGCGGCACGACCACGCTCTATCTGGTCTTCAAGGGCAGCGGTTCGGGAGCCCTGTACGACGTCGACGACTTCACCTTCAAGACGAGCTGAGAGGAGGTGACGGCGATGCGCTCAACCCGACGACTGGGAACCGCCGTTGTGGGCACCGCCCTGCTGCTGGGCTGCGTCTCGGAACCGGCTGCCTCGCACCCGGCGGACGACAAACGGGTGCTGGTCTTCTCCAAGACGGCCGGCTTCCGGCACGACTCCATCCCCGAGGGCGTCGCGACGGTGAAGCAGCTCGGCGAGACGGGCGGCTTCACGGTCGACGCGACGGAGGACGCGAGCGCGTTCACCGCACGCAACTTGCGGCGCTATGACGCGGTCGTGTTCCTGTCGACGACCGGCGATGTCCTGGATCCCGCCCACCAGCGGGCCTTCGAGGACTACATCCACCGCGGCGGAGGCTACGTCGGCATCCACGCGGCCGCCGACACCGAGTACGACTGGGCGTTCTACGGCGGCCTGGCCGGCGCCTACTTCCAGTCGCACCCGGCGATCCAGCCCGCGACGGTGCACGTCGAGGACCGTGCCCACCCGGCGACCTCGGGACTTTCGAGGACCTGGGAGCGTACCGACGAGTGGTACAACTACCGCTCGAACCCCCGGGAGAGGGCCCACGTCCTCGCCTCGCTCGATGAGTCGTCGTACACCGGCGGCACCATGCACGGCGACCACCCGATCGCCTGGTGCCAGAACTACCAGGGCGGCCGCGCCTTCTACACGGGCGGCGGTCACACGAAGGAGTCCTTCGCGGAGCCTGCATTCCGTCGACATCTGGCAGGCGGAATCCTGTACGCAGTAGGCGATGTCCAGGCGGACTGTCGACCGGAGACCGGATACCGTCCACTGTTCGACGGTAGCTCGCTGGAGGGCTGGCAGCAGGCCGGCCCGGGCTCCTTCACCCTGGACGACGACGGCACGATCACGTCGTCGGGCGGGATGGGGATGCTCTGGTACGCCGACCGGGGCTTCGGGGCGTACTCCCTGAAGCTCGACTGGAAGATGGCCAGTGAGTCGGGCGACGACAACTCCGGTGTGTTCGTGGGCTTCCCGCCCTCGGACGACCCGTGGTCGGCCGTGAACAACGGCTATGAGATCCAGATCGACGCCACCGACGTACCCGAGAAGACCACCGGGTCCGTCTACGGCTTCCGGTCCGCCGACCTGAAGAAGCGCGACCGCGCGCTGAATCCGCCGGGGGAGTGGAACACGTACGAGATCCGCGTGAAGGGCGAACGCCTGCGCGTGTGGCTCAACGGCGTGAAGATCAACGATTTCACCAACACCGATCCGGCCCGGAGCCTGCGCGACGGGCACGTCGGCATCCAGAACCACGGAGCCGACGACCAGGTGTCCTTCCGTGACATCCGGATCAAGGAACTGCCCGTGCAGGGCGACTGAGCGGCGGCGGGCGGGGGACGCCGGACTCCCGCCCGCCGTCTTCGCCCGCCAGGCGTGCTCCGCCCTGCGGGCTCGCATACGAGGCGTGTGCGCATACGAGGTGTTCTTCGCATACCAGGCGTTCGACGAGGAGGCTGCCCATGTCCGCGTCCGTTTCCCCACCGCGCGTCGGCGTCTGGCTGATCGGGGCACGGGGCTCCGTCGCCACCACGGTCGTCGCGGGATGCGCCGCCGTGACAGCGGGCCTGCACCCGCCGACGGGACTGATCACCGAGACCCCCGACTTCGCCGACAGCGGCCTGCCCGACCTGTCGTCCCTCGTCTTCGGCGGCCATGACACGGTGGACTGCCCCCTGCCCAAGCGCGCGGAGACGCTGGCGGCCGGAGGCGTCCTGCCGCACGGCCTCCCGACAGCGATCGGCGCGGAACTGACCGCCGCCGACCGGGAGATCAGACCCGGCGGCCCACTCCCCGGTGACACGCGGGACGCGGAGGAGCTCATCGCCGCCTTCGCCGACGACCTACGGGACTTCGTACGGCGGCAGGGCCTCGCGTGCGCGGTCGTGGTGAACGTCGCCTCCACGGAACCGGCGCCCAACGGCACCGAACTCCCCGCCAGCTCTCTGTACGCGGCGGCAGCTCTGCGCGCCGGCTGCCCGTACGTGAACTTCACCCCGTCGACCGGTCTGCACCACCCCGCGCTGGCCCGGGCGGCCCAGTCGTCGGGGCTGCCGTACGCGGGCCGCGACGGCAAGACCGGTCAGACGCTGCTGCGTTCGGCGCTGGGCCCGATGTTCGCACAGCGGGCGCTCGCGGTCCGGGCCTGGTCCGGCACCAACCTGCTCGGCGGCGGCGACGGGGCCGCCCTGGCGGACCCGGCCGCAGCGGCGGCGAAGAACGCGGGCAAGGAGCGGGTCCTCGCCGACACGCTCGGCACGACCCCCGAGGGCGAGGTCCACATCGACGACGTCCCCGCGCTCGGCGACTGGAAGACCGCCTGGGACCACATCGCCTTCGACGGATTCCTCGGTGCCCGCATGATCCTGCAGACCATCTGGCAGGGCTGCGACTCGGCCCTGGCCGCACCCCTGGTCCTCGACCTGGCCCGCCTGGTCTCCCGCGCCCACGACAGGGGCCTGTCCGGACCACTGTCCGAGCTGGGGTTCTACTTCAAGGATCCGGTGGGGGAAGGGCCGTCGGCACTGGGAGAGCAGTACGCGGCACTGGTGGAGTTCGCGCAGCGGTTGCGGGGCGGCGCGGCGGGGCGGCGGGCGGACGAGCACTCGGGGGAGGGCCGGTGAGCGGCCGACGTGATGCCGCGAGCCTGAACGGCGTGCACCCGATCGGCCTGGCAGGCGTGCGTCCGAATGGTGCGGGCGCGAGCCGTGTGGGCGCGAGTGGTGCGGGCCTGGTCGGGATGGGGGCGGTCGGCGTGGGACCGAGCCGCCCCGTCGGCGCGCGGGCCTGGACCGAACTGCTCCGCCTCCCGGCCCTGTTCACCGTCCCGGGAGACGCCCTCGCCGGTGCCGCGGCAGCAGCCGCGCACCCCAACCCCCGCACTCTGCTCGCCATCTGCTCCTCCCTGTGCTTGTACGAGGCCGGCATGGCCCTCAACGACTGGGCCGACCGGGGGGAGGACGCGGCGGAACGCCCGCACCGCCCCCTCCCCTCCGGCCGCATTCGCCCCACGGCGGCCCTCGCGGCAGCCTGTGCGTTCACCGGCGCGGGCCTGTCCCTGGCCGCCTGCGCCGGCCGCCCCGCCCTCGCCGTCGCGACCCCTCTCGCAGCGACGGTCTGGGCCTACGACCTCGCCCTGAAGCGCACCCCGGCAGGCCCCCTCGCGATGGCGGCGGCGCGCGGTCTGGACCTGCTCCTCGGCGCGGCAGCCACGACGGGCGGCGCGACAGGCACGGGTGACACGGGGGTCACCGCGGGCCCTGCGCGCCTCGCCGACGGCGTCCGCAGAGCCCTTCCGTCCGCCGCTCTCCTCAGCGCACACACCCTCGCGGTCACGACCGTGTCCCGCAGGGAGACCCAGGGCGGTTCACCCCTCGCCCCTCTGGCAGCACTCGCCACGACCGGCGTACTGACCAGGCTCCTGACGCGCCCGCCCACCAGCCGGGACACCACCGCGCCCCGGCCCGGGCATCCCGACCGGCCGAACCGGCGTGTCCGGCTCGATCTGCCGGACCGGAACCCAGCCCGCCCTCGCTCATGGCTCTGGCCGGTCGCCGCCCCGCGTACGGCTCTCGCCGCGGCCTATGCCGCCACCGCCGCCCGCCCCTACTTCCACGCCGCTCTCAACCCCTCACCCCCGCTCACCCAACGAGCCGTCAGCGGCGGCATCCGCGCCATGATCCCGCTCCAGGCCGCACTCTCCGCCCGCTCCGGCGCGACCGCCACGGCGCTGCTCACCGCGGCGCTGGCCCCGATCGCAAGGAGGTTCGCGAGGAAGGTGAGCATCACATGACCCCCGAAGCCCTCCCTCCCTCCACCACCTCCCTTCACTTCGGCTACGGCACCAACGGCCTCGCCGACCTCCGCCTCGACGACGCCCTCGCCCTCCTCGCCGACCTCGGTTACGACGGTGTCGGGCTGACCCTCGACCACATGCACCTCGACCCGCTCGCCCCGGACCTCGCCGCCCGTACCCGCCGTCTCGCACACCGGCTGGACGCGCTCGGTCTGACGGTCACCGTGGAGACGGGCGCCCGCTATGTGCTCGACCCGCGCCGCAAACACGGCCCCTCGCTGCTGGACCCCGATCCGGACGACCGCGCCCGACGCGTCGACCTGCTGATCCGTGGCGTACGGGTCGCCGCAGACCTCGGCGCCCACGCGGTCCACTGCTTCAGCGGCGTCACGCCGGCAGGTACGGACACGGACACGGCATGGAAACGTCTGGCCGAGGCCCTCACCCCCGTCCTGGACGCCGCCACCACCGCCGGCATCCCCCTGGCCGTCGAACCGGAACCGGGCCATCTCCTCGCCACCCTCGAGGACTTCCACCACCTCCGCCGCGTTCTCGGCGCCCCGCACCACCTCTGCCTGACCCTCGACATAGGCCACTGCCAGTGCCTCGAACCGCTCCCACCCGCCGACTGCGTACGGGCCGCCGCCCCTTGGCTGCGCCACGTCCAGATCGAGGACATGCGCCGCGGCATCCACGAACACCTCCCTCTGGGAGACGGGGAGATCGACTTCCCACCCGTACTCGCCGCCTTGTCCGCCGCCGGCTACCAGGGCCTGACCGTCGTCGAACTGCCCCGCCACTCCCACGCGGGCCCCCACTTCGCCGAGCTCTCCCTTCCGTTCCTCCGCCGAGCGGCAGCCACCGCGGCGGTTTCCAGGGCCTCGACGCCGCCCACCGAGCCCAGGCCATCCGTCCCACCGAGCACCCCGCTCCTCGCACCCCCAGGCGAGCCCTCCGCCACCCCTGAAGGGAGCACCTCATGACCCACCCCCGTGCCGCCTCGCACCCACCCGCGGCCGACACCCAGGGCGCCACCCTCGCCCGCACCCCGCTGGACGACCTGCGCAGCCACGCCAACGCCCACCTTGGCTCAGCCGCCCGCGCCTGGCTCGACCAGGCCCTCGACGAGGCCGCCGCCCATCCCGGCACGCACGGCCCCATCTCCGTGTGGGAGCTGCGCCTCGCCGAGGCCGGACGCCGCTGCGGCCCCGAACACGCCGACGCAGTCCGTGTCCTCATCCTGCACGCAGCACGCGCCGACCCGGACGCCCTCGCCCGCGTCTACGCCCAGGGCACCGCCGCCGAACGCCGCGCCGTCCTGCACGCCCTGCCCCACCTGGTGCCGGGCCCCGAGGCCGTCCCGCTCGTCGAGGACGCCCTGCGCACCAACGACACCCGACTCCTGGCCGCCGCCCTCGGCCCGTACGCCGCCCGGCACCTCGCCGCCCACCACTGGCGGCACGCCGTCCTGAAATGCCTCTTCACCGGCGTGCCCGTGACCGAGGTGGCCGACCTGGAGCGGCGCGCCCACGCCGACGGCGAACTCGCCCGCATGCTCGGCGACTACGCCGCCGAACGCACCGCCGCGGGCCGTCCCGTCCCCGAAGACCTCCACCGCGTCCTGGCCCTGACCGACCCCACGCCCACACCGCCCGCCGAGCACGGCATCCGCGGCCTCGACGGCAAGGAGTCCTGATGCGCATCTTCGACCCCCACATCCACATGACGTCACGGACCACCGACGACTACGAGGCCATGCACGCCGCCGGCGTCCGCGCCGTCGTCGAGCCGTCCTTCTGGCTCGGCCAGCCCCGCACGTCACCCGCATCCTTCCTCGACTACTTCGACTCCCTGCTCGGCTGGGAACCCTTCCGCGCCGCGCAGTACGGCATCGCCCACCACTGCACGATCGCCCTCAACCCCAAGGAGGCGGGCGACCCGCGCTGCGTCCCCGTCCTCGACGAACTGCCCCGGTATCTCGTCAAGGACCAGGTCGTGGCCGTCGGCGAGATCGGCTACGACTCGATGACCCCCGCGGAGGACACCGCCCTCGCCGCGCAGCTCCAGCTCGCCGCCGACCACGAGCTGCCCGCGCTCGTCCACACCCCGCACCGCGACAAGCTCGCCGGCCTGCGCCGAACCCTCGACGTGGTCCGGGAGTCCGCCCTCGCTCCGGAACGGGTCCTGGTCGACCACCTCAACGAGACCACCGTCAAGGAGGCCAAGGACAGCGGCTGCTGGCTGGGCTTCTCCGTCTATCCGGACACCAAGATGGACGAGGAGCGGATGGTCGCGATCCTGCGCGCCTACGGACCCGAGCAGGTGCTGGTGAACTCCGCTGCCGACTGGGGCCGCAGCGACCCCCTCAAGACCCGCAAGGTCGGCGACCTGATGCTCGCCGAGGGCTTCACCGAGGACGACGTGGACCGGGTGCTGTGGCGCAACCCCGTCGCCTTCTACGGCCTCAGCGGCCGCCTGGCCCTCGACGTCGCGGCCACGCAGGCCACCCACGAGGGCAACTCCATCCTGCGCGGCGCCCCGAGAGACCCGGACGAGACGGCCGGCCCCCTGTCCCCGGGGGCGTGACCGATGCGCTTCCGCCACCCCGACGGCACCACCGTCCACCTCGCCTACTGCACCAACGTCCACCCCGCCGAAACCCTCGAAGGCGTCCTCGCCCAGCTCCGCGACCACTGCGAACCCGTCCGCCGCCGACTCGGCCGCGACCGACTCGGCATCGGCCTGTGGCTCGCCAGGGACGCGGCGCACGCCCTCGTCACGGACCCGTCCGCCCTGCGCGGCCTGCGCACCGAACTCGACCGGCGCGGCCTGGAGGTCGTCACGATCAACGGCTTCCCGTATCAGGGCTTCGGCGCGGAAGAGGTCAAGTACCGCGTCTACAAGCCGGACTGGGCCGACCCCGAACGCCTCGACCACACCACCGCCCTGGCCCGCGTCCTGGCCGGGCTCCTGCCCGACGACGTCACCGAGGGCAGCATCTCCACCCTGCCGCTCACCTGGCGCACCGTCCTGTCCGCACCGCCCGGCTCCGCACGGGCGGACGGGACGCCGGCGGCGGAGCGCGCGGAGACGGCCCGCGCCCGCCTGGCAGGCCTTGCCGAGCGTCTGGACGCGCTGGCGGAACTGACCGGCCGCTCCATCCGCGTCGGCCTGGAACCCGAACCCGGCTGCGTCGTCGAGACCACTGGCGATGCCATCGCCCCGCTGACCGCGATCGGCCACGACCGGATCGGCGTCTGTGTCGACACCTGCCATCTCGCCACTTCCTTCGAAGACCCGCACACCGCCCTGGACACCCTCGCCGGGGCCGGCATCCCCGTCGTCAAGTCCCAGCTCTCGGCCGCCCTGCACGCCGAACACCCCCATCTCCCCGAGGTCCGCGCCGCCCTCGCCGCCTTCGACGAACCCCGTTTCCTGCACCAGACCCGCACCGCGACGTCCGCCGGCCTGCGCGGCACCGACGACCTCGGCGAGGCCCTCGCGGGCGACACCCTTCCCGACGCGGCCCCGTGGCGCGCCCACTTCCACGTCCCGCTGCACGCGGCCCCCGACGCACCCCTCACCTCCACGCTCCCCGTCCTCAAGGCCGCCCTGACCCGGCTCGTCGGCGGCCAGCACCCGATCACCCACCACCTCGAGGTCGAGACCTACACCTGGCAGGCACTCCCGCCCGAGCTCAGGCCCCGCGGCCGGGCCCAGCTCGCCGACGGCATCGCCGCCGAACTGGCCCTAGCCCGTGACCTGTTGACGGACCTCGGTCTGAAGGAGCTGCCATGAGCACCCGCGCAACATCCATGAGCACTCACCGGACCGCCCCGGGCCCGACCCCGCTCCTCGTCCTCGACGTCGTCGGCCTCACCCCCCGTCTCCTCCATCACATGCCGCACCTCAAGGCCCTGGCCCAGTCCGGTTCCCGTGCGCCGCTCGGCACCGTACTGCCCGCCGTCACCTGCGCCGCCCAGTCCACCTTCCTGACCGGCACCCACCCGTCGGAGCACGGCATCGTCGGCAACGGCTGGTACTTCCGCGAACTCGGTGACGTACTCCTGTGGCGCCAGCACAACGGCCTGGTCGCCGGAGACAAACTCTGGGACGCCGCCCGCCGCGCGCACCCCGGCTACACGGTCGCCAACATCTGCTGGTGGTACGCCATGGGCGCCGACACCGACATCACCGTCACCCCCCGTCCGATCTACTACGCCGACGGCCGCAAGGAACCCGACTGCTACACCCGTCCCGCCGCCCTGCACGACGAACTGACGGAGAAACTCGGCACCTTCCCCCTCTTCCACTTCTGGGGACCCGGCGCGGACCTGGTCTCCAGTCGCTGGATCATCGACGCCACCCGGCACATCATGCGCACCCGGCACCCCGACCTGACGCTCTGCTACCTCCCTCACCTCGACTACGACCTGCAACGGCACGGCCCCGACGACCCGCGCTCCCTGAAAGCCGCCGCCGACCTGGACGCGGCCCTGGCGCCGCTCCTGGACGACGCGCGAGCCGAGGGCCGTACGGTCGTCGCCCTGTCCGAGTACGGCATCACCCGCGCGGAACGCCCCGTCGACATCAACCGCGCCCTGCGCCGCGCCGGACTGCTGGAGGTGCACACGCAGGACGGCATGGAGTACCTCGACCCGATGGCCTCCCGCGCCTTCGCCGTCGCCGACCACCAGATCGCCCACGTCTACGTCCGCCGGCCCGAAGACCTCGACGTGACCCGGGCCGCCCTCGACGGACTGCCCGGCATCGAGCAACTCCTCGACGACGAGGGAAAGAAGGACCACCACCTCGACCATCCGCGCTCCGGCGAACTCGTCGCCGTCGCGGAGCCGGACGCCTGGTTCACGTACTACTACTGGCTCGACGACGCCCGCGCGCCCGACTTCGCGCGGCTCGTCGACATCCACCGCAAACCCGGCTACGACCCGGTCGAACTCTTCATGGACCCGCTCGACCCCTACGTCAAGGTCAAGGCGGCCACGGCGCTGGCGCGCAAGAAGCTCGGCATGCGCTACCGCATGGCGGTCGTGCCCCTGGATCCCTCACCTATTCGCGGCAGCCACGGCCGCCTTCCCGCGAGCGACGACGACGGTCCGCTCCTCATCTGCTCCACCCCCCGCGCTGTCGGCGACCGCGTCGCGGCCACTGACGTGAAAGCACTTCTGCTCCAACTGGCCGGTCTTTCCTGACTGATCACAAGTGAAGCACTCACCACTGACAACGCCCCGCGACCTGGAGGAGTTCCAGATGAGCCGCACACCTCGCACGGCCCGAACGAGCAAGGCGCACGACCCCGAACTGGCCCACCGCCTCAGCAGACGAGGGATGCTCGGCGTCGCAGCCGGCGCCACAGCGGCCGCCCTGCTCGGCGCCGCCGCAGCCCCGGCGACGGCAGCCACCGCCACAGAAGCTTCCGCCGCCGGCCGCGGCCGTCCCGTCCTGCCTCCCGGCCGGCTCGGCATCCAGCTCTACAGTCTGCGCGACAAGGTCTCCACGCTGGGCTTCGCCCCTGTCTTCGCCGAACTCGAGAAGTACGGCTACGACGAGGTCGAGTTCGCCGGCTACACGCAAGGAGCGGCGGGCCCGATCACCCTCGCCCAGCTCAAACGGCTGGCCAGGAACCACGGTCTGAACCCGATCGGCAGCCACGTCGGCTACTACTCCAGCGACCCGAACGCCTACACCTTCGCCCAGAACCTCACCAAGGTCCTCGACGACGCCCAGGCCCTCGGCCTGAAGCACATCGGCACCGCCTCCGGCCCGTTCCGCTACGGCTCCACCGTCGACGCGTGGAAGCGCGCGGCCGAGGACTTCAACACCTACGGCGCGGCGGCCAGGGCACGCGGCATGAAGTTCTACCAGCACAACCACTCCGAGGAGTTCTCCTTCGCCACCGACAACCCCAAGGTCCGTCTCTACGACGTGCTGCTCGCCGAGACCGACCCCGACCTCGTATACCTGGAGATGGACATCTACTGGGCGTACTCCGGCCAGTTCCGCTTCTCCAAGCGGCCCGACGGCACCCCCGCACCCTTCGAACCGCTCGACTACGTCCTCAAGCAGCCCGACCGCTACCCGCTCTTCCACGTCAAGGACGGCGTGAACGACCCGTCGAACCAGTACGGCTACCGCATGGTCGATGTCGGCGACGGCGACATCGACTACCAGCGGTTCATCTCCGCCGTGACCCGGCTGCGCGGCCAGCGGTTCGCCCACCACTGGCAGGCCGAGCACGACAATCCGACCGAGTCCTTCACGTTCGCCCGCCGGTCCAGTGAGCACCTGCACTCGCTGCGCGAGAAGTGCTGACAGCCGTACACACGTGAGGAGGCCCTCCCCCAACCGGGGAGGGCCTCCTCATATACGCGCCACGTCAGCCCACGGGCCGCGGTCGAGGAGCACGCGCCGCGTCCCGCCCCGGCTGCCGCAGCAGCAGCGCGATCGCCGCCGCCACCAGGGACACGCCGCCGGCCAGCGCGTACGCACCGTCGTAGCCCCAGGCCGCGACCACCATGGGGCCGAGGCCGCCGCCGAAGCCGGACAGGAAGGCTAAGAACAGGAACAGTCCCTCGCTCCTGATGTCCCCGGCCCAGATCACGCCGAACTGGGCGAGGCCCAGGACGACGATGACGAACACCAGGGTGGACTTGCGGCCCCACCTGTAGGACAGCCAGCCCACGACACCCCGGCCGATGCCGTTGATGACCGCCATGACACCCATCGACGACGCCGCCATCAGCGGTCCGAAGCCCACCTTCTTGGCGTAGTCGACCTGGAAGGAGATCCGATCGACACACCGGCGGTCATCACGACGGAGATCCACATCAGGGGCAGCATGCCGGTCCCGATGGCCTCCTTCGGTGTGTACTGCCGTACCGCGGGAGGGTTCTTGGCGAGACCGGCGGCGTTCTTGCGGTTGCCGGAGTGCGTGAGGAACCACTTGCCGACCATGTTGATGCAGGTCGCGTAGACCAACCCGGCGCCGGCACCGCCGACGACGCCGAAGCCGAGGATCGCGAGCCGGACGTCGCTCAGGTGCGACAGGGCGAGGAACCCGACGACGCACATGAGGGAGCCGGCGTACATGGCGCCCCGCGCGGTCAGGATGCCCTTCTCGCGCAGCCAGCCCGCCGGGAAGGCGATACCGGCCTGGAAGAACACTCAGACGCTGAGGATCCAGAAGGTGTTGCTCTGCGTCCAGCCGTGGGCGTGGGACAGGGTGTCCTCCGCCGAGCCGTACGCGTATTCGAAGATGCTGATGGCCATCATGGCGATCCACGGCAGGTACACCATGAGCTTGTGGGAGTGACCGAGGATGTCCCGATCGCTCTCGCCGGCGCGGTAGACGCGGCCGTGGGAGTCGGTCACTTCACGGTAGGGACGGTTCGCGGCGTCGGGGTGTGCCGATGAACTGTTCGATGCGACGGGGCCAGCCGTCATGTCATGCCATCTCCTCGCCGAGGGGGTGCGGGTTGGGGGCGATGCGCTTGGCCTTGGGGCGTCCGGGCGGGTGCAGGAACAGGGCCATGAAGCCCGCGAAGAGGGAGATCGAGCCGGCCAGGACGAACGCGCCGGAGTAGTCCCAGGCGCTCACCACCACGGCGCCCATACCGGAGCCGAGCAGGCCGGAGACCAGCTTCGACGAGTACACCAGGCCGTAGTTGGAGGCGTTGTTGTTCTCACCGAAGTAGTCGGCGGTCATCGCGGCGAACATGGGGAAGATGGCGCCGCCGCCGAAGCCGGAGATCGATGAGAACAGCAGGAACAACGGAAGGTTCCCGATGTTCCCCGAGAGCAGGATGCCGTACTGCGACAGCCCGAGGACGACGCAGACGAAGATCAGGCACTGCTTGCGGCCGTACCGGTCGGATAGCCAGCCGATGACCCCGCGGCCCGTGCCGTTCACGATCGCCTTCAGTGACATGGCGGTGGCCACGATGCCGCCCGCGAAGCCCGCCTCGTCGCCGAAGGGCACCTGGAAGGCGATACCGAAGATGTTCACGCCCGAGGTGCACAGCAGACAGAACCACATCAGACCCACGCGGCCGGTCTTCCACGCCTCCCTGGGGGTGTACTGGTGCACGGCCGGCGGGTTCTTCTCCATCGCGCGCCGGGCACGTGCGTCGTCGGGCTTCTTCAGCGGGTCGATGTCGGCCGGCCACCAGTTCTTCGGCGGGTCACGGAAGAAGTAGCCCGCCACCGCCACGACCGCGGCCAGGAACAGACCCACACAGACCAGCACCCAGCGGAAGTTGGTGAGGTCCATGTAGCCGGTGAACAGGAACACGAACGGCACGGAGCCGTAGGCGAAACCGCCGTTCACAAAGCCCGTCTTGCCGCCCTTGCGCTCCGGATACCACTTGGCGACCATGTTCACGCAGGTCGCGTAGACCATGCCCGCGCCCATGCCGCTGAACATGCCGAAGCCGATGTAGGCGACGATCACATGCGGCGCGAACGCCAGGGAGAGATATCCCAGCAGTGTGCCGAGTGCGCCGAGCATCATCGCCCAGCGGGCGGGAAGTTTGCCGCTCTCCCGCAGCTTGCCCGCGGGGAAGGCCACCGCCGCCTGGAAGAAGACCCAGACGCCCAGCATCCAGAAGATGTGCCCGCTGTTCCAGTGGTGCGCCGTGTGCAGAGTGTCCTCGGCGGACGCGAACGCGTACTCGGCCGAGCTGATGCCCATCATGCCGACCCACGGCAGGATGACCATCCACTTGCGTTTGCGGCCCATGATGTCGATGTCGGTCTCACCGAGACGGTAGACGCGGCCGTTCGCGTCGGTCACCTCACGGTAGGGAACCGGGGTAGGCAGATCGGTCGTTGTCATGTCGTGTTGCACCCCTTGCGTCGAAAGTTCTGGCCAGCGCCCCCTGTCCAATGCCTTTCGTGTGCGCACGGGTCCCGGGGGGGGGGGGGCGCGGCCGCGCGGGGGGGGGGTTGGGAGGGGGTGAGGTAGAGAGCGAGGGCGAAAACGGCCGCCCGCCGCGCCGCGGGGGGGGGGGGGGCCGCCCGCGGGGCCGCTGGGTGGGCGGGGTGGGGGGGCGGCCGGCGGACGGGGCCGCGCTTCACTCGGCACCCCCCGCGAGTACTACGGCCAGCTGGTCGGCGAAGGCGCGCATCTGGT
>NZ_JBEOVF010000052.1:0-64572 GCF_040295365.1 Streptomyces sp. NPDC002838 | reverse complement strand
TCCCAAACCCCCTGGCGGCGCCCCGTAACTAGAACCCAAAAACCCCGTGAGGGTCGTTCACCGTTGGGGGTTTTGGGTAACGTGGGGGGGGGGGGGGCGGGCCCCCCCCCCCCACACCTCAGAAGTGACAGTCGGTCACATGTCGGGGACGGCCGTCAGCGCCGCCATCTGCTGCACCGCGACCTGGTCGGCCGCACCGCTGTACACACGCACCTCGTCGATGGCGCCGGCGAAGTACTCGCTCGCGCCGCGCAGCGAACGGCCCACCTGGAGACCGCCGGTGGCGGACCAGAGCGTGTCGTCCTTGCCGTAGGCGCCGGCGACGAGCTGGCCCTCGACGTACAGCCGGATCGAGTTGGCGAAGGCGTCGTACACGACCGCCAGGTGCTGGCCGGAACCGCCGGTGTCGGGCAGTTCCTGGTCGTCGGTGAAGGTGACGACCGAGGGGGCGGCCACGTCGGTCTCCGCGACGGCCAGCTCCCACTGGCCGGTGGTCGCCTGGTAGCGGACCTGGACGCGGTTGGCGTTGGCGCCCGGCAGGGACAGCACCGTCTGCGACTTCTCCGGGTCCAGCGAGGTGAGCTGGGCGCGGGCGGTCACGGTGAAGCTGCTGTTGCCGGTGACCGGGGCGGTGGCGGTGGACGCGTAGTCCCCGTCGCCGTCCAGGACCAGGTTGCCGTCGCCGACCAGGGCGGCGGTGTCGAACAGCGGGTCGGCCGGGCGGTAGATGGAGGCGTTGCCCGCCAGGGTCAGTGCCTGGCCGCCGCCGGTCTCGGTCACCGAGCCGTTGGTGGCGGAGTCCAGCTGCCAGTAGCCCTTGCGCACCGGCTTGATGGTCATCAGCTCGGCGACCTGGCCCGTCGGCAGGACGCGGTCGAAGACACGCACCTCGGCGAGGTCGCCCGTGAAGTGGTCGCGGTAGCCGCTCTTGGCCGTGGCCCGGCCGATCTGCAGCGGTCCGTACGACTTCCAGGTGGAGCGCCGGGTGGCGGAGCCCTTCAGGTCCTTGTTGACGTACAGCTGGAGCTGCGGGCCCCCGCTCTTCTGCGCGTCGTACACGCCGGTCAGCAGCACCCACTGGTCCTTGACCACGGACACTCCGGTGGAGACGGCCTGCCACTCGCCGAGCGAGTCCACGTCGTTGACCGGGACGGAGAACTTCCAGGTCTGCGCGGACGCGTCGTAGCCGAGGGTGAAGCCGGGCTCGCCGGTGCCGTCCTGGCTGACGACCGTCATGTTCCTGTCGAGCGCGGTGGGCCGTACCCAGGCGCTGACGCTGAAGCTCTTGGCGGTGTCGAGCACGGTCTCGCTGGTGTCGAGGTACGACTCGGCGCTGCCGTCGAAGCGGGCCGCCTTGTCGACCTTGCCGCCCGGGCCGTCCGCGCCGAAGGTCACGGCGCTGCCCGCGGTCGCCGAGAACTCGCCGCTCTCGTCGTGCGCCCCGGTGTCACCCGCCTGGTCGGCGAGGTTCCACTGGGCGACGACCGGCTTGCCCTCACTCACCAGGAAGTCGTAGAGGGTGCTGCTGGCATGCGCGGCCTTGTCGATGGCGACCACCTCCAGCACCTGCCGGCCGGATCTGGTCGGCATCCACTGGACGGAGATGGAGCCGCCCGGCGAGGTCGGAGTGGCAGTGGTCATCGCGGCGCCGTTGAAGGAGTACTGGTACTTGACGACGTCGGTGTCCGGGATGGAGTCGTTGGGATTGGGCGAGAAGGCGAAGGTGCCGTAGGTGCCCACGCCGTCGTGGTAGACGGTGTCGGACGGGTACTGCTTGGACAGCACGAGCGGCTTGCCCGGCCAGGTCTTGTCGTAGATGAACTCACAGCGCTGCGGGGTGTCGCCGTCGTAGCTCCACGGGCCGTAGCCGTCACCGTCGTAGGCCCGCGCGCTCCAGTAGATGACCGTGTTCTGCGGAATGCCCGTGACGGTGTGCTCGAACTTGGTGCTGGTGGTCGGGGAGAGCCAGTCCTTGGTGAGGTAGGTGTAGGACTTGGCCGCCTTGGTGGTGGGGTCGGTCCAGTCCACCTTGAACTCGACCTTCACCTTGTCGGTCCGGCCGTTGCCGTGGTCCGGGTCGCTCGCGATGGCCTTCAGCTTCGGCAGGCTGTCCGTGTAGGCGCGCCCGGCGCCCCACTTGCAGAGGCCACCGGGGTCGGTGAACATGTCCGCCGTCTTGATCTGCCGCGGCAGGTTGTTGTACTTGATCGACAGGTACGCGTTGCCGCAGATCCGCTTCCACTCGGCGAAGCGGGACTCGTCGGCGGCCCGCAGGCCCAGCGTCATCGAGTTCCAGTCGTTCGCGGCGGCCGTCTTGATCTCGCTGGTCAGCTCGCCGGTCGTGCCGCTCTCGAAGTGCAGGTTGGCCTGGCTGGAGCAGGAGGTCGGGGAGATCGCCTTGTCGACGGTCCCGATGTGGTCGTCCCAGTCGTCCTGGGTGTTGGACCAGTTGCTGGACGAGTTGATCGTGTAGTTCTTGGCACCGATCCGGTAGAGCCGGATGGGCTCCGCGGTCGGGCTGGCGCTGTAGATGTGCTCGACCCGGGCCGAGAAGCTCGCACCGAGGATCTGCTTCCCCTTGTAGAAGGACAGCGGCATGGTGAACAGCACCCGACGGGTGCCGACTCCGTTGCAGGAGACCGGGTTGTAGTCGGTGGGGCACTTGCCGACGCCGGCGCTGCCGGAGTACTTCCAGTCCTGCTCGCCGGGCATCCCCGACATGACGCCGGTCCACGCGGTACGCGAGGTGGTCCGCGGGATCGGGTCGATGACGACGGGGAAGACGGTGTCGTCGCCCTTGAGGAGCTTCTGGTCGGGAACGAGGCTCAGCTTGTCCTTGCTCACCTCGACACCGAGCGGGGCCACGCGTCCGCCGCCGCCCGGGCCTTCCAGGGCGGGCTCGGGGGCCTCGGCCTGAGGACCGACCGTGGCGGTGGCGCCCGCGGCGGTCTCGGCCGCAGCCGTCTCGGCCGCGGCGGTCTTCAGTGCCTTCGCCACGGCCTTGGGGCCCTGCTTCCTGGCGGCGGCCTCCTCGACGGCGGCCGAGTCCCACATGGCGGGCTTGCCCGCCTCGAAGACGGTGCCGCCGACGGCGGAGTCCTCCGCGACGATCGCCCCGTTGGCATCCTCCGCGACCTTCAGACCGTCGGTCGTCATGCCGAGATCGAGCTTGGCCAGCCTCGGGTCGGCCGCCGCCTCGGGCGTCTTGACGACCAGCAGGTGACCGAAGCCGTCGGCCTCGGCCCGCACGGTCAGGTCGACGCCGGGCATGACCTCGGCGTAGGTGGCGCTCTCCCCCTCGACCCTCGGGGCGGGCAGCTTGCCGTACGGCCAGGTCAGGGCGAACTCGCGGCCCGCCCGCCGCATTGTGACGAAGGGCTTGCCGGCCTGGCCGGCGGAGAAGGTCAGGTCGACGGTGGCGGCCTTCGGCCCCCAGGTGCCGTCGGCCCGCTTCACCAGCGTCGCATCGACGTCGACCCACTTGCCGCCCTGGACCGTGCGGACGGGCTCGGTGTACTCGCGGGCCGTGAAGGTGCCGTCGGGCTCGGCGAAGATCTCCCTGCGCTCGGTGCGCAGTCCGACGATCTCGGTCTTCTTGCCGCTCTCCTGCGCGGCGGCCATGGCCTGCTGCTCGGTCTGCATCGGCTGGTCGGCGGCGACCGGCGCCTGGTCCTGCGCCTGAGTGCCACCGCCTCCCGGAAGGACCGCCAGGCCGCCCGCCACCACCGCGGCGGTGACGCCGGCCGCCACGGCGGCACGCAGCAGCATGCCTCGCCGTATCGGTCTGTGTCTGTCTGCGGACACGCGTCCACTCTCCAGTCGGTTCATGTCAGTCTCGGAAGTCGTGTCGTCGCCGGAACGCCCCGCCCGGATCCGTCACGGGGTCGACGAACCGTCGTCGGACCGTCGGCCGGCGGGCGGCGCCATCCGCAGGAGTGACTGCGGATGGCGGCGCCTCACCGGGCCGTGCGTCGTCGCGGTCGTCGGAGATATGTGTCCGGCGCGTGTGGATACGCCTGGATACGTACGGCTGGTCGCGTCGTCAGCGGACCGTGGCGCCGAACGCGACACCGCCGGCCGGGATGCCGCCCTCACCGGGCCTGAACGTCTGGGTCGGCGCGCCGCCGAAGCCCACGCCCCACGGGAAGCCGTAGACCGCCCGGCCCTCGGCGGGGCCGTAGGGCACCCCCACGTACAGCAGCGAGGGAGTGGCGCCCAGGGCGAGACCGGTCAGCATGCGGGGCGCGACCACGGACCCGATGCCGTACCCGGGGTCGATCCAGACGTCCGAGGCGCCGGGCGCGCCGACCAGCGGGACGATCTGGACGCCGCCCTTGTCCGAGTGCTCCTCGGAGGACTCCTCGCCGGGCACGCCGATCGCGAGCCTGGTGGTGGTTCCCGTGGAGGCCGCGTTCGGGGAGGTGTTGACGGCGGCGAGCCGCCGGCCGAAGAAGTCGCCGGGCTCCGTCTCGCCGTCCACGTCCGCGATGTTCTGGTCGATCCACGCGGTCTCGGTGTAGGTGCCGCCGGCCGTGAGCCGGAAGACCTGGACGGCGCCCGCGTCGACGGTCGTCGACAGGTCCTCGCCCGGGACACCGACCGCGAGCAGCGACTCGGTGGTGGAAGTGGCGCCCGAGGGCCGGTACGGGACCATGGCGAGCGCGGCGCCGAACTGGTCGCCGACCTCCTCGGCCCCGCTGATCGCGTCCTGGTCCTGGCCGAGTCCGCCGAGCGGCTTCGGGTAGCCGGAGGTGAGGGTGTGGTTGAAGAGGGCCGCGCCGCCGGCGAACGTCGTGGTGCCGAGCGCCTCGCCGGGCGTGCCGACCGCGAAGTGGGTCGGGGTCGCGGCGAGCGTGGAGCCGAAGCGGTCGTCCTGCTCGGCCACGCCGGCCACGGCTCCGGCGTTGTCGGTGTCCTGGCTGACGAAGACGACCGTCTGCGCGGTGCCGTTCACGTAGTAGAAGGCGCCGGCGTCCTCGACGGTTCCGATCGACTCGCCGGGGGTGCCGATCAGCAGATACGGCTGTCCGCCCGAGGTCTTCCCGGCGGCGACCGCGTATCCGACCCAGTCGCCGGCCTCCGGGGCGCCGCCCATCGGCTTGTCACTGCCCTGGAGGAGTTCCTTCACGGCCTTGCTGCCGGCGCCCAGCCCGGCCGTGGCGCCGTAGACCACGTGGACCGCCCCGGAGTCGGCCACGGTGCCGATGTCCTCGTACGGCGAGCCGATCACCAGATCGCTGCAGCCGTCGAGGTCGGCGTCGTAGACGGCCAGGGCGTGGCTGTACTGGTCACCCGCCTCGGGGACGCCCGGTATGCCCGCCGTGGACTGCGAGAGGGTGAGCGTGCCCTTGCCGCCGCCGTAGACGACGTGCACCACACCCGCCTTCGCCACGCCGTCGACGGTTGCCTCCGGGTCGGCGATGGCCGTGTCCCGGACGCCGTCGCCGTTGAAGTCCGACTCGGTTCCCGAGGGACACGCGACGGCGGCCGCGGCGGGTGTTCCGCCGGTTCCGACCCCCCACGCCAGCAATGTCCCTGCCAAAACGGCGGCAGCACTGCGCCGCCACATTTTCCCCGCCCCTGCCACAGAAACCCCGTGAGTAAAGAAGATTTAAAGGTCAGGGGATCTTTTCTTCACTTGAAGTGCACACGCAATACCTTTCCGCGTTCTCATGGAGTGACAAAAATCATACGAATCCCACCTGTCACTCACTCCTCCTGCACATCTCTCACACGCACACGCAGAAGCGCGGGACACCCGTTCGGGTGTCCCGCGCTTCTGCGCTCCGGCGCGCCTACCGGCTGAGGCCGGTCAGTCCTCCGAAGAGGCCGAGACGGAGGCGGACGGCTGCTGCTCCGCCGCCGCGGTCTTCTTCGACGCCGACTTCTTCGCGGCCGTCTTGGTGGCGGTGGTCTTCGCCGCCTTCTTGGCCGTCGTCTTCTTGGTGGCCGTCTTCTTCGCCGCGGTCTTCTTGGTGGCGGCCTTCTTCGCCGTCGCCTTCTTGGCCGTCTTGCGGGCCGCCGTCTTCTTGGCGGGAGCCGCTTCCTCGACGGTCTGCTCCGTGGCGGCCGGTGCCTCCTCCGCGGCCGTCGGGACGACCACGACGGCCGCCTCCTCGGACGCGGTGGGCGCGGTGGCCTGGCGGACGGCGCGGCGCCTCGGGCGGGCCGGGGCGGCGCTCTCGGCGGGCGCCTCGGCCTGCTCGGCCGGGGCCTGCTCGACCTGCGGTTCGGGCTGCGCCTCCGGCGTCGGCGCGGTCTCGGCGACCGTCACCACGGCCGCCTCGGCGCCCGGGGGCGAACCGGCCGGCGCGGACACCTTGCGGGTGGCGCGGCGGCGCGTACGGCCCTTGGGAGCGGCCTCCTCGGCGGTCGGAGCCGGAGCCTCGACCACCGGGTCCTCCACGGCGACGGGCTCGGCGTGCGCGACGGCGGCCTCCTCCGGCTGCACCGGTCGGGCGGTCTCCTCCTCGACGGTCACGTCCTGAGCCGTGGGAACCTCGGCCCGCTTCTCCTCGCGCCTCGGCGCGCCCGCCGGAGCCGACGCCCGCCGGCTCGTCCGGCGACGCGTACGGCCACGCGTGGCCGCGGCCTCCGCCTCGGCGACGCTGCCGTACAACTCCTCGTCCGGCGCGAACTCAGGCTCGGGCAGCGCGATGGGCTCGGCGGCCTCGGCGGCCACCTCCGCGACGGTCTCCTCGGCAGCCTCCACGGCCGCCACGGCCTCGTGCTCGGGCACCTGCCCGTCACCACCGCGCCCGCGCTTGCGGCGCTTGCCGCCGCCTCCGAGGGCGGTCGGCTGCTCCATGTGCACGATGACACCGCGGCCGTTGCAGTGGACGCAGGTCTCGGAGAACGACTCCAGCAGCCCCTGCCCGACCCGCTTGCGGGTCATCTGCACGAGGCCCAGCGAGGTCACTTCCGCCACCTGGTGCTTCGTACGGTCCCGGCCCAGGCACTCGAGGAGGCGCCGCAGGACAAGATCCCGGTTGGACTCCAGCACCATGTCGATGAAGTCGATGACGATGATGCCGCCCAGGTCGCGCAGCCGCAGCTGGCGCACGATCTCCTCGGCCGCCTCCAGGTTGTTCCTGGTGACGGTCTCCTCGAGGTTGCCGCCCTGACCGGTGAACTTGCCGGTGTTGACGTCGATGACGACCATCGCCTCGGTCCGGTCGATCACCAGCGAACCGCCACTGGGCAGCCAGACCTTGCGGTCCAGCGCCTTGGCGAGCTGCTCGTCGATCCGGTACGTGGCGAAGACGTCGACCTCACTGGTCCACTTCTGCAGCCGCTCGTCGAGGTCCGGCGCGACGTGCGCGACGTACCCGTGGACGGTCTCCCAGGCGTCACCGCCGCTGACGATGACCTTGGAGAAGTCCTCGTTGAAGATGTCGCGCACGACCCGGACGGTCATGTCCGGCTCGCCGTACAGCAGCGTCGGCGCGTTGCCGTTCTTGGCCTTCTTCTGGATGTCCTCCCACTGCGCCTGCAGCCGCTCGACGTCCCGGCGCAGCTCGTCCTCGCTCGCGCCCTCGGCGGCGGTGCGCACGATGACACCCGCGTCCTCGGGGACGATCTTCTTGAGGATGGTCTTCAGCCGGGCCCGCTCGGTGTCGGGCAGCTTGCGGCTGATGCCGGTCATCGAGCCCTCGGGCACGTAGACCAGGTAGCGGCCGGGGAGGGACACCTGGCTGGTGAGGCGGGCGCCCTTGTGGCCGATCGGGTCCTTCGTCACCTGGACGAGCACGGACTGGCCGGACTTCAGGGCGGACTCGATGCGCCGCGGCCCGTTGGCCATCCCCAGCGCCTCGAAGTTGACCTCACCGGCGTACAGCACGGCGTTGCGGCCCTTGCCGATGTCGATGAAGGCGGCCTCCATCGACGGCAGCACGTTCTGCACCTTGCCGAGGTAGACGTTGCCGACGTACGAAGTCGACTGCTCCTTGTTGACGTAGTGCTCGACGAGCACGCCGTCCTCCAGGACGCCGATCTGCGTACGGTCGCCGTGCTGGCGGACGACCATCACCCGCTCGACGGCCTCGCGCCGGGCCAGGAACTCGGCCTCGGTGATGATCGGCACGCGCCGACGGCCCTGCTCACGGCCTTCCCGGCGGCGCTGCTTCTTGGCCTCCAGGCGGGTCGAGCCCTTGATGGACTGCACCTCGTCGGACGGCTCGGCCTTCGGGCGGGGCTCGCGGACCTTGACGACGGTGCGCTCGGGGTCGCCGTCACCGGGCTCGGCGTCGACGGACGTGTCACCGGCCCGCCGACGACGGCGCCGACGGCGACGGCTGTTGGTGGAGCCGCCACCGGACTCCTCGCGGTCCTCCGCGGTGTCCTCGGCGTCCTCGGTGTCTTCCTCGACCTGCTCGGCGGTGTCCTCGGCGTCCTGCGCGGCCTGAGCGACCTGCGCGGCGGCGAGGTCCTCGCTGTCGGACTCCTGGGCCTCGCCCGAGTCACCCTCGGCGGACTCGCCCCGGCGACGGCGACGGCCGCCCCGACGGCGGCGACGGCGCGAGCCGGTCTCCTCGCTCTCGTCACCCTCGACGGTGTCCTCGGCGGACTCCTCGGCCTCCTCCGGCTCCTCCTCCGCGACGGCGGTCTCGGCGGCCCGGGCCTCGGGCTCCTGCGCCTGGTCGGAGCCGCGCCGACGGCGGCGACGCCGCGCCCCGGCCTGCTCCTCGGGGTACTCCTCGGTCTCCTCGACCACCTCGACCACCTCGACCTCCGCCTCGGCGGCGGCCTGGGCTGCGGCCCGCTCCGGCGTCTGGAACTGCGGCTCGGTGAAGACGGGCGCCTGGAACACGGCGACGGCGGGCGGCGCCGGCCGACGCGGAGCCTCGTCCTCGGCAGCCTCGGCGCCCTCGGCCACGGCCGACCGCGCGGGCTCGGCGAACCCGGTGGCTGCCTTGCGCGCGGCCCGACGACGCCGACGCGGGGCGGCTTCCTCGACGGGAGCCTGCGGCGCCTCGGCGCTGGGCTTGCTCTCCACGGAAGCGGGAACCTGCGGCTCCTGCGGCTCCTGCGGCTCCTGCGGCTCCTGGGCGGTCTCGCCCGCGAGGGCGGCGGGGTGCGCCTCGGGCTCGAGCGCGCCCGTCACCGCGGCCGCCTCGACCGACTCGGCCTCGGTGCCGGCCTCGGCAGGCGCCGCGACGGGCGCGGACACGCGGCGGGAGGCGCGTCGACGGGTACGACGCGGAGCGGCGTCGTCCGCAACCTCAGCGGATGCGGGCTGCTCGGTGGCGGGCTGCTCGGCGGCCACGGCGGCGGTACCGGTCGTGAGGTCCACCGGCTCACCGGCGCTCTCGGCCGTCTCGGCGGCCTGCGCCGCCTCGACCGTCTCGGTGGCGTCGGCCGTCTGCGGCGCACCGGCGGGCGCGGAGGCGCGACGGGAGGCACGCCGACGCGTACGGGCGGCGGGGGCCTCAGGGGCCTCGGCCGGGGCCTCGGCGGCAGGTGCTTCGGTGTCGGCGGTCGCGGGCACGACTGTCTCGGCAGCCTCAGTGGCAACAGGCGCAGCGGCAGGCGCGGACACCCGACGCGTGGCACGCCGACGCGTACGAGGCGGCGCGGCGTCCTCGGATGCCGTCTCCGTCTCCGCGACAGGCGCGGTCTCCTGCGCAACAGCGGCAGCGGGGGCAGCCGGGGCACTCACAGCCACAACAGTCTCAGCGGCCTCTGCGGCAACAGGAGCAGCGGCAGGCGCGGACACCCGACGGGTCGCGCGGCGACGCGTACGACCGACAGGCGCGGCCTCCGAAGCGGCCGGGGCCTCGTCGGCCCCTTCGGCCTCGGCACTCTCGATGCCCTCGGCGGCCTTGTCTTCCTCGTCTGCGACAGGTTCGGTGACAAGCTCCTCGGGCTCCGCGGCCGCTACGGCAGTAGCGACGGTCTCCGCCGGCGTCTCGGAGGACTCGGTCGGCGGACCCGCCGGCCGGGAAGCGGCACGGCGCCGACGACGCGGCGGCAGGGTGTCGCTGGGTGTGTTCACTTCGGAGCCCATGGCGGACTCTGTGGGTTCGGTCGGTTCGAGCATGCGGGCGTTTCTCCCGTCAGGCTCCCGGGCGCCGCACCTGGTCCGGCGATGGTGCCGGTGACGTCCGCGGCTCGCGCTGTGCGCGGTGCCGCCGTCCGGGGCGCGGGCGCCGCACGGGAGCTCTCTGTGTCCTGTCTCGCCGGTTCCGTACGCCGAATGCGCACGGCCTGGCGAAAGTCTTCTGGTAGGTGCGCTGCCCGACCCAGGTGGCTCCCGAGTCCCAGGGCGGCGCTTACGACGTCCGTCCCTACGCGGAACCTTCCGGCACCAGCGCCGTCGCGGCGGCAGCGTGAGCGGCCGTCGAGAGGGCCACCGCTGCCTCGCGGTCGGGCGCGAGCGGGTCGGTCACCGTGCCGGTCTCTTCATCGAACAGCCCCTGCGCCAGCCTGGTCACCGCAGCGGGGACCGGCGGCGCCAGGTCGGCCACGGCGCGGAGACCGGACAGGACGTCGTCGGGTCGTACGGCAGGCGTCACGTGCCGAACCACCAGCCGCAGTATCGCACAGGGCTGGTCGGTCGGCCTATCAGCCTGCGAACCATGCGTTTCAAGCTGCGAGACCGCCGGGCGGGCGTCGAAGGTCCGGACGCCGTTCTTTGTCTTGCGCCGGACCTCGACCGACTCGGCGGCCTTGAACACCGCGACCGCGCGCTCGGCCTCCGCCGGGTCCACGCCGTCGAGCCTGAGCTCCCACACGGAAGCCGTCAGCCGGTCGGCGAGACCCGAGGTGCGGGCCTCGACCGCGTCGATGACGTCGAGCCCGGCGGGCAGCGACTCGTCGAGCAGCACCCTGAGCTTCTCCGGGTCGCGCGTCTCGGTGAGTGCGATCTCCAGGTACTCCGCCTCACTGCCCGTGCCGGTGGGTGCGGCATTGGCGTACGACACCTTCGGATGCGGCGTGAACCCCGCCGAGTACGCCATCGGCACCTCGGCGCGGCGCAGCGCACGCTCGAAGGCGCGCTGGAAGTCACGGTGGCTGGTGAACCGGAGGCGGCCGCGCTTGGTGTAGCGCAGTCGGATGCGCTGCACCGCGGGTGCGGGCGGCGGGCCTTCGGGCTGTCGCTTGCCCAGTGTCGTTCAGTCCTTCGTGAGAGCGGTCGTACTGGTACCAAGAGTACGTGTGTCGCGGCCCGTGGGTTCCCGCCGCTCCACCGCCCGCGCCTGCCTCGGCTCCCCGAAGACCATCCGCCGGAAGTCGGCGCGCGCCTGCCGTGCGGACTCGCGGGCGGAGGCCAGGGCCTGCCGGGTGGCCCGGCCCACGCTGCGCGCGGCCTCGGCGGCGGGCCGCAGCACCGCGTCGCGCACGGCATGCCCGACCGGTGTCAGCACGCTTCGGTAGGCCCATCGCACCGGCTCCACGAAGATCCACCGGAAGAGGGTCCCGAGGAACCGTCCGACGGCGAGCGAGATGTGCCCGGCGATCCGCCAGGCGTGCCCCAGCGCCTCCCCGATCTCCCGCCCGACGACGGCGAGGAGGCGCCCGACGGGCACGAGGACCCAGCGCCACAGGGCGAGGGCGGGCAGGACGAGCAGGATCCGGGCGATCCAGTACAGGGCGATCCCGAACCCGGTGACGATCCCGCTCAGGACCCACACGAGGCCCTTCGCGCACCAGGCGATCGCGTGCCCGACGGGCGTGAGGATCCACTCGTACACCCACACGGCGGGGACGACGACGAGATACCGCACCAGCCAGGCCACGACGGCGTAGATACCGACCCCCAGGGCGGCGAGCACCGCACCCAGCCCCCTGAGCACCCACATGAAGGCGTGCCCCACGGGCGTCAGCACGCGCGCGTAGATCCACGCCAGGGTGGCCCCGATCCCCCGGGCACACCACGCGAGGGCGTGCCCGACGGGCGTCAGTACATACCGGTACAGCCAGACGGACGGCACGACGACGAACACATGCCCGAGCCACGCGAGCGCCTTGCCGAGGGGCACGATGACATACCGCCACAGCCCCACGAACGGCCAGACGAACAGCACCCGCCCGAGCCACACCAGCGTCCACGCCAGCGCCCGGCCCACCGGCCGCAGCACGGCATCGTTGAGGAACCGCCCCCCGACGACGAGCGCGTCCCACACCATCCGCACCGGCACGACCAGCACGAGCACCACGATCCGCACGGGCAGACGCACAGCCACCACGAGACACCCCTCGGGCCCCCGTGGCTGGTCGTGCTGCTGCGGTGGCGACGGCGACGCCGGCTTCTCCAGATCCATACCGGCGTAGACGCCTCAGCCGCCCGTCCGGATCCAGTACCGCAGTTTCCCGCCCCGCTCGTCCTCGAATTCTCCACCGCCGGCCTCGATCACCTTGCGGGATCCGATGTTGGTGGTGTCACAGGTGACGAGCACCCGCTCCAGTCCCAGCGCCCGCGCGTGGGGCAGCACCTCCCGGAGCATCGCGGTGGCGTGCCCGCGGCGACGCGCGGTCGGCCGTACGCCGTACCCGATGTGACCGCCGTAGTCGCGCAGCTGGTCCGTCAACCGGTGCCGGATCTGGATACGCCCGAGATACGTGTCCCCGTCCACGTACCAGTACCAGGTGGCGGGCACGAACCCGGCGGGCCGCCGCCCCTCCTCCAGCTCTTCCTCCCGTACGGCGGCCACGTACCGCGCGAATCCCTCGGGCGCGTGCCAGTCGTCGCCGTACACCCGCAGCTCCCGCGCGAGGGTGTCGCCGAAGTACTCCCCGGCGGCGACCTCCTCCCCCACGGCGTCCAGGAAGGAGGTCCGGAACCGGGCATCCGGTGCGACGAGTCGAGGCATGCCCCAGTTTCGCGTGCGGTGCGAGGCCGGGCCACGTGTTTTCCGAGGCCCGGGCCACGTGTTCTCCTGTTCTCCTAGGTCGCGCACGCCGCCAGCAGCCCCGCGATCAGCGCCGTACGCGAAGGCACATGCTCCAGCCGCACATGCTCGTGCCGGGCATGCGCGCCCTCGCCCACCCCGCCCAGGCCGTCGAGGACGGGCCGGCCGAGGGCGGCGACGAAGTTGCCGTCGCTCGCTCCGCCGACGGCGGTCTCCCGGGCCGTGAAGCCGAGGTCGGCGGCGATCGACTGCGCCTGCTTGAACAGGATCCTGGATGCGGGGTTGGGCACCATAGGGGGGCGGGCCCAGCCGCCGGTGACCGTTGCCGTCACCCGGGAGTCGGAGGGGCGCAGTGCGGCGAGGGCGGTGTCGATGCGGTCCGCCTCGGCGGGTACGGCGATCCGTACGTCGATGCCGCAACGGGCCCGACCGGCCACGACGTTGCGTCCCGTACCGCCGCTGATCACTCCGACGTTGACCGTGGTGCCCAGCTCCGGTGAGCCCAACACGACGATCTGTGTGACGAGTTCGGCGAGGGCGTGCACGGCGCTCGCGCCCCGCTCCGGGTCGAGGCCGGCGTGCGCCTCCACCCCGTCCACCGTCAGCTCGAAGATGCCGCCGCCCTTGCGGGACGTCTTCAGCGCCCCCTCGGGTCCGGCCGCCGCCTCGCACACCAGCGTGGCCGCCGCGTCCTCGCTCAGCCGCTCGACGTGCGCCTGGGACACCGGGCTGCCGATCTCCTCGTCGCCGTTGAGGAACAGCCGGACCGCCGGACGCGGCAGATCCAGTTCGCGCAACAGGCGCAGCGCCCACACGGCCTGCATCAGGCCGCACTTCATGTCGAACACGCCCGGCCCGCTCGCCCGGCCGTCCTCGGCGACGTGGAACGGCCACTGGGCGAGAGTGCCGGCCGGCCACACCGTGTCGTAGTGGCACAGCATCAGGACCGTGGCGGGCGAGGTGCCGCGGTACAGCAGTTCCAGCATGTCGCCGTGCGGGCCGCCGTCGTGGCGCCGCGACTCGTCGGGCGGGCCGAGCCGTTCGTACGCCCACGCTTCGAGGGCGGCGAGACCGGCGTTCAGCAACTCCTTGTCGTCGCTGGGTGTTTCGTGTTCGACCAGCATCCGCAGGTCGTCGGTCATCTCGGGCAGGGCGGTGCGGGCCAGGGACTCGATGCGGTGCAGGGACACGGGCAGTTCTCCTCCTACGTACGTCGGCGGCGTCGTCGTCGACGGCGGCGGCGGCGGTCAGCGAACGGGCACCCCCGGCCCGAGCGGGATGCCCAACGCCCACCAGGCGTAGAACAGCAGCGTCCAGGTCACCAGCATGGCCAGGCAGAGCGGCAGGGTCAGGGACAGCAGCGTGCCGATGCCGGCCGAGCGGCGGTAGCGCTGGATGACGCCCAGGGTCATGACGAAGTAGGCACTCATCGGGGTCGCCGCGTTGGTGCACGAGTCGGCGATCCGGTAGACCGCCTGCGTCACCTCCGGCGGGATGTCGAGGAGCATGAACATCGGCACGAACACCGGGCCGACCAGGGCCCATTGGGCGGAGCCGCTGGTGACCAGCAGATTGATCACCGTGCACACGGCCAGGACACCGAGGAAGGCCACCGGCCCGGTGATACCGGCCGATTCGAGCAGGTCGGCACCCCGGATCGCCATGACCTCGCCGACGCCGGTCCACTTGAAGTACGCCAGGAACTGGGAGATGGCGAAGAACAGCACCAGGATCGGCGCCATCTCGCGCAGCCCCTTCGCCATGTGGTCGGGGATGTCCCGGGCGGTGCGCACGGTGCCGACGAGACGCCCGTACACGGCGCCGACGATCAGGAACGCCACCGCCAGGACGACCGCGATGCCGGTGAGCACGGGCGACTGCACGATGCTGCCGCCCTCCCCGCGCAGCGGCGATCCAGAGGGGATCATCACCGCCACGATCAGCGCGGCGTAGACGAGCAGCGCGAGGCCCGCGCGGCGCAGCCCGCGCCGCTCCTCGTCGCGCAGGGTCAGCTCGTCGACGGTTCCCTCGTCCTCCGCGGTCTCGTGCTCCGCGGTCTCGTGCTCCACGCTCTCGTCCTCCTCCGGCATCGCCGCCACCCGCCGGGCGATGACCTTCTCGGTGACGACGGTGACGACGAGTGCCAGGACCACCGAGGAACCGATGGAGAAGAAGTAGTTGGACAGCGGGGTGACGACGTAGTCCGGGTCGATGGTCTGCGCGGCGGCGGTGGTGAGCCCGGCGAGCACCGCGTCCGTCGGGGTGACCAGGGGGCTCGCGTCGTACCCGGCGGACACCGAAACGAACGCCACCACGGCGCCCAGCATCGGACTGCGCCCCACTGCCCTGAACGCCATCGCGCCGAGCGGGACCAGCACCACGTACGCGGCGTCGGAGGCGACGTGCGCGACCATCGCGGAGAAGGCCAGCGTGAACGTCAGCCACTTCGCCGGAACGCGCGCGACGGCGGCCCGCAGCATCGCCGGCAGCAGACCGGACCGGTCGGCGACGGACACACCCAGCATGACGACGAGGATCGTGCCGAGCGGCGGGAACGTGGCGTAGTTGGTGACCGCGTCGTCGATCATCATCCGCAGCCCCTCGCCCGAGACGAGGCTGTGGACGGTCACGGTCTTGTCGGTGGCCGGGTTCAGCGCGGAGGCCCCGGCGGCGGACAGCGCCCAGCTGGCGAGGGCGAGGACGACGCTGAGCACACCGAACAGCCAGAACGGGTGGGGCAGTTTGTTGCCCATGCGCTCGATGCGCACGAGCACGGCGAGCAGTCCGGAGAGTGGCTTCGGGGGCGGATTCGAGGGCGGTTTCGGGGAGCGGGGAGTGGTGGCGGTCACCTCCCCATTGACGACCAACGTGACGGCATCATGCAAGTAAAAAGCTGATGCCGCTTGTATCGTTCGCGTGAAGTCGCTGCTTGACGGATTCATTCCCTGAATGCTTATGGGTGGATGAACGAGATGGACAAGATGGACAAGATGGGCGAGATGGGCGAGATGGGCGAGATATACGGCAGGAAGGCGCTGGACGACGACGACCTGGACCTCGTCGCCGCGCTCCAGCACGCCCCGCGGGCGCCACTGAGCCTGCTGGCCGAGGTGCTGGGCGTCTCGGCGAGCACCGCGGGACGCCGGCTGGCCCGGCTGGAGTCCGACCGGCTGCTGCGGGTGATCGGCCAGCTCGACTGGTCGGTGTCCGGCGAGGGCCACCCCTGGCACGTCTGGGTGACCGCGGAACCCGGCCGGGCCACGGAGGTGGCCCGACGCCTCGCCGACCTGCCCGAGACGAGCCACGTCGCCGTCACCGCGGGCCAGGCGGACGTCTACTGCTCGGTCCAGCCGGCCCGCCGCGACCACACCACCGAACTGCTGGCCCGGACCATCCCCGCCACGCCCGGCGTACGCTCCGCCCGCTCCGAACTGGTCCTGTCGGCCACCACCAAGTCGGACTCCTGGCGCCTGCCCCGCCTGGTTCCCGACCAGGTGGAACAGCTCACCCGGCACGCGGCCCAGGACGAACCCGTGTCCGGCCCGCCCCGCCAGGCCCGGCTCACCGACGACGAACTACGCACCCTCCGCCTGCTCACCGCCGACGGCCGCATGACCGCCGCCCAGATCTCCCGGGAACTCGGCATCGCCCAGTCCACCGCCTACCGCACCACCCAGTCACTCCTCCAACGCGGCCTGGTCCGCCCCCGGGTGGAGATCGAACCCGGCCTGCTCGGCTACGCCCTGGAGGTCGCGATCACGCTGACGGTCTCCCCGAGCGCGATGGCCGAGGTGGCCCGCTCCCTCGCCCGCCACCGCTCCGCACGCTACGTAACGACCACCGCCGGCACGTCCTGCGTCGTCCACCACGGCGTCTTCCGCGACGAGGACGGCCTCGCCGAGTTCCTCACCCGGGACCTGGCCGAGCTGCCCGGGGTGACGTCCTTCGACGTCCTGGTCGTACTGGACGCGCTACGACGGCACTGGCTGGACCGCGAGGACGGCCGCCTGGCCACGTCCGCCAAGACCGACACCGTGAACGGAGACGCATGACGACACGGGACACAGCCATCGCCCGGGCGACCGCCTACTACGACTCCGGCGCGTTCCTGGCCGACCTGCGCCGCCGGGTCGCCTTCCCGACGGTGAGCCAACCGCCCACCGACACGGCGGCACTGGGCGCATATCTGGTGGACGAGCTCGCCCCGGCCGTAAGCCGCCTGGGAGCAACGGTCCGCATCATCGACAACCCCACCCCCGAGGCGGGCCCCTTCCTCCTCGCCCACCGCCACGAAGCCGACGACCTCCCCACCGTCCTCGTCTACGGCCACGCGGACGTCGTCCCCGGCCAGGACGACCGCTGGCGCACGGGCCTCTCCCCCTGGCACCTGGTCGTCGAGGGGGACCGCCTCTACGGCCGCGGCACGGCGGACAACAAGGGCCAGCACACGGTCAACCTGGCAGCCCTGGAACAGGTCCTGACCGCCCGAGGCGGCACCCTCGGCTTCAACCTGAAACTCCTCATCGAGACCGGCGAGGAGTCCGGCTCCCCCGGCCTGCACGAGTTCTGCCGCCGCTTCAAGCACGACCTCACCGCCGACCTCCTCATCGCCTCCGACGGCCCCCGCCTCGCCGCGGACCGCCCGACCCTGTTCCTCGGCTCCCGCGGCGCCGCCAACCTCCGCCTCCGCGTCCCCCTGCGCGACGGCGCCCACCACTCGGGCAACTGGGGCGGCGCACTGCGCAACCCCGCGACGGTACTGGCGGCCGCCCTGGCCACCATGGTCGACGCCCGGGGCCGCATCCTGGTGGAGGGCCTACGACCGCCGACGATCCCCGACGCGGTCAGGGCGGCCCTCACCGATCTCACGGTCGGCGGCGGCGAGGCAGACCCCCGCGTCGACACGGACTGGGGCGAACCGGACCTCACCCCCGCCGAACGGGTCTTCGCCTGGAACACCCTGGAGATCCTCACCCTGTCGGCGGGAGATCCCGCCCGCCCGGTCGGCGCGATCCCGGGCACGGCCCAAGCCGACATCCAGCTCCGCTTCGTGGTAGGCACGGACTGGCAGCCCCTGGAACGGACAATCCGCACTCACCTCGACGCCCACGCCCTCCCCATGGTCGAGGTCGAACTCCTCCAGGCCGTCCCCGCGACCCGCCTCGACCCCGACTCCCCCTGGGTCCACTGGGCCACGACCTCCCTCCACCGCACCACGGGCAAGCCCCCGGCCATCCTCCCCAACCTCGGCGGCACTCTCCCCAACGACGCCTTCGCCGACATCCTCGCCCTCCCCACGGTCTGGATCCCCCACTCCCACCCGTCCTGCCGCCAGCACGCTCCCAACGAGCACCTGTTGGGGTCGGTGGCTCGGGAGGGGCTGGGGATCATGGCGGGGCTGTTCTGGGACCTGGGGGAGCGGCTTCCCGAGGCCTGCCGGACCTGACGTCGGTCGTGACCGCGTGACTGGGTGTCGGTAAGACCACCCCCTCATCCGGTGTCCAGGCCCAGCGACGAGGAGCGCCGACAGCGGCAGCATTCACGTCATCGGGAACACACCGACAAGGAACCCACCACACGGACCCGGGGGACACCCATGAACGAAACCATCGCCAGGCGCCTGACCGGCCTCGCAGGCATCGCCGCAGCGGTCGCCCTCATCGTCGAAGTACCCCTGTACTTCATCTACTCCGGCCCGCCGCCGGACGCGAACGTCCTGACCAGGCTGCTGATCGCCATCGTCGCGCTGGCGTTCCTGATCGTGTTCGTGACGGCCTTCCGGGAGCTGGTCAAGCGGGTGAATCCAACCTACGAATGGGTCGGCACGATGGCCTTCGCCACCGGACTGGTCTACGCGACGATCACCCTGGTCTCCAGCGGGCTGGAAGCCGGCGCGGTCATCGCCGCCGACCACCCGATCGACCCGACCATCACGGTCAGCGGCACCTACATCCTCTACGGGTCGATCAGCCGCCTCATGCTCGCGCTCTTCCTGACCGCGGTGGGCTACGGCATCTCCCGTACGAACCTGCTGCCGCGCTGGACCGCTCGCTCCGCCTACGTCCTGGCAGGGGTCAACCTGGCCTTCGTACCGTCCCTGTTCTTCGGCAACACCCCCGCCAACTTCTACGCGGCCAACGGCTGGGGCACCACCGCCCTGATGGGCGCGATCCTCAGCTACTGGCTGCTCGCCCTGGGCATCTCCACCTACCGCAGCGCCACACGCCGCGCGCCCGCCGGCTCACCGGCCCTGCATCACTGACGCCGCCTGCGCAGAAGCTGGAACCCGTCCCGCCGGAGGCTTGTGGTCCTCCGGCGGGACGGGCGTGTGGGTGCGACCCTGCGCAATCGGAGAGAGCAGCGGCATACCGAATCCGCCGGTGCGGACAGCCGCGGTCTGGGAGTGACTGCGGGCATGCCCGGCATTACGCATGACCCCAGTGCGTTACTCCACTTCGATCCCGTAATCCTGGACGAGCTGCTCCAGACCACCCGTATAACCCTTCCCGCCGAGCACAAAGTCCCAGTCGTCATTCGGCCTGCGCCGGAAGGAGCCGAGCACCAACGCCGTCTCGCCGGAGCGGCCGTCGGAGACCTCAAGCCGACCGACTTCGGTCATCGCCGGGTCCAGCAACCGGATACAGGCATCAGTGAAGCCGGACAGATCCGCATCCGGGTTCACCTCCGGATCAACGGCAGCCACCAGCACCAACCGATCAGCCTCCCCGGGCAGCGCGTCGAAGGAGACACGGATCGCTGCTCTGCCCAGCGCAGCAGCCGACAGTGCGCGTACCGAACCGTCCGGAGTCTGCGGGTTGTTGAAGAAGACGAAGTGGTCCTCGCTGAGGACTCGATTGCCTCGGCAGACGAGCGCGCAGACGTCCAAGGCGACGTTCCCGGACCACGCCATGCCGAGCACGCTGTAGTCATCGGGCGGAGTCGCGGGACCGGACGGCGCCGGCTGCGCGGAGGCGGGTCGCCCGCCCTCTCCCAAGCGTCCACGGAGCCCGTGCCGGTGCAGCAGGTCGACCAGCTCGCCGCCCGAGATCAGCTCCAGCGGCTTGCCACGGGCGAAGGTGTGCGAGCCGGGGCCGAAGCCGGACGTCGTCACCAGAACGCCCTTGTTGGCACCGACGTCCTGGACCGTGCCGTACAGGTCGCGCACCGCGGTGGGCGGCACGGTGTTCCGGTAGCGCTTCACCTGGACGACGATCTTGCCGCCTCGGATGGGAGTCGGGTCCAGCGCGTCGACATCCACGCCACCGTCGTTCGAGCGCTGTGTCGTCACCGCCCGCATCCCCATGGCGCGGAACAGATCGGCGACGAGGGACTCGAAGGCGATCGGGTCCATGTCGTACAGGTCCGGCTCCTCGTGGCCGCCGCCATGGGTGACGACATGGTTTCCGACGTCCTGGGGCCGCCGGCTCGACCGTACGGAGGTGAGTTGGTCGGGCCGGGGCACGAGCTGGCCCCGAAGCGCTTCCGTCAGGCAGCTGGTCGCGTCCACCTGTTCCAGATGCAGGTCGGTGAAGGTTGCTCGCTGAGCCATGACGGTGGCCAGGTAGATGTGGGGCTGTCTGCCCGTCGCGGGGTCGGGAGCGTCGACGAAGCCGTTCAGCGCCACCGAGTCGAGGATGCCGTACTCGTCCGCCGCGAAGAGCTGGTGCAGGACCAGCAGCACGCTCTGCGCCAGCACCTCTCGGTACAGCGCGCGGCGCTGCGTCACGGGACGCGCCGTCTCCTTGTCCTGGTCCTGAGCCGGTACGTACCTCACCGACTTCGCTTCCGGGACGACGTCGTACCCAGGCAGCTCCCAGTCCAGCACCAACTGCCGCGCCGCCGAGTCGAAGGCCGCCGCTACTTGCCGGGGGAAGGCTTCGGGCCAGGCGGTCGACGAGTAGAGGGCGGCCGAGAAGTACTCGACCACGAGTTCGGGGTCGCCCCGCCTGACGCCTGCGGTCGCCTCGGTGATGCCGGCGTTGTGCCGTCGCACCTCGGCTCGTTGCGCCTCAGCCCTTTGCTCGTAGTCCCGCTGGAAAGCGGCTAACTGTTGCTGCCGCTGCGCCTCGGCAGCCTGTGCCCTGTGCCAGTCGTGCTCGAAGCGGGTCCGCGCCTCAGCCTCTGCTTGCGCACGCCGGTTGGCCGTCCAGCCGCCCTGCGCCTGGTACTGACGCGGGTCCGGCATGGGTACAGGCCACGCGAGCCGGCCCGGATCGAACGGTGGAAGGTCTTCCACACGCATCAAGGACGACGCCCTGAAAGCCGGCGCCTGACACCCTTCGGTCAGCAGTCCCTGCAAGATCGCGACCTGCGCGTCCAGCTCTGCCGTCCGTCGCCTGGCCTCCGCCTGCCGGTATTCCCGGTGCCCCTGAGCGGCACGTCGTTGGTAGTCACGCGCCAATCGGGCTTCCTCGCGACGCCGCCTCTGCTCGGCCTCGATCTGGCGCTGGTACTGGCGCTGCGCCTCCGCCCAAGTGTTGACGAAACCAGCAGAGCGACGACTCATGCGCTCAGGCCCTCCCCAGGACGTCGGCAGCGCCGACCAAACGCTGATTGCCCCCGCAACCAGTCGTGACAAACCGACTTTATCCAGCAATCACGGCCCTGGATATCAACTTGCCAAGAGCTACTGAAATCAGCAGTCCGCGCAGGTCACCACCGGTCGCACAGCAGGGCAGGGCCCAGCAAAGGCGTATGAGCCTGGCTCTCAGTGAGCGTGACCGCTCGATGCCGGGGCCGGGGCAGCATTCTTGACCGTAAGAGGCAGCAACTTCTTCCCCGTAGGCCCGATCTGAATACTGGTATCCATCTGCGGACAAACCCCACAATCAAAGCAAGGCGTCCACCGGCAGTCCTCGACCTCCGTCTCGTCGAGAGCGTCCTGCCAGTCCTCCCACAGCCAGTCCTTGTCCAACCCCGAGTCCAGGTGGTCCCACGGCAGGACCTCCTCGTACGTGCGCTCGCGCGTCGTGTACCAGTCGACGTCCACCCCGAAATCGGCCAGCGCCTTGTCCGCGCAGGCCATCCACCGGTCGTACGAGAAGTGCTCGCGCCAGCCGTCGAAGCGGCCGCCGTCCTCGTAGACGGCACGGATGACGGCGCCCATCCGCCTGTCGCCTCGTGACAGCAGGCCCTCGACGATGCCCGGCTTGCCGTCGTGGTAGCGGAAGCCGATCGAGCGGCCGTACTTCTTGTCGCCGCGGATCTTGTCGCGGAGCTTTTCGAGGCGGGCGTCCGTCTCCTCCGCCGACAACTGCGGGGCCCACTGGAAGGGGGTGTGGGGCTTGGGGACGAAGCCGCCGATCGAGACCGTGCAGCGGATGTCGTTGGAGCCGGAGACCTCCCGGCCCTTCTGGATCACGCGCGTCGCCATGTCGGCGATCTGGAGGACGTCCTCGTCCGTCTCCGTCGGCAGGCCGCACATGAAGTACAGCTTCACCTGGCGCCAGCCGTTGCCGTACGCCGTCGCCACCGTCCGGATCAGATCCTCTTCCGAGACCATCTTGTTGATGACCTTGCGCATGCGCTCGGAGCCGCCCTCGGGCGCGAAGGTGAGGCCGGAGCGGCGGCCGTTACGCGTCAGTTCGTTCGCCAGATCCACGTTGAACGCGTCCACCCGCGTCGACGGCAGCGACAGGCCGATCTTGTCGTCCTCGTACCGGTCCGCCAGACCCTTCGCGATGTCACCGATCTCCGAGTGGTCCGCCGACGACAGCGACAGCAGGCCGACCTCCTCGAAGCCCGTCGCGTTCAGGCCCTTCTCCACCATGTCGCCGATGCCCGTGATCGAGCGCTCGCGCACCGGGCGCGTGATCATGCCCGCCTGGCAGAAGCGGCAGCCTCGCGTGCAGCCGCGGAAGATCTCGACCGACATGCGCTCGTGGACCGTCTCGGCCAGGGGGACCAGGGGCTGCTTCGGGTACGGCCACTCGTCCAGGTCCATCACCGTGTGCTTGGACACGCGCCACGGGACACCCGACTTGTTGGGGACCACGCGGGCGATACGGCCGTCGGGCAGGTACTCGACGTCGTAGAACGCCGGGATGTACACCCCGCCCGTCTTCGCCAGGCGGAAGAGGACCTCCTCGCGGCCGCCCGGGCTGCCCTCCGCCTTCCACTCGCGGATGATCCGCGTCATGTCGAGCACGGCCTGCTCGCCGTCGCCGATGATCACCGCGTCGACGAAGTCGGCGATCGGCTCGGGGTTGAAGGCGGCGTGGCCGCCGGCCAGGACGATCGGGTCGTCCAGCCCACGGTCCTTCGACTCCAGCGGGATGCCCGCCAGGTCCAGCGCCGTGAGCATGTTCGTGTAGCCGAGCTCCGTCGAGAACGACAGGCCCAGCACGTCGAAGGCCTTCACCGGCCGGTGGCTGTCCACCGTGAACTGCGGGACGCCGTGCTCCCGCATCAGCGCCTCCAGGTCCGGCCACACGCTGTAGGTGCGCTCGGCGAGGACGCCCTCCTGCTCGTTCAGGACCTCGTAGAGGATCATGACGCCCTGGTTGGGCAGGCCGACCTCGTAGGCGTCCGGGTACATCAGCGCCCAGCGGACGTCGCAGTCGTCCCAGTCCTTGACGGTGGAGTTGAGCTCGCCGCCCACGTACTGGATCGGCTTCTGCACATGCGGGAGCAGAGCTTCGAGCTGTGGGAAGACCGACTCGACAGACATCGCGGGATTTACCTTCGTGAGCTGACAGGGGTGACCATCTAGCGTAACGCGGCTGCGGACCTCCCCCGTCCGCCCCTCAGATCTCCATCCCGCCCTTGATCGACCGCCACGCCTCGGGCAGCGCCGCCTCCACCAGCTCGGCCCGCCGCTCCTCGTGCCCGTACAGCACCCCGTACGTGAACGCGCTCTCCCCGGCCGCATGCGCCTGAGCTGCGAGGTCGCGCAGAGACTCGCGGGTCATCACGCTGTCCTGGTGGTCGCCGAGCAGGCCTTGCAGGGACTTCATCGACCGCACCAGATCGACGGCGGGCTCCCCCAGGGCCCGGGTGGCCGCCTCCGCCGCGTACCGCGTCCGCTTGGCCTTCTTCCGGGCCTCGTGCAGCGCGAGGTCGCGATCCTGGCTGGGCGGCAGCTCCACCGCCTGCTCGACCAGGCCGGCCAGGGCCGCGAAGTCCTTCCGTACGGCCTTGCCGATCACCTTCGCCGGCTTCCCCCCGGCCGCCTCCAGCAGCGGCGGATCGTCGACCAGCCCGTCCAACGCCACCAGCAGCTCCAGATACCTGTTTCCGTCCAGTACGGCGATCAGGCGCCGGCGTGATCCCCCGCGCCGGGCATGCGACCAGGTGCGCAGCCGGGTGCGGACCGGGCCGGACAGGAGGGTGCGGGGCAGTTCGTCGAGGGCGGCGGTCAGGCGCTCGGTGAGCACCTCCTGGTCGCGGTCCACGCCCAGCTCCCCCGCGAGCCACTTCAGCTCCTCGCCGATCGGATCGGTGACGGCCCGGTCGAGGACCTTCCGGTACGAGCGGAAGGCGCTGCGCATCCGGCGGGTGGCGACGCGCATGCGGTGCACGGAGTCGTACACGTCCCGCCGTACGGCGGGGTCGAGCTCGACGATGGCGTCGCGCTGGGCGCGGAGGTACGCGAGGACGTGGTCGCCGGCGGTCACAGGCGGCTGGGGGGACCTGACCTTGCGCTTCTTTTTCTTCGGTGCCGTCTCCGCCAGCGCCCGCGCCAGCTTCGACGCCGACGCGGACGGCCGTACACCCGCCTTACGGAACCGTTTCTCCACCTTGTCGAGAAAGGCCGGGTCGCCGCCGTCGGCCAACTCCACCTCGATCTCGGTCCACTGGGCCGAGCCGCCCTCCCCGTTCAGCCGCTCCGCCTGTACGGCGTCCACGCTGACCTCGGCGAGCAGCCGGCCCTCCGCGTCCACCAGGTCGCGCACATCGCGGTCGGAGCGGAGCCGGACCACGGGCGCCAGCTCGGCGTCCCGGACGCGGGAGCGGATCAGGCCGGCCAGGGCGCGCGGCACGGTGTCGGAGAGGGGCGCCTGGATCTCGTCCCGCACGCCCGGGGCCACGGGGAACTTCAGATGCCAGCCGGCGTCCGATCCGCCGGTGCGGCGGCGCAGGGTGATCGAGGACGCGGCGAGGCGTTCGTCCGCGGTGTCGTAGTAGGTGGCGTCCAGATGCGCGACACCCTTGTCGACCACGGTCGCGACCCCGGCGACGCCGGTCAGGTCGGGCAGCCCGCTCTCCTCGGACTCGTACTTCCGCTCGATCTCACGCTTCGTGTCCGCCATGACCTGAATCTAGTGGGAGTCACGGCGGGATGGCAGGGGCAACTGTGCATGAATCCCAGGGAAACCCGGAGGTAACCACCGGAGGTGACCAGAAGTACCGCTACGCCGACATGGGCCGTTGCACCCTGATCGACTGCAGCAACCCCACCGCCACCCACACCGCGAACATCGAGGACCCGCCGTACGACACGAACGGCAGCGGAAGCCCCGTTACCGGCATGATGCCCAGCGTCATGCCGATGTTCTCGAAGGTCTGGAAGGCGAACCACGCCACGATCCCGGCGGCGACGATCGTGCCGTACAGCTCGGTCGTCTCGCGGGCGATGCGGCAGGCGCGCCACAGCACCACGCCCAGCAGAAGGATGATCAGGCCCGCTCCGACGAAGCCCAGCTCCTCTCCCGCGACCGTGAACACGAAGTCGGTCTGCTGTTCCGGCACGAACTGGCCGGTCGTCTGCGAACCGTGGAACAGCCCGGACCCCGTCAGCCCGCCCGAGCCGATCGCGATGCGCGCCTGGTTGGTGTTGTAGCCGACGCCCGCGGGGTCGAGGCTGGGGTTGGCGAAGGCCGCGAAGCGGGCGATCTGGTAGTCGTCCAGGATGTGCAGCTGCCACCCGGCGATCGCGCCGAGCGCGCCGGCGCCCAGCAGTCCGAACACCCAGCGGTTGGACGCGCCGGAGGCGAGCAGCACGCCCAGCACGATGATGACCATGACCATGACCGACCCCAGGTCGGGCATGAGCATCACGATCAGCATCGGGACGGCGGCAAGTCCCAGCGCCTGCATCACCGTTCGGTGGTCCGGGTACGGCTTGTCGCCCGCGTCCACCCGCGCCGCCAGCAGCATCGCCATGCCCAGGATGATCGTGACCTTCACGAACTCCGAGGGCTGGAGCGAGAAGCCGCCACCGATCTGGATCCACGAGTGGGCGCCGTTGACGGTGGAGCCGAGCGGGGTGAGCACCAGCAGGATCAGGAAGACCGAGATGCCGTACAGGATCGGCACGGCCGTGCGCAGGGCGCGGTGGCCGAGCCAGACCGTGCCGATCATCAGGGCGAGCCCGATGCCGGTGTTCAGGATGTGCCGGACCAGGAAGTAGTACGGATCGCCCTGGTTGAGCTCGGTGCGGTTGCGGGTCGCGGAGAAGACGAGCAGCGAGCCGATCGCCGAGAGGGCCAGCGCCGCGAGCAGTATCGGCCAGTCCAGTCGGCGGGCGACCGAGTCACGGGCGAACAGGCGGGTCCAGCCCGCGGGTCGGGGCCCGTATCCGGGGACCTGGAAGCTGTTGACGCCTGTCATGTGAGCATCCTCCGGCTACCCCTCTTGCGCGGCCGTCGCCGTGTGTTCCGGTTCCCGGTCGCGGGCGTCGTCACGGTTGCCGCCTGCTGCTGTTCGTTCTGCTCGGCCACGTCCTTCTGGGTGGCCCGCTGGTCCTTCGCCGGGTCCTTGGGCACCTTCGGGGACTTGATCGTCCCGTCCGTCTGGACCTTCGGCAGGGCCTCCTCCGGGGTCGGCAGCAGCGCGTTCTTCGGGTTGATCGCGCCGTCGTCGGACACGCCGTACAGCGCGTCGTAGATGTTGCGCACGGCGGGACCCGAGGCACCGGAGCCCGTGCCACCCTGCGAGATCGTCATCACGACCGTGTAGTCCTTGGTGTACGTGGCGAACCACGACGTCGTCTGCTTGCCGTAGACCTCCGCGGTACCGGTCTTGGCGTGCATCGGGATCTTGTCCTGCGGCCAGCCGACCTGTGCGAACCGCCAGGCGGCGGTACCGCGGGTGGCCACGCCGGCGAGGGCGTCGTCCATCTCGGCCAGCGTCTGCCTGCTTATGGGCAGCTTGCCGTGCGCCTTGGGCTTGATCTCCGTGACGTTCTTGCCGTCGTTGCTGATGACCGCCTTGCCGACGGAGGGGTCGTAGAGGGTGCCGCCGTTGGAGATGGCCGCGTAGATGGTGGCCATCTGGATGGGTGTGACGAGGGTGTCGCCCTGGCCGATGGAGTAGTTGACGGAGTCACCGGCGCGCATCCGGTTGCCTTCGAGGCAGTTCTCGTAGGCGATGCGCTCGGCGTAGCTGCCGCCCTTCTTGCCGGTCTTGCACCAGGCGTCCTTGTTGGCCTTCCAGTAGTCCTGCTTCCACTTGCGGTCGGGGACGCGGCCGGTGACCTCGTTGGGCAGGTCGATGCCGGTCTCGGCGCCGAGGCCGAACTGGTGGGCGGTCTTGTAGAACCAGTCGTTGGGGTTCTTCGGCTTGTTGCCGCCGTCCCGCTTCCACTCCTCGTGGGAGAGCCGGTAGAAGACGGTGTCGCAGGAGACCTCCAGGGCGCGGCCGAGGCTGATCGGGCCGTACCCCTTGGACTCGAAGTTCTTGAAGACCTGGCCGCCGATCGAGTAGGAGCTGGAGCATTCGTAGGGGCCGTCGAAGGAGTAGCCGGCGTTGATCGCGGCGGCCGTCGGGACCACCTTGAAGATGGAGCCGGGCGCCGACTGGCCCTGGATCGCGCGGTTCAGCAGCGGGTAGTTGGAGTCCTTGCCGGTGAGCTTGGCGTAGTCCTTGGCGGAGATGCCGCCGACCCAGGCGTTGGGGTCGTACGCCGGGTTGGACGCCATGGCGACGACGCGGCCGGTCTTGGCCTCCATCACCACGACCGCGCCGGAGTCGGCCTTGTAGTTGGTGCCGGTGTTGCGGTCGTTCTGCTTGCGGGCTTCCTTCATGGCCTCGTTCAGCTCGTACTCGGCGACACGCTGCACGCGCGCGTCGATGCTGGTGACGAGGGTGGAGCCGGGCTGAGCGGGGTCGGCCTCGGCCTGGCCGATGACGCGGCCGAGGTTGTCGACCTCGTAGCGGGTGACGCCGGCCTTGCCGCGCAGCTCCTTGTCGTACTGGCGTTCAAGGCCGGAGCGGCCGACCTGGTCGGAGCGCAGGTAGGGCGAGTCGGTGTTCTGCGCCTTGGTGATCTCCTCGTCGGTGACCGGCGAGAGGTAGCCGAGGACCTGGGCGGTGTTGGCCTCGCCGGGGCTCGGGTAGCGGCGCACGGCCTGGGGCTCGGCGGTGATGCCGGGGAAGTCCTCGGCGCGCTCGCGGATCTGCAGGGCCTGCTTGGGGGTGGCCTCGTCGGTGATGGGGATGGGCTGGTACGGCGAGCCGTTCCAGCAGGGCTGCGGCGTCTTGGAGTCGCACAGCCGGACCTTCTCCTGGACTTCCTTGGGCGTCATGCCCAGCACGTCGGCCAGCTTGGCGAGGACGGCCTTGCCGTCGTCCTTCATCTTCAGCAGGTCGGTGCGGGAGGCGGAGACGACGAGGCGGGTCTCGTTGTCGGCGAGGGGCACTCCGCGCGCGTCCAGGATCGAGCCGCGTACGGCGGGCTGCACGACCTGCTGGACGTGGTTGCCGGAGGCCTCCTTGGCGTACTCGTCGCCCTCGCGGATCTGGAGATACCACAGGCGCCCGCCGAGGGTGCCGAGCAGGGAGAGGACGAGGATCTGGATGACGATGAGCCGGATCTGGACCCGTGGGGTCCGGCCGGTCTCGGGGATGTTGGTCACTGCGGCTGCCTCCCCCTCTCGGTGTGTGTATGTGTCATATACGACGATCCTGTGAGGCCTTGATGCCGTACGACGGTCAATTCCCCCGCTCTCACAGCCGCTTGACCCCCTTGATGCGGCCGGCGCGGGCCGTGCGGGCCCGGGCGGCCTTCACCTTCAGCCCGCCGAGGCCGCCGCGCTGGCCGCCGATCCGCAGACCGGTGCCGCCGGAGAGCCAGCCGGAGGAGATGTCGGGCTTCTTCGCCGAGGAGTTGGTCTCGGCCAGCGGGTCGTTCTCCGCGCGCCGGGCCAGGGCCATGATCCCGGGGACGACGAACGGGGCGAGCAGCAGGTCGTACAGCGCGGCCGTGAACAGCAGGCTGGGCAGGCCGACATGGCGGGCGGCGGTGTCGCCGACGAGGGCGCCGACACCGGCGTACAGCAGGGTGGAACCGATGGCCGCGGCAACCACGACGAGCATGGGGCCGGTGGCGGACTTCAGGCGCCCGTTCTCCGGTTTGATCAGCCCGGCGGCGTAGCCGATGACGCTGAGCACGAGGGCGTAGCGGCCGGCCGCGTGGTCGGCGGGCGGGGCGAGGTCGGCCAGCAGACCGGCGCCGAAGCCGACGAGGGCGCCGCCGACATGGCCGTAGACCATGGCGAGGCCGAGGACGGTGAGCAGCAGCAGGTCGGGGACGGCGCCGGGGAGGTGCAGACGGGCGAGGACGCTCACCTGGAGGACCAGGGCGACGACGACCAGGGAGGAGGACAGCAGGATCCGGTTGACGCGCATGGGCTACAGCTCCTACTGCTCTTGCTCTTGCTCTGGCGGGATCTGGCCGTCGACCGGTGCCTCGGCGGACGGGGTCACGGTCACCGTCACGGTCGGGGTGGGGGTCGGCCTGGGCTTGTCGGGCAGGACCGTGTCGCGCGGGTCCTGCTTCGGGGTCTCGACGACGACACCGACGATGTCGAGCTTGGTGAAGCTGACGTACGGCGTGACGTAGAGGGTGCGGGTGAGGTCGCCGCCGGAGGGGTCGACGCGGGAGACCACGCCGACGGGCACGCCGGGCACGAAGGGCTTGTCGGCCTGCGAGCCGAAGGTGACCAAGCGGTCGCCCTTCTTGATCTCGGCCTTGCCGTTGAGGAGTTCGACGCGCAGTGGGCGGTCGCCCTGCCCGGAGGCGAAGCCGAGTTCGTCGCTGGCCTCCATGCGGGTGCCGACGGTGAAGTCGGGGTCGCTGGCGAGCAGCACGGTCGCGGTGTTGGGTCCGACGGTCGTCACGCGCCCGACGAGCCCGTCGCCGTTGAGGACGGTCATGTCGCGCTTGATGCCGTCGTTGGCGCCGACGTCGATGGTGACGGTCCAGGAGAAGCCCTGGGCCGCTCCTATCGCGATGACCTGGGCGCCCTTGATGCCGTACTGGCCTCTGCCCGCGATCTTCAGCATCTTGTCGAGCTGGGCGAGGCGGGAACGGTTGCGGTCGTCGCTGCCGAGCTTCGCCTCGAGGGCCGCGTTCTCCTTCTCCAGCTCCGCGAGCCGGTCGTGGCGTTCGCCGGAGTCACGGATGGCGGATACGGCGTTGCCGACCGGGTCGACCGCGGCCGACATTCCGTCCTCGATCGGGCCGAAGACGGTGGCCGCGGCCTGGCGGGCACCGTCGACCGGTGAGTCCTGCCCGCCGCGGATGTCCACCGTGATCAGCGCGAACGCGACGGCGACCAGCAGCACCAGGAGCAGCCGGCTCTCTCGTGTGTCCCTCACGTGCGGCGGCCGTGCCCTTCCTCGTAGGAGCTTGTTTTGTGGGAGCTTGTTTTGTGGGAGCTTATGACTCCATATCAACGATCCGCCGTACGAGAGGGGATCATCTCGTACGGCGGAATCGAAGAGTTACGTCATCTGCGCGGCTGGGCGTCCAGCACCTGCTGGAGCGCCTCGAACTCCTCGACGCACTTTCCGGAGCCGAGCGCCACGCTGTCCAGCGGGTCCTCGGCGATGTGGATCGGCATGCCGGTCTCGCGGCGCAGCCGCTCGTCGAGGCCGCGCAGCAGCGCTCCGCCGCCGGTCAGAACGATTCCTCGGTCCATGATGTCGCCGGACAGCTCCGGCGGACACTTGTCGAGGGTGGTCTTGACGGCGTCGACGATGGCGTTGACGGGTTCCTCGATCGCCTTGCGGACTTCGGCGGCCGAGATGACGACGGTCTTGGGCAGCCCGGAGACGAGGTCCCGGCCGCGGATTTCGGTGTGCTCGTCAGCGTCGAGGTCGTACGCCGAACCGATCGTGATCTTGATCTGTTCGGCCGTCCGCTCACCCAGCAGGAGGGAGTACTCCTTCTTGATGTGCTGGATGATCGCGTTGTCCAGCTCGTCGCCCGCGACGCGGATGGACTGGGCGGTGACGATGCCGCCGAGGGAGATGACCGCGACCTCCGTGGTGCCGCCGCCGATGTCCACCACCATGTTGCCCGTGGCCTCGTGGACCGGCAGGCCGGAGCCGATGGCCGCGGCCATGGGCTCCTCGATGATGTGCACCTGACGGGCGCCGGCCTGGGACGACGCCTCGATGACGGCGCGGCGCTCGACGCCCGTGATGCCGGAGGGCACACAGACGACGACCCGCGGACGAGCCAGATACCGCCGCTTGTGGATCTTCAGGATGAAGTAGCGGAGCATCCGCTCGGTGATCTCGAAGTCGGCGATCACGCCGTCCTTCAGCGGACGTACGGCAACGATGTTGCCGGGCGTGCGCCCGATCATCTTCTTGGCTTCGGCGCCGACCGCGAGAATGCCACCGGTGTTGGTGTTGATCGCGACGACGGACGGCTCGTTGAGTACGATCCCGCGACCCCTGACGTACACCAGCGTGTTGGCGGTCCCGAGGTCGACAGCCATGTCACGGCCGATGAACGACATTGAGTTCCCCATCAGGATTCGTCTGGCCTTCCTGGGAGCTTTTGAGGGCATTTCAGGTCGGCGAAGTGGGTGCGGTGACGTGAAGGCTTCCATCGTAGACGCGCCTGCACGAACACTGCGCGAGGGTCTTCGCCATTGTCAGCATGTGATGTACCGCCTCGCTTGTGGAGACGTGCCATCGGGGGCACTCGTTCCCCCGATCGGCACGCATATGCCGAGGGACGGCCGACAACGTACGGCCGTCCCTGGTCAGACAGGCGAGCGGTTTGACATCCCGTCAGGAAAATTCCTGAAAACTTCGCTCCCCACGGCGAGTCGTCCGTGCCTGGGCACCGAGTCGCCGAAGCCCGGGGGTTACGCGCGGCCGGGGAAGAAGATCTTCACCTCGCGCTCGGCGGACTCCTCGGAGTCGGAGGCGTGGATCAGGTTCTCGCGGACGATCACGCCGTAATCACCCCGGATGGAGCCGGGCGCGGCGGCGATCGGGTCGGTCGGGCCGGCGAGCGCGCGCAGGCCCTCGATGACCCGCTCACCCTCGACGATCATCGCGACGACCGGACCGGAGGCCATGAACTCCACCAGCGGCTCGTAGAAGGCCTTGCCCTTGTGCTCGCCGTAGTGCTGCTCCAGGGTCTCCTGGTCCAGGGTGCGCAGCTCCAGCGCGGTGATCTGCCAGCCGGCCTTGCGCTCGATACGGCTGATGATCTCGCCGGTCAGGCCACGACGGACGGTGTCGGGCTTGAGGAGGACGAGGGTGCGCTGGCTCACGACGGGCTCCTTGTAATCAAAGTGTGTGCGGGGTGATGAGGTTACCGGGCGTGTCCGGGCCCCTGTTACACAGCGTCAGATGGAGGGGGTCACGCGGGGTCGGGCGTCGAGGAGTCGGCCTGGGCCGCGAACCTCGCCTTCGCCTCGTCGATCTTCCGTCCGTAGTGCACCGACGCCCACCACAGGGCCGCGAAGATCGCCCCCAGGAAGAACATCGACGGGACGATGAGGCCCGAGGCGATCAGGGCGGCCTGGAGGGCCCAGCCGAGGGCGACGCCGCCGGGGCGGGTCACCATGCCGCACAGCAGCAGACACAGGAACATGGCGATGCCGCTGACCGTCCACACCGTCGACATGGACAGGTCGGGGTCCTTCATCGCGACCAGCCCGGCGAACCCGATGATGAAGAACTCGCCGATCAGGGTCGAAGCACAGAGCGTACGCATGGTCGAGTCTCAGCCCTTCCCCAGCAGCAGCCGGGCCTCGCCGACGGTGATGACGGAACCGGTGACCAGCACACCGCCGCCCGCGAACTCGCCCTCCTCCTCGGCCAGCGTGATCGCCTCCTCCAGGGCGTCCGGCAGCCGCGGCTCGACCTGCACGCGCTCCTCGCCGAACACCTCGACGGCGATGGCGGCGAGCTCGTCGGCGTCCATGGCGCGGTGACTGGAGTTCTGGGTGACGACGATCTCGGCGAAGATCGGCTCGAAGGCTTCGAGCAGGCCCCGTACGTTCTTGTCCCCGCTGGCCCCGACCACGCCGATCAACCGGCTGAAGTCGAAGGCCTCCCCGATGGCGTCGGCGGTGGCGCGGGCGCCGGCCGGGTTGTGGGCGGCGTCCAGGACGACGGTCGGGGACCGCCGTACGACTTCGAGCCGCCCCGGCGAGGACACGGCGGCGAAGGCCTTGCGGACCGTGTCGATGTCGAGCCGCTCGGGCCGCTGGGAGCCGACGCCGAAGAAGGCCTCCACGGCGGCGAGGGCGACGGCGGCGTTGTGCGCCTGGTAGGCGCCGTGCAGCGGGAGATACACCTCGCCGTACTCCCCGCCGAGCCCGCGCAGGGTGAGCAGCTGCCCGCCGACGGCGACCTTCCGGGCCACGACCCCGAACTCGAGCCCCTCCCGGGCCACGGTGGCGTCGACCTCCACGGCCTTCTTCAGCAGCACCTGGGCCGCGTCGACCGGCTGTTGGGCCAGGATGACGGTGGCGTCCTGCTTGATGACCCCGGCCTTCTCGGAGGCGATGGCGGCGGGGTTGTCACCGAGCCGGTCGGTGTGGTCGAGGTCGATGGGGGTGACGACGGCGACGTCCCCGTCGATGACGTTGGTGGCGTCCCAGGAGCCGCCCATGCCGACCTCGACGACGGCGACGTCGACAGGCGCGTCGGCGAAGGCGGCGTAGGCCATCCCCGTGAGCACCTCGAAGAAGGACAGCCGGTACTCCTGCTGGGCGTCGACCATCTCGATGTACGGCTTGATGTCCTGGTACGTCTCGATGAACCGCTCGGCGGAGATCGGGGCCCCGTCGAGGCTGATGCGCTCGGTGATCGACTGGACGTGCGGGGACGTGTACCGGCCGGTCCGCAGCTCGAAGGCACCCAGCAGGGCCTCGATCATCCGGGCGGTGGAGGTCTTGCCGTTCGTCCCGGTGATGTGGATGGAGGGGTACGACCGCTGCGGATCCCCCAGTACGTCCATCAGCGCGGCGATACGGCTGACCGACGGCTCCAGCTTGGTCTCACCCCAGCGGGTGGCGAGCTCCGCCTCGACCTCCCGGAGCGCCTTGTCGACCTCGGGGTCCTCCGGACGCCCGGGGACGTCGGCCTGCGGCGGACCGCCCTGCGTACGCAGGGTGCGGCTGCCGGCCTCGATCACCGCGAGGTCGGGATCACGGTCGGTCTCGGCCGCGATGATCTCCTCGAAGGAGTCGACGGGATCGGGCTGCTCGCTGTCATCGTGCGGGGGCTGCTCACTCACGGGGCCAGTCTACGGAGGCCGGGGTCCGGGTGCGGCTCGGTGGGGGTCACCGTCCCTGGGGGCTCCGCCCCCAGACCCCGGCCTCTGCCCACCCACCACCCGACTCGGTCGGCCAAGAAGTACCCAAGAAGCACCCCTCGCCCTGGCCCTGCCATGTTGCCGACGCAGCTGCGGCCAGCCGCCCCGCCTAGCTGCGGGCAGCCGCCCCACGCAGCCGCGGGCAGCCGCCCCACCCAGCCGCGGGCAGCCGCCCCGCGCAGTTGCGGGCAGTCGTGCCGCTGGGGCGGCACGGGTGGGCGCAGGCGGCACCCCGTCAGCGCCGGGCCGCGCGACCCGTCCCACAGCAACCGAAGGCGCCCGGAACCGAACAGCTCCGGGCGCCTTCACCAACGTACGAACACCTACGCCGACGGCAACCGATCCAGCTGCGCGGCAATCCGCGCGATGTCCTCGTCCGCCTTGGCCAACCGCGTCCGAATCTTCTCCACCACATGATCCGGAGCCTTCGCCAGGAACGCCTCGTTCCCGAGCTTCGCGTTCGCCTGCGCCTTCTCCTTCTCCGCAGCGGCAAGGTCCTTGGCCAACCGCTTCCGCTCCGCAGCGACGTCGATCACGCCCGAGAGGTCCAGCGCGACCTCAACCCCGGCCACCGGCAGAGTCGCCGTCGCCGCGAAGGACTCCCCCTCCGGCTGCAGCCGCAGCAACTGCCGGATCGCGGCCTCGTGCGGGGCAAGCGCCGTACCGTCGAGAGACAGCCGCGCCGGAACCCGCTGCCCCGGCTGCAGCCCCTGGTCCGCACGGAAACGGCGAACCTCCGTGATCACGGACTGAAGCGTCTCGATCTCCTGCTCCGCGCCCGTGTCCCGGAACCCGCTGTCCGACGGCCACTCGGCGATGACGAGCGACTCCCCACCCGTCAGCGTCGTCCACAGCGTCTCCGTGACGAACGGAACGACCGGGTGGAGCAGCCGCAGCGTGACGTCCAGGACTTCACCCAGGACGCGCTTCGAGACCTCGGCGGCCGCACCGCCGGCAGCGAATGTCGTCTTCGACAGCTCGACGTACCAGTCGAACACCTCGTCCCACGCGAAGTGGAACAGCGCGTCGGAGAGCTTCGCGAACTGGTAGTCCTCGTAGTACGCGTCGACCTCGGCGACAACGGAGTTGAGCCGGGACAGGATCCACCGATCGGTCGCCGACATCGCCGACGGCTCCGGCAGCGGCCCCTGCACCGTCGCGCCGTTCATCAGCGCGAAGCGGGTCGCGTTCCAGATCTTGTTGGCGAAGTTGCGGGAACCCTGGACCCAGTCCTCGCCGATCGGGACGTCGACACCGGGGTTGGCACCGCGGGCGAGGGTGAAGCGCAGGGCATCGCTGCCGTACTTGTCCATCCAGTCCAGCGGGTTGACCGCGTTGCCGAAGGACTTCGACATCTTCTTGCCGAACTGGTCACGGACCATGCCGTGCAGGGCGATGGTGTGGAACGGCGGCGTGCCGTCCATCGCGTACAGGCCGAACATCATCATCCGGGCGACCCAGAAGAACAGGATGTCGTAACCGGTGACGAGGACGGAGTTCGGGTAGAACTTCGCGAGCGATTCGGTCTGTTCGGGCCAGCCGAGGGTCGAGAACGGCCACAGGCCGGAGGAGAACCAGGTGTCGAGGACGTCCGTGTCCTGACGCCAGCCCTCACCGCTCGGCGGCTCCTCGTCGGGGCCGACGCAGACGACCTCACCCTCCGGGCCGTACCAGACCGGAATCCGGTGCCCCCACCACAACTGCCGCGAGATGCACCAGTCGTGGAGGTTGTCGACCCAGTCGAAGTACCGCTTCTCCATCTCCTGCGGGTGGATCTTGACGCGGCCGTCGCGGACGGCGTCGCCGGCCGCCTTCGCGAGCGGGCCGACCTTGACCCACCACTGCATGGAGAGCCGGGGCTCGATCGTGGTCTTGCACCGCGAGCAGTGGCCCACGCTGTGGACGTACGGCCGCTTCTCCGCGACGATCCGCCCCTCGGCGCGCAGCGCGGCGACGATGGCCGAGCGGGCCTCCAGCCGGTCCAGGCCCTGGAAGGGGCCGTGGGCGGTGATGACGGCGTGCTCGTCCATGATCGCGACGGCGGGCAGGTCGTGCCGCTGGCCGATCTCGAAGTCGTTCGGGTCGTGGGCCGGGGTGACCTTGACGGCGCCCGTGCCGAACTCGGGGTCGACGTGCTCGTCGGCGACGACGGGGATGGAGCGGTCGGTCAGCGGCAGCCTGATCAGCTTGCCGACCAGGTGCTTGTACCGCTCGTCCTCGGGGTGAACGGCGACGGCCGTGTCACCGAGCATGGTCTCGGCACGGGTCGTGGCGACGACGATCGTCTCGTCCCCGTCGCCGTACTTCATGGAGACGAGCTCGCCGTCGTCGTCCTGGTACTCGACCTCGATGTCCGAGATGGCCGTCAGACAGCGCGGGCACCAGTTGATGATGCGCTCGGCGCGGTAGATCAGCTCTTCGTCGTAGAGCCGCTTGAAGATGGTCTGGACGGCCTGGGACAGTCCCTCGTCCATCGTGAAGCGCTCACGCGACCAGGCGACGCCGTCGCCGAGGCGCCGCATCTGACCGCTGATCTGCCCGCCCGACTCGGCCTTCCACTGCCAGACCCGCTCGACGAACGCCTCACGGCCGAGGTCGTGCCGGGACTTGCCCTCCTTGCCCAGCTCCCGCTCGACGACGTTCTGCGTGGCGATGCCGGCGTGGTCCATGCCGGGCTGCCACAGCGTCTCGTAGCCCTGCATCCGCTTGCGGCGGGTGAGGGCGTCGATGAGCGTGTGCTCGAAGGCGTGCCCGAGGTGCAGGCTGCCGGTGACGTTCGGCGGCGGGATGACGATGGTGTACGGCGGCTTGTCGCTCTTGGCGTCGGCCTCGAAGTAACCCCGCTCCACCCAGCGCTCGTACAGCGGCCCCTCTACGTCGGCCGGCGCGTACTGGGTCGGCAGTTCGGTGTTGGGCGCTGGTGGCTGCTGCTGAGCGTTCTCGGTCACGGGCTCAGTTTAGGGGTGTCACCGGGCAGTCCCGAAACGCGTTTGTTCTGTAACGGTGGGCCCCCCAACGCCCTGCCTGCGCAGGGACTACGCCAGGATGTCAGGAACACATAAGCATCTGGAGGGGAACCCAGAGATGAGCCACAACCAGCCGGGCCCGTACGGCGGGCAGCCTCAGCAGCCTGGACCGTACGGTCAGCAGCCGGGTCCCTACGGCCAGCCGCCGCAGGCTCCGCCCGCCCAGCCCGGCTACGGCTTCCCCCAGCAGGCTCCCCCGCCCCAGCCGCAGCCCGGCTACGGCTACCCGCAGCAGCCCCCGCAGGGTGTCCCTCCGCAGCAGCCGTACGGTCAGCAGGCCCCGTACGGCCAGCAGCCGCCCTACGGCCAGGCCCCGTACGGCGTGCCGCAGCCGCCGGCCTCGGGGGGCGGCAAGAAGAAGGCGGGCATCATCATCGGCGCCGTCGCCGTCGTGGCCGCGATAGGCGTGGGGGCGTACTTCGTGATCGGCGCCGGCGGGGGCGGCCTGGAGGACGACGGGGCGCACACGCTGTCGACGCCGGCGGAAGCGCTCGGCGAGTACCACCGGGCCACCAAGGACGGCGCGAGCGTCGGTGACGAGTCGGCCGCGGAGCTGGAGCAGAGCGGCGTCAAGAACGGCAAGAGCGTGTTCGGCTTCTACTCGACCATCGAGGGCTACGACCCCAGCGACCCGAGCACCGCGCCCAGCGCGGCCGAGGCAGCGGCCTCCAAGAGCATCTCGTTCGTGGGCGTCTCCGGTGAGATCGCCGACCCGGAGAAGGCTCTGGACATCTTCTTCGCCAACTTCAAGAAGTCCACCGAGGAGGACTCTTCCGGCAGCGGCGGCCAGGCCAAGCTGGTCGGCGAGCCCGAGGAGGTCGACGTCGACGGCGCGCTCATGAAGTGCCAGGCGGCCAAGGGCACGGACCAGAGGACCAAGCAGGAGAAGACCGACTGGTTCTGCGCGTGGGCCGACTACAGCACCTTGGCGATGGTGTCGCCGGGTGACGGGACGAAGGGCGTCACCAAGGACGTGGCCGCGGACCTCACCACGAAGTTCCGTACGGAGGTCCGCGTCAAGGCCTGACGCCGGACGCCTCAACGGCGAAGGGGCCCCGGTCGGTTGACCGGGGCCCTTCGCTTACGCCTGTGGCTGCCTACGCCGTCTTCTGCTCGCCCGGCCCGCGTCCGCGCGCCTCCCGCGGAATCAGCGTCGGGTTCACGTTCGAGTGGACGACGTCCGCCGTGATGACCACCCGGGCCACGTCCTTGCGGGACGGGACCTCGTACATCACGGACATGAGGACTTCCTCCATGATGGCGCGCAGGCCGCGCGCGCCGGTCTGGCGGAGGATGGCCTGGTCGGCGATGGCCTCCAGGGCCTCGCGCTCGAAGTCCAGCTCCACGCCGTCGAGTTCGAAGAGGCGCTCGTACTGCTTGACGAGCGCGTTGCGCGGCTCGACCAAAATCTGGAGGAGGGCTTCCCGGTCCAGGTTGTGCACGCTCGTGATGACCGGGAGGCGGCCGATGAACTCGGGGATCATGCCGAACTTGACCAGGTCCTCGGGCATGACGTCCTCGAACTGGTCCTTGGCCTCCAGCTCGCGCTTGGAGCGGATCGTCGCGCCGAAGCCGATGCCCTTCGCGCCGGCCCGGGACTCAATGATCTTCTCCAGGCCCGCGAAGGCGCCGCCCACGATGAACAGGACGTTCGTCGTGTCGATCTGGATGAACTCCTGGTGGGGGTGCTTGCGGCCGCCCTGCGGCGGGACCGAGGCGGTCGTGCCTTCCAGGATCTTCAGCAGGGCCTGCTGCACGCCCTCGCCGCTCACATCGCGGGTGATCGACGGGTTTTCGCTCTTACGGGCGACCTTGTCGATCTCGTCGATGTAGATGATGCCCGTCTCGGCCTTCTTGACGTCGTAGTCCGCCGCCTGGATCAGCTTCAGCAGGATGTTCTCGACGTCCTCGCCGACGTACCCCGCCTCCGTCAGCGCCGTCGCGTCGGCGATGGCGAACGGGACGTTGAGCATGCGCGCGAGGGTCTGGGCGAGGAGGGTCTTGCCGGAGCCCGTGGGGCCCAGCAGGAGGATGTTGGACTTCGCCAACTCGATGGCGTCCTCGCGGCTTTGCCCGCCGCCGTTCTCACCGGCCTGGACTCGCTTGTAGTGGTTGTACACCGCGACGGAGAGGGCCTTCTTGGCCGCTTCCTGCCCGACTACGTATCCCTCGAGGAACTCGTAGATCTCGCGGGGCTTCGGGAGCTCCTCCCAGCGGACCTCGCTGGTCTCCGCGAGCTCTTCCTCGATGATCTCGTTGCAGAGATCGATGCACTCGTCGCAGATGTACACACCGGGCCCTGCGATGAGCTTCTTGACCTGCTTCTGGCTCTTGCCGCAGAACGAGCACTTGAGCAGATCGCCGCCGTCACCGATGCGTGCCACGGTGTGCTTCCCCTTCGCCTGGGAGACGCCTAGGTCCAGCGGCTCCTGGTGCTGCCTTATGTCCGACGGTACCTTGCCGAGCCCCCCGTTCGGGCCCCCCTTGGCACGGTTCACTTTGTCGTGCACTTTGTCGTGCACAGTGCCGAACCGTGCCAAGGAGCGGCAGACGATACAGGTCCGCGTCAGCGGACCTCAGCGTTGTTCATCTTCCGCGTGGAGATGATCTGGTCGATCAGGCCGTACGACAGCGCGTCCTCGGCCGTGAGGATCTTGTCGCGCTCGATGTCCTCGCGGATCTTCTCGATCGGCGTGGTGGAGTGCTTGGCCAGCATCTCCTCCAGCTGCGCACGCATGCGAAGGATCTCGTTCGCGGCGATCTCCAGGTCGGAGACCTGGCCGCGGCCGGTCTCGCTGTACGGCTGGTGGATCAGGATGCGGGCGTTGGGCAGCGCCATGCGCTTGCCGGGCGAACCGGCCGCGAGCAGGACGGCGGCGGCGGAGGCCGCCTGGCCCATGCAGACCGTCTGGATGTCCGGCTTCACGAACTGCATCGTGTCATAGATGGCCGTGAGCGCGGTGAAGGAGCCGCCCGGACTGTTGATGTAGACCGAGATGTCCCGGTCGGGGTCCATCGACTCCAGGCACAGCAGCTGCGCCATGACGTCATTGGCGGAGGCGTCATCGATCTGGACGCCGAGGAAGATCACGCGCTCTTCGAAGAGCTTCGCGTACGGGTCGTACTCGCGGATGCCCTGCGAGGTGCGCTCGACGAAGCGGGGGATCACATAACGGGACTCCGCGACGGGACCCGTGTACTCGGCGCTCGTGCGGTCGTACAGGCCGCTGCCGGGGAAGTCGTTCACTGTCTGTCTCCTAGGGGCTGAGGCGGTCGGCTGGGGGCTGTGCGGGGGCCTCAGGCCCCGGTGCCGCCGCCGCCCGGCATGCCGGCGGCCGTGGGCATGACCTCGTCGATGAGGCCGTACTCCTTGGCCTCGAGGGCGTCGAACCAGCGGTCGCGGTCCGAGTCACGGGTGATCTGCTCGATCGTCTGACCGGTGTGCTGGGACGTGAGCTCGGCCATGCGCCTCTTGGTGTGCAGCAGCCGCTCGGCGTGGATCTTGATGTCGGAGGCCGAGCCGGCCAGGCCCGCGGAGGGCTGGTGGATCAGGATCTCGGCGTTCGGCAGCGCGAAGCGCTTGCCCGGCGTACCCGCGCTGAGCAGGAACTGTCCCATCGAGGCGGCGAGGCCCATGGCGATGGTCACCACGTCGTTCTTGATGTACTGCATGGTGTCGTAGATCGCCATGCCGGCCGTGATCGAGCCGCCGGGGCTGTTGATGTACAGGAAGATGTCCTTGTCCGGGTCGGCGGCAAGGAGCAGCAGCTGCGCGGTGATCTTGTTGGCAATGTCGTCGTCGACCGGCTGGCCGAGGAAGATGATCCGCTCGTTGAGCAGCCGGTTGTAGACCTGGTCGCCGAGGCCACCACCGATGGAAGGCTCGCCGGCGGCGGAGGGCATCAGATTCGTCACGTATCCACCTGCTCGTCTTACGACGGCGTCCGGGCCGTCTTACGTTTCCCTGCGGGGCTGGAGCCGTTCGGGGACTCCACTGCCCTCGTATTCATGGACCCTAACGCGCGGGCCCCTTCGGGGAATCCCGCGAAGGATGCTGTTCGCTGTCAGCGCAGGTCGCTCCGCCGGGTGGGCCCTGGTTCTCGCCGTGGGTCCACTGGTCGGGGGCGTCTGCGGTCCGCAGTGGCCGCTCGCGCAGTTCCCCGCGCCCGTTGGGTAAGACAACGGGCCCTGGGACGCGATGTCCCCAGGGCCCGTCATACGGCGTTCAAGGCGCCGTGGGCGTCAGCCCTCGGTCTTCTCGGTCTTCTCGTCGGCCTCGGCGTCGGTGGCGTCGGTGGCGTCGGCCTCCGTCGCCTCGGCGGCGATCTCCGCGGCCGTCTCCGTCTCGTCCTCGTCGTCCAGGTCGATGATCTCGCCGTTGGTGTCCTTGACCGTGGCCTTCTCGACCACGACGGCCAGGGCCTTGCCGCGGGCGACCTCGCCGACCAGGAGCGGGACCTGACCGCCCTCGACGACCGCCTGGGCGAACTGGTCGGGGGACATGCCGGAGGAGGCCGCGCGCCGCATGAGGTGCTCGGTGAGCTCCTCCTGGTTGACGTTGAGCTTCTCCTGCTTGACGAGCTCGTCGAGCACGAACTGGGTCTTGATGCCCTTGACCGCGGCCTCGCGGGTCTCGTTCTCGAACTCCTCGACGGTCTTGCCCTGGATCTCCAGGTACTTCTCGAGGTCGAGGCCCATCTGGCCGAGCTGGTGGTGCTCGAGGTTGTGCTTGCGGGTGTTGACCTCGTCCTCGAGCAGCTTCTCGGGGACGGGCACCTCGACCAGCTCGAGCAGCTTCTCCAGGACGCGCTCCTGGGCCTGCGTGGCCTGGTCGTACTGCTTCATGTTCTCCAGGCGCTTGCGGCTGTCGGCCTTGAGCTCCTCGAGGGTGTCGAACTCGGAGGCGAGCTGCGCGAAGTCGTCGTCCAGCTCGGGCAGCTCGCGCGCGGCGACCTGGGTGACCTTGACGGTGACCTCGGCCTCCTGGCCGGCCGCCGAGCCGCCCTTGAGCTCGGAGGTGAAGGTGGCCTCGCCACCGGCCTCCAGGCCCTTCACGGCGTCGTCGATGCCTTCCAGCAGCTCACCGGAGCCGATGGTGTAGGAGACGCCGCTGGCGACGCCGTCCTCCAGGACCTCGCCGCCGACCTTGGCCTCCAGGTCGATCGTCACGACGTCGCCGTCCTCGGCGGCACGCTCCACCGGGGAGGTGGAGGCGAAGCGCTCGCGGAGCTCCTCGACCGACTTCTCGATGTCCTCCTCGGTCACCTCGACGGCGTCGACCTCGACCTCGATGCCGGAGTAGTCCGGGATCTCGAGGGACGGGCGGACGTCGACCTCGGCGGTGAAGTTCAGCGTCTCGCCGTCCTTCAGCTCGGTGATGTCGACCTCGGGCTGGCCCAGGACGTCGATCTCGGCCTCGTTGACCGCTTCGGTGTAGAACTTCGGAAGCGCGTCGTTGACCGCCTCCTCCAGAACCGCACCGCGGCCGAACCGCTGGTCGATGATCCGGGCCGGGATCTTGCCCTTGCGGAAGCCCTTCACCGTGACCTGCTGGTTGATCTTCTTGTACGCCGCGTCGAGGCTGTCCTTGAGCTCCTCGAAGGGCACCTCGACAGTGAGCCGAACCCGAGTCGGGTTCAGGGTCTCCACGGCGCTCTTCACGGTTCGGTCTCCTTGGGGCTGACTTCTTGGGTTCTGCCGGAGCCAGAATGGTCCCGGCGGATTCGCCGCCCGGAGACTTCACACGAGAGACACACGGGCGTGCAGCTTGCATAGTAACGGCAGCGACGACACGCCCCAAAGGCGATCACGGGACGCGATCACCCGAGGTGACCGCGCGGGCGGCCGGTAACGACCGGTGATGGCCGGTCGGCGACCGGTCGCCGACCGGTCGGTGGTCGGGGTGGCGGGATTTGAACCCACGGCCTTCCGCTCCCAAAGCGGACGCGCTACCAAGCTGCGCCACACCCCGTCTGGTGCGACACGTAGGGTACATGCCCGCAGGCAGCGGGGCCGCCGCATTTCGCGAGCGCACGTGCGGGCGGCAGCCCGGGCGCAAACGGGGTGTGCGGCAAGGGGGCACGACCCGCTACGATGCCTTCAGTGCCGCGGTCACCTGACCTGCGGCGCGCGCTGTGCGGGCGTAGCTCAATGGTAGAGCCCTAGTCTTCCAAACTAGCTACGCGGGTTCGATTCCCGTCGCCCGCTCCAACAGGCCTCCGGCCCGGTCCTTCAGGGATCGGGCCGGAGGCCTTTGTGACATCCCGTGCCATCCGTGGCGTACGGGATGTACAAGACGTACGTGACGTGCGGGGTTCTGTGGCGGCGGACCATGGGCGCGCGCCTAGAACTGGATCGAGTTGATGGTCTCCGCTATGGAGTTCAGGAACCGTTGGATGTCGTCCGCCATGCCGGTCGAGGCGAGGAAGAAGCCGAAGAGCACGGCGACCACGGCGGGGCCGGCCTTGAGGGAGCCTCCTCTGATCAACACCACCAAGATGATCGCCAACAGCAACACCACTGACAGCGAAATGGCCACAACTGATCACACCCTCGGTCGGTCCGCTCTCCCGGCCCGGGGATGCAACCCCGCGCACCCCCGCCAGAACCATCGTGCCACCAACAGGGCCCGCATATGCGGCGCGTGACCCAACGTTGGCCTGAGCCAGACCCGAGCCTGCGCGCGCACCCGCGCGCGCGGGGCCTCCGCTACAGCACCCGCACAGCAATTCGACAAGACACCCGCACAGGGAAGCACCGGAGATACACAGGGAATTCGACCGGATCGTTTCCGTGTCCACACAACCTGTTCGCAGCTAATTCGAATTGCGGCCACAGACACACCGATGACTGGCCTTATGCACCATTTAGTCAGGATGAATCGCGACAAGAGGAACGCATATGCCTCGAGGATCGTGACATCAACTCCCGGGAAAACACGGGTAGTCGAAGCTATTAATCAGGAATGACGTGGAGGGTTTTACGAAAACCCACAGCCGGGGCTAGGGTGCCTCAGATGTTCCACGCTGCCTCGTCCCCCACAAGCGCAGCGAGGCCCCTGATCGTCTCTCCCCGTTCCTGGCGGGAGGGTCTGTGACGAACTCGCTGCGACCGCACGGCCAGAACCGAGCGCCACTCCCCCCGGCACAGTCCCCGGCGGACGGAGTGCCGAGTCCGCGCTCGCCGCAGAAACAGCAGAATCAGCAGAGCCCGAGCAACGAACGGACGGCTCCGCGAGCCGCCGAGGGCAAACAGCGCGACGCGTTCTTCGACAACGCCAAGTATCTGGCGATCGTACTGGTGGCGGTCGCCCACTTCTGGGAGCCGATCAAGGGCGACAGCCGGATCCTCGAGGGCGCGTACATGATGGTGTACGCGTTCCACATGCCGGCGTTCATCATCATCTCCGGCTTCTTCTCGCGCAGTTTCGACATGCGCGCCGACCGGCTGCAGCGCCTGATCACCGGCGTCGCCGTGCCGTACATCCTCTTCGAGACCGCCTACCCGGTCTTCAAGCGGTTCGCCGACGACGCGCCGGAGCAGGACATCAGCCTGCTGGATCCCTGGTATCTGACCTGGTTCCTGTGCGCGTTGTTCATCTGGCGGCTGACCACCCCGATCTGGAAGCTGGTGCGGTGGCCGCTGCCGCTCGCGCTGGCCATCGCCATGCTGGCGTCCGTCACGCCGAACATCGGCGACGACCTGGACCTCCAGCGGGTGCTGCAGTTCCTGCCGTTCTTCGTGCTCGGCCTGTGCATGAAGCCGGAACACTTCCGGCTGGTGCGCCGCCGTTCGGTGCGGATCCTGGCGGTGCCGGTGTTCGCGGCCGCGCTGGCCGTCGGCTGGTGGGCGGTGCCGCGCATGAACACGGCGTGGTTCTACCACCGTGACGCCGCGCAGCAGTTGGGCACGCCGTGGTGGACCGGACCGGTCATGGTGCTCGCCCTCTTCGGCTGCTCGCTGCTGCTGACCGCCTGCTTCTTCGCCTGGGTGCCGGGCCGGACGATGTGGTTCACGGCGCTCGGCGCGGGCACGCTGTACGGCTACCTGCTGCACGGCTTCCTGGTGAAGGGCGGCGACTACTGGGGCTGGTTCGACCACGCCTGGCTGCACCGGCCGCTCGGCGAGATCTTCGTCAGTGTCCTCGCGGCCGTCGCCGTCACCCTGCTGTGCACCTCGCCGGTGCGGCGGCTCTTCCGGTTCGCGATGGAGCCGAAGATGGACTGGGCCTTCAAACGGGACGCGGCCGACCTGGCCCGCGGGCGCGAGAAGCGCGAGCAGACCGCCGTACGCGAGAAGGTCAACGCCTAACCGTCGCGATGATCGACCGCCCCCGCACCGGCCAGTCCGGGCGGGGGCGCTCTCATTCGTCCAGCGTGTCGCCGCGCAGCGCCGCGCGAGCCGGGAGGGTGGCGGCCGTCAGGCCCAGGACGACGATCGCGCCGGCGAAGGCGCCGTACAGCAGCGGACACCGTGCAGTTCTACGGCCCAGTCGGCTGCCATGCGTGTTCCTCCGGTCCGTCGTTCGTCGGGCATCGCTTGTGGTGATGCCTCGAACGTACGGACCGGAGGTGGGGCGGACCCTGAGGACGGCCGCCCGAAAGACCTGGGGAAAGCCCCACCCCGGCTCGTCGGCGCAGGTCAGGGCAGTCTCGGACTCAGCTGCCCTTCAGATGCCTCATCAGGCGCTCGAAGTCCTGCCAGCCCGACAGGTCCGACGGGTCGCCCGGCAGGGGGTAGTACAGCGCCGGGCGGGTCTTCGGGCCCAGTTCCCGCGGAGCCTCGGCGAGCGGGGTGTTGCGGGCCCGGTCGCCGGGCATCTCGCGGACCTCCTCGGCGCCCAGGACGAACGCGTACGGCACGCCGGGGCCTTCGAAGCGCGGCGGCACGGACAGGTCCCGGCGGGCGCGGCGGATCTGGACCAGCATGGACTGCAGGTCGTGCTGCGTGGCGAGGGCCTCCGCCGCGGCGATGACGGCGTCCGTCGGCATCTGCTCGCCCGGGCCGTAGCCGAAGGCCAGTGTCACGTCCTCCTCGACGCCGCCCTTGGTGCGGGTGATGCGGACGGTCGCGAGGCCCGGGCGCTCCGGGCTGCCGACGGCCACCAGCCAGGTCGGCTCGGGCGCCCGCTCGTACGCCACGTCGGTCAACTGCCGCAGGGACCAGGGGAGGTTGGCGGGTTCCTCGGTGCCCCAGCCGGCCGGCGGCTCACCGGTGATCTCCTGCCATACGGCTTCCAGGGCGCCGCCGAGGACGAGCCGCTCGTCGGCCGGGTGGATGGTGCGGAAGGAGATCGCCAGCTGGCGTTCGCCCGTGTCGCCCTTTTCGGCGAGGCCCTCCCCGAAGGAGGCCGCGACCGGTGTGCGCGGGTCCTCCTGGGTGGCCTCCGGCGACTCGACGGTCACGAACAGGCCGTTGCTCCACTGCAGGACGGCTCCGGACAGGCCGTCGTAGTAGCCGTCCCGTTCGTCCTGCACGACCCAGCGCGAGGGCCAGCCGGGCAGGCTGTTGCGGACCGCCGGGGAGAGGCGGGTGCCCGCGGGGGTGACGATCTGCAGGCCGAGCCCGGCGTTCGCGGCCGCGCGGAAGGCGTCCGAGAGCCAGGCGGTCATCGCGACCACCGGGCGGTCCTGGATGATGACGGCGACCTTGTCGGTGAGCACGTCCACGGCCGGTTGGGCGGCGGCCGGCACCGGCGCCACGCTCATCCCGTCCGTCTTGACCACGGCCAGCGACCACGCGGCCCCGGGCGGCCAGGCGGTCCCGCCGACCAGCGTGGCGATGCGCGCGGCGAAGGTCCCGGCGAGCTCCTCGGCCTCCTTGACGCCGGTGGTGGCGCGGGCCTCGGTCCACCAGTACGGCACCTCGGGCTCACGCGCCCCGAGCAGCCGCTCGGCCTCGCCCCGGACCTGCACGAGCAGCGGCGCCTCCACCGAGACGAGCGGGCGGCCCTGCTCGTCGCAGAGCTGCACCACCGCACCCTCTCCCTCGACGCCCACCATCCTGTCCGGGCCGCCGGCGAGCAGACCCGCGAGCACGCTCAACGGGTCGGGCATCTGCTTCGTGAGGGCGATGACGTCCTTCGTCATGGATTCACCTGTGTCCCCGTGTAGACGGTCTGGATCAGCCGGTTCGGTTGGCCCCTGCGGACCAGCACCCCACGGCCGGGCGGCTGCTGGCTCGCGTACACGCCGGGGAAGAGCTGGCCCTCACTCCGGTCGCCCGCCATCACCAGCGCCGAGGCGCCGGACTCGCGCAGCCCCTGCATCAGCGGCTCGTACAGGCCACGGGAGGCGCCCGCGACACGGCGGGTGAGGACGAAGTGCAGGCCGATGTCGACGGCCGAGGGGATGTACGGCACGAAGGGCGCGAGCGGCTGCTGGCCGGCGGTGGTCAGGACGTCGTAGTCGTCGACGAGGATCACGATCCGCGGGCCCGAGAAGCTGCCCGGCTCCAGGTCCTCGCCACCCGCGCTCTCGTCGGGCAGCCGCTTCTCAAGCTCGGTGGCGATGCCGGCGGCGAGCCCGGCGCACAGCTTGGCGTTGTAGGCGTAGCCGCCCCGGTACTCCTCCGGGATGACGCCGCGCAGGCCGCGGCGCGGGTCGAAGACCCCGAAGACCAGTTCGTTGTCGCCGTAGCGCTCGATCAGGCCCTGGGCGACCACCTTGAGCAGGTTGGTCTTGCCGCACTCGCTGTCGCCCATGATCAGCAGGTGCTGGTCGTGTTCGAACAGGTCGATCAGGACGGGGGCCAGCTGCGTCTGGTCCAGGCCGATCGGCACCCGGCGCGGCTCGGACGCCGGGCCGGGCAGCTGCCGCGCCTCCAGGACGTGCGGCAGCACGCGGACCGGCTGGGCGACGTCGCCGGTCCAGGTGGCGCGGATCGAGCGGGCGGCGTGCTCCAGGACCGCGCCGAGGTCGGAGGTGTCGGCGAGGCCGTCGGTGCGGGGCAGGGCGACCTGCGCGAAGAGCTTGCCGTCGGTGAGGATGCGGCCCTTCTCCTCGGGCGAGAGGGTCTCGGCGAGCTTGCGGTCGATGCTGGACTCGCTCGGGTCGTTCAGGCGCAGCTCGACCCGGGTGCCGAACTGGGACTGGGTGGCGATGCGCACGTCGTTCCAGCGGAGCATGCCGGCGACGACGTGGATGCCGTAGCCGCTGCCGCGCTTGAGGATGTCGACGACCGAGTCGTCGAGGTCCTCGAAGTCGTCGCGCAGGGCGCCGAATCCGTCGATGAGCAGCACGATCTCGGTGGAGGCCAGCTCGGGCACGCGGCCCGCGGCGCGCAGGGTGCGCAGCTGCTCCAGCGAGTCGATGTTGTGGATGCGGAAGAGTTCCTCGCGCTGGTCGAGCATGGCGCGCACGGAGTCGATGGTGCGGGCGGCGCGCTCGCGGTCGGCGCGGCCGGCGACCCCGCCGACGTGCGGCAGGCCGGAGAGGGCCTGCAGGCCGCCGCCGACCAGGTCGAGGCCGTAGACGCCGACCTCCTGCGGGGTGTGCGTCAGGGCCAGGGAGAGGGCCAGGGAGCGCAGCAGGGTGGTCTTGCCGGACTGCGGGCCGCCGATGATCGCCGCGTGGCCGCCGGCGAGCGTGAGGTCCAGGTACCACTGGCCCTGCCACTGCTTGGTCGGGTCGTCGAGAAGACCCAGCGGCGCCTGGAGCGGGCCGCGCCGCTTGGCGAGCTGCATGCCGCGCGGGCCGATCTCCACGGGGCCGGCGACCTTGTCGAGGGGGACCCCGGCGGGCAGCGGGGGCAGCCAGATCTGGCGTACCGACCGGGCGCCGGCCCCCTGGAGCTGGTCGATGATCACGCCCAGCTCGGTGGGTCCGGTCTCCCGGCGCCGCATCTGTGGCTCCTCGGGCGCCGAACTCCCGTCGTCGCCGAGGGTGTTGTAGGCCTCGTACTCCAGGGCCAGCGGCCCGGTGTCCTCGGTGTCGCGCTGCACGGGGCCCCGGTAGGCGCCGGAGACGTAGCTGGCCTTGAACCGCTCGTAGTGGCTGGTGTCGACCTTGAGGTAGCCGAAGCCGGGCAGCGGGGGCAGGTGGAAGGCGTCCGTGGTGTCCAGGACCGTACGGGACTCGTCGGCGGAGAAGGTGCGCAGGCCGAGCCGGTACGACAGGTAGGTGTCCAGGCCCTTGAGCTTGCCGCCCTCGATGCGCTGGCTGGACAGCAGCAGGTGGACGCCGATGGAGCGGCCGATCCGGCCGATGGACAGGAACAGGTCGATGAAGTCCGGCTTGGCGGTGAGGAGTTCGCCGAACTCGTCGATCACGACGAACAGGTGCGGCAGCGGCTCCAGGTCGGGGCGCCGCTCGGCGCGCAGCGCGGCGTAGTGGCCGATGTCGGCGACGTTGCCCGCGTCCTTGAGGACCTGCTGCCGGCGCTTGACCTCGCCGGCGAGCGAGGCGTGGACGCGCTCGACGAGGCCGGCCTGGTTCTCCAGGTTGGTGATGACGCCGGCGACGTGCGGCAGGTCGGCGAAGGGGGCGAAGGTGGCGCCGCCCTTGTAGTCGACGAGGACGAGGGCCAGGTCCTCCGGCGGGTGCGTGGCGACCAGGGCGAGGACCAGGGTGCGCAGCAGCTCGGACTTGCCGGAGCCGGTGGCGCCGACGCACAGGCCGTGCGGGCCCATGCCCAGTTCGGAGGACTCCTTCAGGTCGAGCAGCACGGGTTCCTTGGAGTCGCTGACGCCGATGGGCACGCGCAGGAAGGCCCGTTCGCCGCGCGGCGCCCACAGCCGGTTCAGGTCGAGGCCGGCCACGTCGTCGATGCCGAGCAGTTCGGCGAAGTCGACCGGGCCGGTGAGCGGCGCGTCGACCATCGACTCCGCGGACAGCCTGAGCGGAGCGAGCATCCGGGCGAAGCCCTCGGCGAAGGGGATGCCGATCTCGTCGACGGTGCCGTGGGCGCTGATCGGCTCCGGCATGCGCAGGTCCTCGATGACGACGCGCTCGCCGTCGACGGTGATGCGCACGCCGACGCTGCCGGGCTCCTGGACCCGCTGGTCGAGCAGGTGCAGGACGGTGACACCCATGTCGCGCAGGCCGACCGCGTCGTCGGGGCGCGGCAGGTCGACGGCGTCGTCGCCGTGTCCGTCGGCGACGACGAGCAGCCGGGAGGTCATGGCGAGGGCGTCCTTGCCGGACAGACCGCGGCGCACTTCGGCGGCGTAGGAGGCGCGGCGGCGCAGCTCGGGGCCGATCTGCCGGGCCAGTTGGGGCAGGGAGGGCGCGATCCGGCGGGCGGCGACGGGGCCGTCGAACTGCTCGGTGTCGAGCAGGTGCGGCAGCCACTTGGCCCATTCCCAGTCGGCGATCCGGTCGCCGGGCGCGGCCAGCGCCATGGCCACGTCGTCGGGCGCGTGGGTGGCGGCGGCCTGCGCGATCAGTGCGCGGGCGACCCGGAGGGTGTCCTCACGCTCGCCGATGACGGTGATGTTGCCGACGCGGTCGAGCGGGACGGTGAGCGGGAGTTCGGTGCCGCTGCTGAAGCGGGACACCAGCGCGGAGGCCTCGTTCAGCATGAACTCGTCGGGCGGGGTGAGCACGGAGGATCCGGGCGGGGCCACCTTCAGGTCGCGCACCGGCATCTCACCGGTGCCGACGCGGACCCGCAGGAAGTCGGCGTCGAGCCGGCGCCGCTCCCACAGCCGGGCGGGGTCGCGCACGATGTCGTACAGCGCGTCCGGCGGCGGGTTGAGCACCTGGGTGCTCTCGCGCCGCTCCCGCTCCTCCTTGGACAGTTCCTCGCGCAGGTCCTCCAGGTAGGCGAGGTAGGCCTCGCGCTGGGTGCGGCGGGTGCGCTGCGCCTTGCCGCGCTGGGAGAAGACCATGACGAGCGAGCCGATGATGGTGACGACGAGGATGATCGCGCCCAGCGCCGCGAACTGGCTGTTGCGGACGACCGTCATCATCACGACGGACGACATGACACCGGCGACGGGCAGCAGCGAGGTCGCTATGGAGCCCGTCTTGCCGTCGGGCAGGTTGGGCGGCGCCTCGATGGTGCGCGGCTCGGGAGAGGCCGGAGGCCGGGTGGTCCGGGCCGGCCGGTGGATCAGTCGGGTGCTCATCGTCCTTCTAGCCTTTGTCCTCGAGGTCCTTCGAGTCCCTTCGAGATCTCTTCGAGAGCCCTTCGAGATCCCTTCGTGCTCGGGAGGGTTCAGCGGCGCTTCTGGGAGAGCTGGAAGGCCTCCGCGGCCAGGCGGGTGGCGGCCTCCCGGGTGTCCCGCGCGAGCAGGTCGGTGCGGATGATCCCGCCGGCCGCTAGATGGCGGTCGTAGGGCAGGACGCGCACGCTCGCCCCGGTCGCCTTCAGCTGCTCGGCGGCCTTGTCGAGGTCGATGCCGGTGTGCGGCACGGTCTCGGTGAGCACGACGACGGTCGTGGTGGTGATGTCCCGGGGCAGACCGCGCATCCACTCCAGGACGGCGTGCGTGCTGGCGATGCCCTCCAGCGTGGCGGGCACGGTGAGGATGCGGGCCTGGGCGGCGGACAGGGCGGTGCGGGCGACCTCGGCGGGCAGCGTCTCGCAGTCGACGACGGTCACGCCGAAGTAGCGGCGCGACGACACCATGATCCGCTCGTAGCCCTTGGTGTCGAGCATGGCCCCGACCTGGCCCTGGCTGCCGGGCAACAGCCAGGCGTTGTCGGGCAGTTGGACCAGGTAGCCGGTGACGTCGAGCAGCGTCATCTGCGGTTCGACGACCTCGGCGAGGTCGCCGGTGGTCCAGCGTGTGCTCTCCGCGCCGAGCCGCACCGGCAGCGAGCCGAGCGCCGGATCGGCCTCGACGACGAGGACCGGGTCCTGGCGGTAGTGGGCGTAGGTGGTGCCGAGCAGGGCGGCGACCGTCGTCTTGCCCGAGCCGCCGCGGATGGAGGTCACCGCGATCTGCCGGCCGGTGGTGACCGGCTGCTGCAGTATCTCGGCGGTCGCGGTGGTCTCGGCGACCTCACGCGCGGCCGAGGAGGAGACGGTACGGCGTACGGCACGCAGGGCGCGGGCGGTGAACGGCTCCCCGCGCCGGGGCGCCCGGGCGGAGGAGACGAGCTTCTTGTCGACCACGGGGCGGCTCTCGCGGTTGGCGCGGGACGACCGGGCGCGCGGGGCGGGGGTCTGGTCGGCGTACTGCTGGGGCTGCGGGCCGGGGTTCTGCTGGGGCTGGGGGTGGGGCTGGCCGGCGTAGGGCTGCGGCTGGGCGTGGTTGGCCTGTTGCTGGGCGTAGGCCTGCTGTGCGTAGGCCGGGTCGGCATACGGCGGCTGGCCCTGCGCGGGGTGGGGCTGCTGCGGGTGGGGCTGCTGTGGCTGGGGCTGCTGTGGCTGGGGCTGCTGTGGCTGGGCGGCGTACTGGCCGCCGTAGGCCTGCTGTTGGTGGGCCGCGGACTGGTCGCCGTACGCCTGCTGCTGGTACTGCTGCGGGTAGCCGTACCCAGGTGCCTGGCCCTGCGCCTGGCCCTGCGCCTGGCCCTGGCCCTGCGTCCCCTGCTGCTCTGCCTGCTGTTGGGGCGCCCGCTGTTCCCGCTGCTGAGGCGCCTGTGGTGGCTGGCCGCCCTGTTGTGCGGCACGCTGCTGGGGCGTGCCGCCCCTCAGGTCGCGCAGCACGTCGTTCTGCCAGTTGTCCCCGCTCGGCATGTCGCCCTTCTCTCCTGCCACGCCCCCGTCTCGTCGTCCCGTGGGAGCGACAGCACGTCGGCGTCTGGTCTTCGAAGCCTCAGAACTTGTTGAGCAGCTGCCCGTAGATGCCGAACACCCCGATGGCGAGCGGGAAGAGCCCGATCACTCCGAGGGACTCGATCAGATCGGCGAACCGCCGCAGCCGCACCCGGACGTGCTCCGGCGGCTCGATCCCGAGAACCAGCAGCGGCAGCAGTGCCGCGGCGCCCAGCAGGACGAGAGCTCCGGCGCCCCCGGTGTGGTCCAGCCACAGCACCGCGAGGCGTACGACGAGCAGTGCCGCCGCCCCGAACAGCGCCACGACCTCGGCGACCAGCGGGAAGGCCCGCGCCCGGGACAGCAGTACGACGGCGGTGAGCGAGGCGAGGGTCACCGTCCAGGCGGTCGGTTCCTTCGCGGTGGTCAGCAGCCAGCCGCCGGCGGCGGCCGACGCGGCGGTGACCACGGTGGCGAGGGCGAGTCCGCGGTGGGTGGCGGCGAGGGCGTTGGCGACCTGATGCCGGCTCACCGACGTGCCGGTGGAACGCTTGTCGTCGAGCGCGGTGAGTCCCGAGGCCATCAGCGCGAACCGGGGCAGCAGCCCGAGCAGGATGACGGAGACCACGGCCATCACGGCGCCGATCCGGTCCGCCCGGTCCTGTACGGCGGCGACGACCTCCCACACGAGAGCGACGCCGACGATAGCCCCGGCCCCGATGAGTCCGCCGCGGCCGAGCGGCGAACAGTAGGCGAGCAGCACGAGTGTGAGCACCAGCGCGGCGGCGATTGAGGCCAACCGGGCCGTGCCGCCCCAGTCGTAGGCGTCGGCGGCGGTCCAGGCGGTGAGCAGGCCGAGCACGCCGGAGGCGAGCAGCAGCGCGGTGGCCAGGCCCTGGTTGCCCTCGCCGATCTTCGCCATGAGCGCACCGGCGATCATGAACAGGACGGTGACGGCGGCGAGTCCGGTGGTGACGGACTCCAGCGAGAACTCCTGCCGGGCCAGCACGGCCGCGGCCACGGCGAACACGACGGTGGCCACACCGGCGCTGACCCGGCGTGCGGCCGGACGCCAGCGCCAGGTCCGCAGGTCGAGGTCGTCGGCGACCTGGTCGGTGACGTCGTGCACGACCGGCGCCGGCGGAGCGGCGTGGGCGCGGACGAGACGCAGCACGGCGCCGTCGGGGACCTCCGACGACGACAGCGTGGCGTCATGCGGCAGCGCCGAACCGTCGGAGGTGATCAGCTGGCGGGTGGTCGGCCGGGTGGCGGCCCGGTCGTCCAGCAACCGCAGTATGTCGGGGAGCAGTTGGCCGATCGGAGTGTCCGACGGCAGCACGAGGTCGGCGCGTCGCCGCTCGCCGATCAGGGTGACCCGGCTCAGCTGGGTCCGAGACATCGTTGGGGTGCTCACCACTCACCGGAACCTATCATCGCGTCATTTCGGCCACGGGTGTGCGCTGACGTGATCACGCCGACCATGCACACCGTATTCACTGCTTCTCCGCGGAGGGACTCGCCGTCGGGTTGTACAGCTGCTCCTGCTGCTGTTGCTGCTTCTTCTCCTCGGCCTTCTGCTTGTCCAAGGTGGACTGGAGGAAGGACCACCCGATGCATCCGGCGCACAGTACGGCCGCGATCGCGATGCCCGCGAACATCTTGCCGAACCGCTCGTCCGCCGTCCGCCGACCGCGCTGCGCGCCGAACAGCAGCGCGTCGCGCATCCGGCGCCGGCGCACCGCCACCGACTCCAGCAGCTGGCTGTCGTAGTCCCGTGCCATTCAAGTCGTCCTGTGCATGTGGGGTCAGTTGGGATCAGTCGGTCCGTCGGGGTCAGTCGCCCGGGGCGAGGCCGAGATGCTGCCGCATGGCGGCGTACTTCTGCTTCAGCCGGCGGGCGGTGTGCTCGTCGAGTACGGCGAGACGGCCGGGGTCGGCGTTGTGCGCGAGGTCGGCCGCCTTGACCAGCCGGGCGCCGGGGGTGGCCAGGATCCGGCGCGCGTACGCCTGCTGCTCCTCGTCCGGCCGCTTGGTCATGGCCCGTACGACGTCCTTGGTGCGCTGCGGGAGGGCGGCCGTTTCCAGCCACTCCTCGCTCAGCACCCCGTCCTCGATGGCGTCGTGCAGCCACGCGGCGGCGATGAGTTCGTCTCCCCCGCCCCGGGCGCGCACGCCTTCGGCGACGGCCGACAGATGCTCGGCGTACGGCCGTCCGGCCTTGTCCGTCTGCCCGGCGTGCGCGGCACGCGCGACGGCCTCGACCTCGGCCGGACTCATCTCCTGTGGCATGTCCTGCGGCATGCGGAATCCCCCTGACTTCGCTTCCGCAACATAAGTCATGGACGCGCCACCCGTACAGCCGGGTTGCGACAGCCCCTCCTCTTCATCACACGCCTCCCGACAACCCCGTCACGATCATGAAAAGCACCCACAGCACCGGGATGAGCGCGACGTAGGCGCGGGGCCGCCGGTGGATGGGTACGCCGGGGTCGTAGCGCGGGCCGAGCATGCCCGGCCCGGGGGCGGCGAGCTGCTTCACCTTCCGCACGGCGAGGAGGTTCCGTACCAGCGTCAACGGCGCGAAGACGAAGAGGGAGAACGGGCTCCACCAGCCCACGCAGAGCGTGTGGGTGGTCAGGGCGCGGTGCACGGCCAGTCCGCAGGTCATGCACATGGGGCCGTCCATCCTCTTGAACCCGAAGAAGATGATCAGTCCTCGGTGGGCTCGGAAGGTGACGTCGGCGGCGGGGGAACCTCCACAGAACTTGCACATGGAGGAGGTGGGGTCGGGGGTGTCCCGGAGGGCCTTCGGCTGGAAGGTGGGGTCGGTGGAGGGCTGCTCGGCGGGAGGATCGGCGTCGGGCGAGGGCTCGTCGACGTCAGGATCGGCGTACCAGGCGCGGAGCGAGTTGGCTATGGCATCCAGGAGGCCGCTCTTCAGGGCCTTGTCGATCGTCCCGTCGGAGAATTTCTCCCCGCGCACGACTGTGGTCGCGGCGCGTACGGCGTCGGCGGGCCGCAGCCGTCCGTCCGGCGGCACTTGGAGCAGCGGACCGTCCACCCACCGGTGCTCGGGGGTTACGGCGCCGACGCCGATCAGGGCGCTGACAGCCCGATTCAGCGGTTGGCTGTAGATGGGGAACGGCACGTGAATGGCACCGCTCGGCAGCTTCTGCCCCCCGCCCCACTTCACGTCCCGGTCCTCGTCCGTGAGCGCGTCGAAGGCGTCGGCGAGTTCCTGCCATGCCTGCGCGTTGTCGCGGTCGAGCTGGGCGAGCAGGCGCCGGTCGTCGGCCGGGGTGACGGTGCTGGCGAGTTCCTCGATCGCTGCGGCATCGGGGGCCTCGGTGACGGGGCCGACGCCCGGTTCGTGGCTGAGGAGGTTGAGGACGCCGAGGGGCGTCAGGCCGCGTTCGTGGGCCTCACGGACCCTGCCGTACCACTCCATCCCCGCGTCGTAGGCGCTGCTGCTGCTCGCCTTCCGGTTGATCCACTCTACGTCGGTGGCATCGCCCCAGGCGTATCCGATGACTTCGCCGTCGGGGGCGGTGACGGTGATGTAGTGCACGGGACTGGACATGCTGCTCAGGCCTCGGGGGCCAGTTCCTCCACGGGTGCTCGGTTGATCAGCGCTCGCTAATCGGCCTTGGCGAGGGCCTCGACGGCTGCGGCGTTCGGGGCGTCGGTGAGGGAGCCTGGCAGAGCCCGGCCGTACTTGCTCTCCGGGTTGGCCAGGAGCTCCCTGAGTGCCTGGGACGGTGGAAACCCCCGCCCCTTGGCGTCCTCCAGCCGGTTGAACCAGCCGAGCCCCTCCATCAAAGCCCGGGGGCCGACGGCCTCCCGGGGTACCCACGCGGCGGCATCGTCCTCGTCACCAGCCCACACGTACCCGAGGACCCCACCGCCATCCTTGTCGACCACCGTGAAGTACTGCACCGGCTTGTCGGTCCAGTCCCGGTAGCGCGGCGGACCACCCGGTCGCTCCAGGAACCACATGTCCTCGTCAAAGCGTGGGTTGACCGGCCGTCCGCTAGTCACCTTTGGCGAGGGCCTCGACCGCGGCGGCGTTCGGGCCGTCGGCGAGGGAGCCCGGGAGGGGGCGACCCTTGCCGGCAGTCTCCGGGTTGCCGTACAACTCGGCGAGGGCCTGGGACGGCAGAAGGCCCCGCTGCTTGGCATCGCGCAGGCGACGGCTCCAGAAGCCGCCTTCGTTCGCTGCACGGGGGCCGCCAGCCTGCCGCGGTTCCCACGCGGCGGCCTCGCCCTCGTCGCTGGCCCATACGTAACCGAGGACCGCGCCATCTTGCTTGTCGACCACTGTGAAGTAACCCACCGGCTTGTCGGTGTAATTTCGGTATCGCGGCGGACCCGACACGAGGTTGAAGTGCACGTCATCATTGAAGCGCGGGTTGATCGGTCGTTCATCGCTCATGGCATCCACATTCCTCTGGCTCGGGATGATCTGCAACGAAGGCTACGGCTTCGGCCTCGGCAGAATCTCCCCGTATACGTGCCACTTGCCCATCGTGTCCTGGAAGACGCGCGTCACCTTGTACTCGGAGCCCTTGGCGAGGAGCAGCTCGCGTTCTCCCTTGACCTGGGTGATGGACTCCAGCCAGAGGGCGGGGGTGTCCTTCGGCACCCGCAGGTGCATCCACACAGGCTTCTTGTCGAACGGGGGCGGCGGCGTCTTGCCGAGTGCCGTGGAGGTGAACGCCTTGTCGTCGAACACACCGCCCTGCATCTCCTCCGGTGACCTCAGTGGCTGGCCGTCGATCTTGATGTGGTCGACCCCGGTGCCGCGCACGACCATGACGTCCTCAGGCACGGGACGGGCGTCCATGATCTCGTCCATGTTCTTGATGGTGTCGAGGATGTGCTGGGGCGCGTCCGTGTCGAAGCGGAGGTGGTTGTTGATCGGGTCGTAGGCAGAACCGGTGTAGGTGACGACCCCACTCCTCGTCTCGGGGTCGAGCCCCCTCATGAACTCGTCCCAGTACGCGTTGCCATAGGCCAGGCCCGCCTCGTTGCTGACGCTGGGCCCGGGATTCGTGCCGCGCGCCAGTTCGGCCTCGGCCACCGCGTGCTTCTCCGCGTCGGTGGCCAGGTTGTCGAAGTCGTCCGCCGACATGTGCGGCTTGTAGTCGAACGGCTCCCCGGCCCCACTGCCCGGCACGTCCGCACCCTGATGGCCCGGAGCGACCGGGGCATCGGTGCCGTGGTGCACGGCGGCATCCACAGTGGCGTCCCCAACGCCCGCGTGATCACCGGCATGCCCGGCATCGTCCGCGTGATGACCGACACCGTCGTCACCGTGTCCGGCCCCGTGCGAGGCGTCGTCGGCGTGACCGACGCCGGGAGCGCCGTGGCCCGGTCCGTGCGGGGCATCCGGGGTGTGGCCGCCGGTGCCGGGAACGTCGTGACCGCCGGGGTGCGGCGCTGTGGTCGGGACCTGGTCGTACGCAGCGTTGGCCGCCGGAGTCTGGTGGTACCACGGGGTCGCGCCCCCAGGGTGGACGGCGCCACCGGGAACATTCGGACCACCGGTGTGCGGCGTCGGCGCCGGAGCGTCATGCGGGGCAGCGGCCGGAGTCTGGTCGTACGACGACGGCGACGGGGCGTGATCGTACGCGGACGGCGCGGGGCCATAGCCGGACGGGCTCGGCGCGTGGCCGTACCCGGAGGCGCTCGGCGCCTGGCCGTACCCGGACGGCGACGGCGCGTGGTCGTACGCCGACGACGTGGGCGTCGTATCGAAGCCGCCCCCCGGCGCATGCCCCGCGGCCGTGGTCGGCGCAGCGGTGGTGGGCGTGTTGTAGTGCCCGGCACCAGCGGCGTTGTCAACCGTGTGCGCGGCCCCGTCGGTGCCCGCCTGGGCGGCCGCATACGACGGGGTCGGGGCGCCCTGCGTCGTCCAGTGGGCCGGCAGCGTCGGCGTGGTCCCGGCTCCGTGCGGGACCGTCGGGCCGGCATCGTGGGGAACCGGCGTCGTTTCAATGGTGCCGTTGGGCGCGACGAGGTTGCCGTTCGGGTCCATCAGGCGACCGTCGGGCAGGCTGACGGCACCGTCGGGGAGGGTGGGGATGTCGATGTTGCCGACACCCTTCAGGCTCGTGGCGATGTCGCCGATCTTCGACAGACCGGCGCCCGCGCCCTTGGCGATGTAGGTCATCGGGTCGATGACCCGACCCGCCTTGCCCGCCACGGACAGCGCCTTCGCCACCGCGCCCGCCTTACCGGCACCCGCCACACCGGCACCCGCACCACCGGTGAACACAGTCGTCACCACATTGAAGGTGACCGCACCGGCCGCACGGGCGGGGTTCTTGCCCCACTCGTCCCACGCCACCAGCGCCTTGCCCGTCTCCTTCATCGCGGTGCGCGAGTCGCGCAGCCAGGAGGGCATCTTGTCGGCGGGCATCGCCCAGAACATCGCCCCCACCCCGGGGATGGAGGAAATCGCCAGACCGGTGGCGAGCTGGGCCAGGCCCTTCCAGGCCTGCCCCATCGCCTCCCAGCCGCCGAACCCGACCAGCGTGCCCAGCCCCTTGATGGTGCCCCAGATGCCGTCCACGATCAGGCCGTCCCAGACAAAGGACTTCACCCAGTGGCCGACCTCGTACCACTTGTGCTTCTCCTCCACCGGGTCACCCCAGGGAAGCTTCGCGTTCTTCATGTCCTCGGCGCTGAACCCGTACTGGTCCTTACGCTCCGAACCATCCCCCGCCACCATCTGCGTCCCGCCCCACAAGGCGGTGATCTTGTTGTGGCAGGTCCGCTCCGCAGCCCAGAACGCCGCCACCGTCGCGGTGATCTCGTCTCGCAGCTGGTTGTGCTCGTCGACCTTGTCGCCGTCGTACTCCCACTCGTCGTCGTCCTTGACGGAGTCGACGAACGCCACGGCCTTGGCCTTGAGTTCCTTCAGCTTGGCGTCCAGCGGCCGGATCTCCGTCGCGTACGACTCCAGGGCCGACGACACCGTCTCCAGGTCCGTGGCGAAATCGTCCGCCCGCTCCTTCACCGGCTTCGTCGTCGCGAACAACTGCTCCGCCTCCGGAGCCGTGTAATACGCCGACAACCCCTGGAACTGCGAATGCACATCCTCGCCGGTCTTACGGACATGACCGGCGTCCTTCTTCAGATCCGCGTAATCAACCTCCAGCTGCGGCAGGTTACCCGTGAACTGCGGAATCTGCTCCGGCTTGATCACGCCTTGCCCTTCCCCGGCATATCAAGCTTCGGCGCGCTCAGCGTATTGCGCTGCGCCTCCGCCGCCATCTCCTGATCGCCATTGAGATAGGCCGTCGTGGCATCCGCCGCACCCTGCAACGACTTACCCGCCCGAGCCGCCACGAACTGCAGATCCTTCGACGCCCGCTCCGCATACTGCGACAAGGCAAGGGCCACCAGACCACCCGCGGCCTTCTCGCCACCCTCGCCGCCACCACCCTCGGCGGAAACCGTGCCCGCGCTCGTCGCCGCCGACGTCAAGTGCTTCCCGAACGCCTTCGCGTACTTCTCCATGTTCGACGCCGTCTCACCCGTCGTCTTCAGAACATGCGAAATACCCTGCGGATTCAAATCCCAGCCGGGCACCGAAACCCCCGTTACCTAACTTCCGAACCGAACAAACCGACAGTCAGCCGATGTTGTCGACCGCGGCCTTCGCCCGCTGGATCGTCGACTGCGCCGTACCGTCGTTCTTCTCCAGCGTCGACTTCAGCAGCCCGATGATGTTCTTCACTTCCTGCGAGGCGTTGTTCCACCGCTGTTCCTTGCCGTGGTACTCATCCGCCACGCCATCCGCCGTGAAGTCGGCCATCGCCGCCTTGACCTGACGGTCACGGTTACCGATCACCTCTTCCAGACGACCGATCACCACCTGGATGTTGGACTGCGCATCCGCCGACGCACCCGTGTCGTACGACCGACGATCCGAACCCGCACCCGCCATCACACACCACTCCCCGAGAAACCAAGCAAACAGAAAGAAACCGACAAAACCAGGGCCTCAACACCCCGGCCGGCACGACTCAACTCAACGCCCGCCGAAGCGCGCCGCGTCGAAGTTGGCGGCACCCATCTGCTGTCGCGCGTTGTCGCCCTGCTCCTGGTCACCCGAGCTGAACGCGGAGTCCATCCCCGACTGACCGCCCAGGATCGCCGCCAGCGACCCGTTCAGATCCGAGGTGATCCTGTCGGCCTGCGCCTTGAACTGGTCGAACATCACGCGGCCCGAACCGTTGAACTTGCCCTCCAGCGGCTGCGCCGCCTGCACCAACTGCCGGATCAGCGTGCCGAGGTCATCACTCGCCCCCCGCGAATCACGCTGCAGCGTGGACAGCGTCTGCGCACCCATGTCGAACTTCACGATGCCTCCCCCGTTGGGCTCCTACGGCGACCGATCCCGGCCCGCCTCGTCTATTCCCAGCCATCTCTATCAACTCGGCAGTTGCCTGTGCAATCGAGGTCCCCGGCGCTCACAGAAGCGCCACAAGTCGGACCGGAGGCCGTTACTCGCGGCGAGTGGTCGGTCAAATACTCCCTGTAACTCCAGGTGTTGGGGCCGATCCCCGCACCGCCCTCGTCCCGTTCGCAGCTGATCGGTCTCGTCCCGCTCCCGGTCCGACAGCATCATCGTCCGTCTTCGCTGATCGCCTTCTCACCGGCCAGGACGCCGTTCGGATGCCATCTGCGCCAGACACCGACAGCGCGCGACTGGTACGCCGTCCCCTCGGACCGGAACGTGCCATCGCGATACCGCTCCCAGGACGGACCGTGGGGCAGCCCGTCCACGTACGTTTCCAGGCTCACGAGATCGCCACCGAGCCGCTCCTGGGCCTCACTCGTGAACAACTCCCCGCGCTTGTACCACTCACGGAACGGGCCATCCCGGAATCCGGTGTACGTCGCCAGACTCACGCGATGGCTCGCGAGGTACTCCTCGACTTCACCAGTGAACGGGCACCCCGATACAGGAGCCGGTAGGCATAATTCAGGCATCCACCCCAGTCAGAGGCTGCCTGTCACATCGGGTCCCAAGCCGTCGTCGTACGGCTCGGGAGTGGCGAGGCCCTGCTCCGTCGCGGCACCGAAGATTGTGGGCTCGCCAGGCTCGCCACCCACACCAAGAAGCTCGTTGAGATCCTGAAGCACCGCCGCAAGGCGAGGAGCATTACGCCGGTGCACATCGGGGTGCGGATGACCCGAGAAATCGAACCACGCCCAAACGTCGTGGTACACCGCGAGCTCCGCGGAGAGGCCCACTGGAGCAGGTGAGACAGACAACTCGACAAGACGTGGCTCACGGTGCGATTCACCATCAGCATCGAGCCACTGCCCCGGGCCAATCACATACAGGTCATCAACCTCCGCATCCGGGAAGCCGACAGGCTGACTGGCACGAACCCGATCAGGCAGACTGGCGTCGCCCAGGGGAACCGTGAGCGCCAGCTGCGTCATGATGTTGATGCCCCCCGAACCGGAGACATACCAACGATATTCCAACTGCTGCGGAAGCAAGAGGTCGTGCTTCCGCACGACGTCGGCCATACGCGACGCCGTCGTCAGTGCGGACTCCAGTCCCGGCGGGGCGAGTTCCTCAAGGTCCCAGAACCAGGAGCCGCACGGACGCGGGGCACGCTTCAAGGTCGACATGACTACTACCTCACGGGAACAAAGGGTGGCCGTTGGCCGGTACGGTGACAGAACCATCGTGGAAGCGAAGGTGGAACGTGGCCCCTGTCCTGCGAGCCTGGAATTCTACTTCCCTGAACATTTTGGCATTGAGTTCTGCCATCGGCTGATGTACGTCGAGAATCGCGACCTTCTTCGCGCCCGCCACATCGGGCAGGAGCTGTTTGGCAGCACTCTTTGATGCGCCCCTGATGCCCTGGATGTTGTCGACGTCCTTCAACTGGTAGCCGTAGTGCGGCGTGCCATCGGGGTGGAGCGTAGTGACATCCAGATCGAGACCAGTCGCCTCATCCTTCAATTCGAATGCGAGGTGTGTGAAGCCCTTGTTCTGCAACTCCGTCGCATGAGTCAGCGCCATGTAGGCAGCCGGAACCATGCCCTTCTGGTCGCCCTTGCCGGCCTGCTTGCACATGTTGAGGATCTCTTGGTAGTTCTTCGTGCCACTCAAATGCCCCCGAGAAAGCAGATCGGCCACCTCTGCGCCATAAGGCTCCTTTCCCAGAGTACGCAGAACCTTGGCCTGGTCCGCAGCACTCATCTTCTCCCGGGTCAGCGCCTCCGTCAGCGCCGCCTCCTGCTCAGGGCGCATGGGTTCGGACGGGGGGCGAGAAGCGTGGTCACCCGTGCCGTACCGATCCGGTGAAATCTCGTCGATGGGACGAGCACCCGAGTGCCCACCGCCAGGCAGGTCCGTGTGCCCGGTTCCGGGCGGAGCGTGACCAGCATCGGACGAGCTGCCGACTCCCTCGTTGCCGGGGCTCTGTGCCTCGTGGTGGCCTCCGGCCGCCGGGCTCTCACCGTGCCCGCCCGTACCCCCGTGATCGTGGCCATTGCCGCCAGGGCCGTCCGAACCTCCGCCCGTGTGACTGGACGGCGGTTCGTGACTGGCGGACGGTCCCCTCGCCAGGTCGTCGGCTCGGCCGCCAGGCAGGTGGTCGGCGGTGCCACTGGGGAGATGGCTTCCCGAAACTCCGCCGGGCAGGTCGCCTCCCCCCGCGTGGACGGTGGGTACGTCGCCGCCTGCGTGGACCGCCGGGGTGGTGGGGACGTCCGCGCCCACCCGGCCGACGTCGCCGAGGTTGTTGTCCACGCTGTCGCCGAGGCGGATGTGCTGGCCGGCCTGGTCGGCGGTATGAGCGCCCGCGCCCACCAGAGCCGGTTCACGGACCGGGGAGTCCACGCGCGGCACGTCCGCGCCGGTGGCCGGGGTGCCCGCGTCGGGCTGGTCGACGATGTCGCCGGGGCCGTCCTCGGCCTTCTGGAGGACGTTGCCGCGCTCGTCGAGGATGTTGCCGTCCGGGTCGTAGTAGCGGGCCGGGGCTCCCTCGTCCGTGGGCAGCCTGGTAGTGCCTTCCGGCAGTGCCGGGGCGTCGTCGGGCAGCTTGATATTGCCGTCCGGCAGCCGGGTCGCTCCCTCCGGGATCGCCGCGCCCTCGGGCAGGTTCACCGTCCCGTCGGGGAGCTTGACCGCCCCCTCAGGCAGCGTGATCGCGTTCTCGGGAAGAGCCGGGATATCGATGTTGCCGACACCCTTCAGGCTGGCGGCGATGTCCCCGATCTTCGACAGCCCCGCGCCCGCGCCCTTGGCGATGTACGTCATCGGGTCGATGACCCGACCCGCCTTGCCCGCCACGGACAGCGCCTTCGCCACCGCACCCGCCTTACCGGCACCCGCCACACCGGCACCCGCACCACCGGTGAACACAGTCGTCACCACATTGAAGGTGACCGCACCGGCCGCACGCGCGGGGTTCTTGCCCCACTCGTCCCACGCCACCAGCGCCTTGCCCGTCTCCTTCATCGCGGTGCGCGAGTCGCGCAGCCAGGAGGGCATCTTGTC
>NZ_JBEOVF010000051.1:0-64874 GCF_040295365.1 Streptomyces sp. NPDC002838 | reverse complement strand
TCCCGGATCGAGGTGAAGTCCGGCAGGATCACGTCCACGCCGGGCTGGGTCTCCTCGGGGAACAGCACGCCGCAGTCGACGATGAGCAGCTTGCCCGCGTGCTCGAAGACGGTCATGTTGCGGCCGATCTCACCCAGGCCGCCCAGGGCGACGACCCGCAGCCCTCCCTTGGGCAGGGGTGGGGCGGCTTTCAGTTCTGGATGCGGATGACTCATACCCTGACGTTACCGGAGAGTCTGTCGAGGTGATCCACTGCCTGCCCAACCAGCCGGTTCAACACGGTGCGGCCGAGGAGGTCAGCAGTCGGTGCGGGGCCGCTACGGCAGCGGACGCGACAGCGCGCGGTGGAGGTGGTAGCGGTTGCCGTGGGTGAGCCGTACGCCGGGTGTGCTGGAGAAGATCTCGTGTCCCTTGTCGTGATCGCCCGCCTCGGCCGCCTCTTGGTGGGCCTCGGTGCTGGTCCATTCCGTGTAGAGGAGCACCCGGGTTCCGTCGGTGCTCAGCAGGAAGTGCGCCGAGATCGCTCCCGGGTGCCCGCCCTCCTCGGGCTGGGCCGCGATGACGGCGTCGGTGAAGTACCGCTGCCGCTCGGGTCCGTCCACGTCGAAGGCTGCGGTGATCAGGCAGCCGGGGGTGCGGGTCTCGCCCTCCTCGGCCAGGCTGCGGTACAGCCGGTAGCCGGGCGGTCCGGCGAGCGGGGTGGCCGGGCCGTTGCCTCGCAGGTACGCGTCGTATGCCGCGTCGCTGTCCCATTGGGCACAGGTCAGCAACGTCTCGCCGTCCATGCTCAGAAACTCTCTTCATGCTGCAGCTGGCCCACGGCGAGGACGCCGTGATCGAGGCGGACGCCGCCGGGCGCACCGCGTCGGGCGAGATCGTGCTGGAACGCACCGACCTGCACGGCAACTCCGAGCGGGTGCACACGTACCGGGCGGACACGGTGACGGCCGTCTTCCGGCGCGGCCCCGCCGACGGCGGCGGCTACCACTGGATTCCACAGCCGCCCGACGGCACCTGGTGGTGCTACTGAAGCGGCCGCCTGCCCGCCGGGGCAGGGGTGCACTGCACGATCACGCGCAGTCCACGCCGAGAGGATGAGAACGCCGATGGGAACGTTCGTGGTGAAACTGACCGACGGCTCCGAGATGATCCTCACCGCCGGACGGGCCACCCGCACCGACGCCGGGGACGTGGCCTTCGAGAACGTGGACGACCGCGGCAACTGGTCCCGAGCCTGCACCGTCAAGGCCGATCGCCTCGACCAGCGCCCACGCACGCACGATCGGCGAGGACGGCATCGCGCGCTGGGTACGGCAAAGCGACTCGGGCCCGTGGTGGGCGTACTGAAGGACGCAGCCGCCCACGTATGCGCAGCCTCTGACCGACGAAATACCTTGGGGCGACGGGGCATTGGCTGTTCAGGATGACGGTACGGCATCGCGTGTCGGTCACCGTCCGGGTGAGGCATGGAGGTGCCCGTGAGTTTGCCTTACGGAGGCATTCCACTGTGTCGGTCGAGTTGAATCACACCATCGTCCACGCCCGGGACAACCGGGAATCCGCCGAGTTCCTGGCGCACATCCTGGACCTGGAGATCGGGGCCGGGAGTCGATCGTCATGCAGCACTACGCGTTCCTCGTCACCGAGGAAGAGTTCGACGCCATCTTCCAGCGGATCCAGGACGCCGAGATCACGTACTGGGCCGATCCGCACGGCAAGAAGCCCGGCGAGATCAACCGCAACGACGGCGGGCGCGGTCTGTACTTCATGGACCCCGCCGGACATGGCATGGAGGTCATCACCCGCCCTTACGGCAGCGGTGAGCCGACAGCCTCGTAAGCGGAGCCGGCCGGGCGGCGCGCGAGGAGAATGTCCCCTCGCGCGCCGCTGTCAGTTCCCTGTGCCGAGCCTGCGGCGGAGCGTGGAGGCGAAGTCCTCGGCGGCCATCAGCTGGGCGCGCAGCGTCTCGCAGCGAGCGTCGGCCACCTTGCGGTAGGAGTCGAGGCGCTCGCGCAGCCGCTCCATCTCCTCGCCGGCGGGCGGATTGTCGGTGTCGGCGATGCGGTCGGTGATCTCCAGCAGGTCCCGCATCTCCTCCAGCGAGAAGTCCAGCGGTTTCATGCGGCGGATGACCATCAGGCGCTCGACGTCGGCCTCGGTGTAGAGGCGGAAGCCGCCCTTGCTGCGGGCGGAGGGGATGACGAGGCCGACCTCCTCGTAGTGGCGGATCGTGCGCAGCGACAAACCGGTCCGCTCGGCCACCTCGCCGATCTGCATCTGCCGCTCAGTCATCGTCACGCCTTCTCCTTCTGCGTCCCGCCGCATTCGAACGTTCGAAGTGCTCCAGCATACGTGTCTGGAATCACATGATCCGAGGCCGTGTTTGCCTGCATTTCACAAGCCACAGGTCGCACTCTCACCTCACGTCAGGGTAGAGTCTTTTTGTGAGGGCAGCCACGCTGTAAAGGCAGCAGCCAGGGCGGCCCCGTCAGAGCGCGGGCCCCGACCGGGCCCCGCCGGCACCCGCAGACTTCCGGGCAATGATGCCCGACCGGCAGCCGTGAAGGCTGCCACTCCATCCGGCAGGGCCCCCGTCGAGGCCGGGCCGCCGGGGACTTCCGCCCCTTGCGTGGAGTCGAGTACGACGCGCGCACATCCAGCAGGTGGATGTGCGCGCCCGAACAGAAACGGTTGCATGTCTTCACTGCTGTCCGCAGGCCCCAAGCTGCGCATGTCCAAGCCCGACTGGCTCGACTCCCCGAAGGTCTTCCGTACCGAGGTGCTGGCCGGCCTGGTGGTGGCGCTGGCCCTGATCCCTGAGGCCATCTCCTTCTCGATCATCGCCGGGGTCGACCCGGCGGTCGGCCTGTTCGCGTCGTTCACGATGGCCGTGGTGATCTCGTTCGTCGGTGGCCGCAAGGCAATGATCTCCGCCGCGACCGGGGCGATCGCGCTGGTCATCGCGCCGCTCAACCACGACTACGGCCTGGGTTACCTGATCGCCGCCGTCATCCTCGGCGGTCTCATCCAGATCGTGCTCGGTGCGCTGGGTGTCGCGAAGCTGATGCGGTTCGTGCCGCGCTCGGTGATGGTGGGCTTCGTCAACGCGCTCGCCATCCTGATCTTCATGGCGCAGGTGCCCGAGATGCACGACGTCCCGTGGGCCGTCTACCCGCTGATCGCCGGCGGCCTCGCGCTCATGGTGCTCTTCCCGAAGATCACCAAGACCGTCCCGGCTCCCCTGGTCTCGATCGTGATCCTCACGGTCATCACCGTCGCCGCGGGCATTGCCGTCCCCAACGTCGGCGACAAGGGCGACCTGCCCTCGTCGCTCCCGGTCCCGGGCCTGCCCGACGTGCCGTTCACGCTGGACACGCTGACCACCATCGCCCCGTACGCGTTCGCCTTCGCGCTGGTCGGGCTGATGGAGTCGCTGATGACGGCCAAGCTGGTAGACGACATCACCGACACCCACTCCAATAAGACCCGTGAGTCCATCGGCCAGGGCATCGCCAACATCGTCACCGGCTTCTTCGGCGGTATGGGCGGCTGCGCGATGATCGGCCAGACGATGATCAACGTGAAGACGTCCGGCGCCCGCACCCGCCTGTCGACCTTCCTGGCCGGGTCCTTCCTGATGGTCCTGTGCATCGCCTTCGGCCCTGTCGTCTCCGACATCCCGATGGCCGCCCTGGTCGCCGTCATGATCCTGGTGTCGGTCGCCACCTTCGACTGGCACTCCATCCAGCCCAAGACGCTGAAGCGGATGCCGCTGGGCGAGACCACCGTCATGGTCGTCACCGTCGCCGCCGTGGTCGCCACCCACAACCTCGCCATCGGTGTCGTCCTCGGCTCCATCACCGCCATGGTGATCTTCGCCAAGCGCGTCGCCCACCTCGCCAACGTCTCCGGCGTCGTCGACCCCGACGGCAACCAGGTCGTCTACGCCGTGACCGGCGAGCTGTTCTTCGCCTCGTCCAACGACCTCGTCTACCAGTTCAACTACAAGGACGACCCCGACGACGTCGTCATAGACCTCACCGACGCCCACATCTGGGACGCCTCGTCGGTGGCCGCCCTGGACGCCATCGAGACCAAGTACAAGCAGCGCGGCAAGAAGGTCACCATCATCGGCCTGAACGAGCCCAGCGCGAACATGCACGAACGCCTCGCCGGCCAGCTCACCGCAGGCCACTGACGCCGGCTGCCTCCTCGGCATCAGCCGCACCCAGGTCTCCACCGCCTACCTGGCCGGAACGCTCGTCGGCGCCTGCGCGATGCCACCGGTCGGCCGCGCCATCGACCGCCACGGCCCCCGGCGGGTGATCGCGGCCGTCGGAGCCGTCTTCGGCGCGATCCTGAATCTCCCTGTCCTTCGTCACCGGGATCGTCGGTCTGACCGCCGGGTTCGTCGGCATCCGCATGGCCGGACAGGGGGCGCTGTCCCTGGTGGCGACCACCACGGTCGCGTACTGGTTCGACAAGCGACGCGGCCTGGCTCTCGGCATCACCAGCGCGGTGGGCACGGCCGGCATCTCCCTCGCCCCGCTCCTCGTCGAGCGCCTGGTCTCCGCGTACGGCTGGCGCCAGGCGTGGGCCGTCGAAGGCGTCGCCGTCTGGCTGATCGTCATCCCCCTCGCGCTCCTCGGCATCCGCAACAAGCCCGCCGACCTCGGCCAGCACCTCGACGGCATCGCCCCGCTCGCCGGTACTGCCGTCGACGCGCCGCTGACCGGCTGGCCCCTGCGCCGGGCCCTGCGCACCGGCGCGTTCTGGGCCGTCGCCGCCTGCCTGGCCGCCAGCAGCATGCTCACCACGGGGCTGAACTTCCACCAGATCGCCCTGCTCGGCGAGCGCGGCCTCACCCCGGTCGAAGCCGCCGCGAACTTCCTGCCCCAGACCGCAGCCGCCCTGCTCGCCACCCTCGCCGCAGGCGCCCTCATCGACCACGTCTCACCCAAAGCCGTACTCATTGGTGCGATGACGCTCCTCACGTGCGCGGTCCTCTCCGCCCGCCTCGTCGAGCCCGGCTGGACGGCCATCGGCTACGGCCTCCTGCTCGGCGCCTCCAACGGACTGCTCCGCGCCGTCGAATCCGCCACCTAACCCCGCTACTTCGGCACCGCCCACCTCGGTGCCATCCGGGGCACCGCCCACACCATCACCATCGGCGCGAGCGCCTTCGGGCCCCTGGCCATCTCCCTCGGCCACGATCTCACCGGCCGCTACGGCACCGCCCTCATCGCCCTGGCCGCCATCCCGCTCGCCGCGGCCCTCGCCGTCGCCCTCTCCCGCAAGCCAACTGCCAGCGGCTGACCGCTACTTCCGCGCGCGTTGCCCGGGCTCCTCAGGCGGCACGCCGAGCGGCGACGCGGCGTTGCTGTAGGTCGAGCAGCGCAGGAGTTGCCGCCCTGGTCGGTCCACTGGGCGTCCCGGATGTGGCCGTGGCCGGGGCGGGGTGCAGCGACCAGTTCTCGTGGTCGACTTCGACCGACACGGTTATGTGAGGGCGCCACCCTCCCCGTCGAGGTCTGTACTCCTTGTGCGGGGAGGTCAGTTCACACGGATACGGCTGGGGCGTACGCGCCGATGACTTGGTCCACTTGTTCGTATCCGGTGCGGAGCAGGAAGGTGTTGAGGCGGCCGTAGGACTTGGCGCCGAGGATGAAGAAGTGCGGTTCGGGATTGCGCAGGGCGCTGATGCCGACGGCGGGCTGGGTGAGGCAGTCGCCGCCCGCGGAGCCGAGCAGGGCGGCGGAGAGATTCATGGGGGCGGCGGTGGCGTAGCACTCGTGGACCTGTAGCTGGCGGTAGAGGGAGGCGTCACCGACGTAGCCGGTGAGCGCCACGATGTGGTCGCAGACCACCTCGACCGGGCCGCCCGGGGTTGCCAGGTTGGCGCGTACTCGGTCGCCGTCGGGGCTCAGGGCTTGGACGTGGGCGCCGGTGTGGACGGTGACCCGGTCGCCGGCACCTTCGGTGAACGCCTGCGACGTTTCGACGAGTTGTCGGCGGCCGGGCAGGGTGTCGTCCGGCACGGCTCCCCAGTCGGGCGCCGGGCTGCGCACGATCCACTCGACGCGGGTGCCGGGCAGTACGGCGAGGTCGCGGGCGGCGGTCTGGGCGGACTTGCCGGCGCCGACGAGCAGGACGGTGCCCGCCCAGCGGTCCGGTGCGTGGACGGGCGGGAGGGTGCGGGTGATGCGGTGGTCGAGGGCCCGTTCGCCGGGGGCGGGGATGCCGCCGGCGCCCAGGGTGTTGGGGACGGCGTAGGCGCCGGTGCAGTCCAGGACGAGGTCCGCTTCGGCGGTCTCCTCACCGTCGGGCGTGTCGAGGAGGAGGGTGAAGGGTGTGGCGGCGCGAGCGTCGGTGCCGATCTGCTCGTGCTTGAGCAGTCCGGTGCGGGCGACGGCGGCGACCCTGGTACGCAGCCGGATCCGGCCTTCCATGGCGGCCAGTTCGGCGACCGGGCCAAGGAGGCGGGCCGCCAGCTCGGCGCCCGTGGGGCAGTCGTCGCCTGCCGGGGCGTGCGGCAGGTGGGTGCGCATCCGGCGGGAGACGTTGAGGTCCCACGGGGTGAACAGGCGGACATGACCCCAGGCGCGTACATGGGCGGCCACGGTGTCCGCGGCCTCGTACACGGTGAACGGCCATCCGGCACCGGCGCAGGCAAGCGCGGCGTCCAGGCCGACCGGTCCCGCGCCGAGGATCGCGACGTGTCGTTGTCGCTGCATGCTGAACTCCCTTTCTGTATGCGTACGGCTCAGATGGCGCAGTGAACGGGGCGGGGCAGGCTGCCGTCGGTGAGGCGGGCGGTGAAGAACCGCTCGGTCACCAGTTGCTTGCCGGTCGCCAGCGGGGTTCCGGCGGGCGCCAGGTGCAGGTCGGGGCTGGTGGCCAGGTCGGCGCCGGCGGGGTGCCAGTGCAGGCCGTCGGCGGTGACCGTCAACTCCGGGATGCTGGAGTCCTCGCCGATCTCCACGCCGCTTTCGGAGAAGCCGCGGCGCAGCAGCGGGCGGACCGCGAAGTGGTCGGCGGGCAGGCCGAGTCCGGCCAGCAGTTCGGCGACCGCGGGGACCTCGTGGGTGTTCTCGGGTGTCTCGGTGAGGGCGACGCGCGGGGGCAGGCCCAGGTCGATCAGGTGGCGGATGCCGTCCATGGTGCGCGCCCAGGAGCCGGTGCCGCGGTGGGCGTCGTGGGCGTGGGCGGTGGCGCCGTCCAGGGAGGTCTGGACGGTGAGTTTACGGTCGGCGAGCGCGTCGAGCCCGGTGGCGCGGCGGCCGCGCAGCAGCATCGCGTTGGTCATGACGACGGTGGGCAGCTGGGCGGAGGCGTGGTCGAGGAGGTTGACGATGTCGGGGTGGAGGAAGGGCTCGCCGCCGGTGATGTACAGCTCGGTGAACCCGGTCTGCACGGCTTCGTCGACGAGGGCGCGGAAGGTGTCGGCGGGCAGGGTGCGGGCGGCCGCCTTGGGGGAGGAGGCGACCGCGCAGTAGTCGCAGGCGAGGTTGCAGTGGAAGTTGGTGTAGAGCCACAGCCGGGTCGGGAAGTACGGGGTGCCGAACAGCGGGACCACCGGCCGGTCGCCGTCCAGGGCCTGCGGCGTGGTCTCGCCCCAGCCGTCGTCGGCGGGGCGGAAGCCGGACGGGAGGGTGGAGCGGTAGAGGTGGTAGCGGCCCCGGGAGCGTTCGCGCGGGGGCAGGATCTCCAGGCAGGTGGTCCACCAGCCGGTCTCGATGGTCTCCACGAACACTTCGGGGAGTCCGGCGGCGCGCATCGAGCGGGCCTGCGCCCGCCAGTCGTACGTGAGCGGGAGCAGCTCTGCCTGGGGCGACCCGTCGCCGAGGTCCAGGATCGCGTACCAGACCTCATGGCGGCCGTCGTTGGCGGGCTTGCCGAGCACGCCGACGTTGACGGCGAGGGTGTCGCCGATGCGCCGTTGCCAGGGCAGGCCGCTGTGGGTGCACAGCACCACGTCGGCGCCGGATGCCTCGGCGCGCAGCCGGTGCTGGTCCTCGGGCAGGGACTCCCACCAGAAGTCGTTCAGCGCCAGTGTCGAACCGTGGACCATGTGGACGTCCACACCGTCGATGGTCTCGCGGTGTTCGGTGGGCAGTCCGCCCATCCAGGCGGCGAAGTCGCGGCTGGTGGTGGCGAGGGTGTGGTCGTAGATGAGCTGGGCGTACTCGTTGTCCTTCGGGTCGCGGTAGCCGCAGCCGCAGTCGGTGTCGCCGCGGGCGATCGCCACGTCGTAATTGCCCGCGACGCACTCGATGGCGTTGTCGGACAGGATCGGCCACAGGGCATCCACGTCGGCGCCGAAGCCGCCGAGATCGCCCAGGCAGAACAGCCGCTCGGCTCCTCTGGCACGGGCGTCGTCGACGAAGGCTTGCAGGGCGTACGGATTGCCGTATGGGCCTCCGCATACTGCGATGCGCATCGGTGCTCTCCAGGAGGGAACGGGGCGGCGGGAGGGAGAGGATGGAGCAGGACTGCTCAGGCATGGGTGTCGTGCGTCGTAGGTCTGCGGCGGGTGAGGCGGGGGCCTGCGGCATAGCGGGCACGGATCAGCTCCGGGTCGACGCCGGCGAAGTACAGCAGCTTCAGGTACTGCATGAAGGCGATCATGCGCCAGGTGCCGTGGGCGGTGAACCGGCGCGAGGAGGCTGTGGAGGTGGCGGGCAGGAGGCACAGCCGTCCGCGTCGGTGCAGGCGTCGCGACATCTCCAGGTCTTCCATGATGGCCAGGTCCGGGAAGCCGCCGAGGTCGTCGAAGACGGTGCGGCGGATGAACATGGCCTGGTCGCCGAAGATGTGGTGCAGGCGGCGGGCGCGGGCGTTCGAGGTGCGGGCCAGGTAGTTCAGGCCGGGCGTGCGGCGGTCGAAGCGGATGGTCAGGCCGCCGCCCACCACATCGGGGTCGGCGAGGCAGGCGCGGATCTGGCCGAGGGCCGCCGGGTCGATGGTGGTGTCGGCGTGGACGAACCACAGCACCTCGCCGCCGGCGTGCCGGGCTCCTTCGTTCATCTGCCGCGCACGGCCGCGTCCACTGTGCACCACGGTGGCATGCGGGGTGGCGAGTTCGACGGTGGCGTCGGTGGAACCGCCGTCGACGACGATCAGCTCGCAGTCGGGGAAGTCCCGGCACAGGCGGCTCAGCGCGGCCTGGACGGTGGCTTCCTCGTTCAGTACGGGGACGATGACCGACACCTGGCTCATACCGCGTCCTCCGTGGGACGGAGCAGGGCGGCGATCCGGGACGGCATCATCCGGTCCGCGAGCAGCGCGGCAGCGTCCTCGGGAGTGTCCAGGTCCCGCAGCGGGCGGAGCAGTTCCACGCTCAGCCCTTCGTCGGTGGCGAGCGCGCGGGTGGCGGCCAGCACCTGGTCCGTGCTCCACAGGGCCGCATCGATGCCGAACAGGCCGACGTGCGGGTGGCGCATGCCGATCAGGTAGTAGCCGCCGTCCAGCGCCGGGCCGAGTACGACGTCCTTGTGCTCCAGCGAGGTGAGGGCGGCGGTCAGGTGGTCGCCGGTCAGGATCGGCGCGTCGGTGCCGATGACCAGCAGCGGACCCGCACCGTCGGCGAACGCCTCCAGAACCGCGGAGCTGAGCCGCTGTCCGAGGTTCTGGCCACGCTGCACCATCAGGCGGACGCCGGGAGGGGCTACGTGGCCTGTGCTGTCCTCGGCCTCTCCCGGGGCGTACGCCAGGTAGGTGCGCGCTCCCAGGCCGCTGGTCAAGTCCACAGTGTGGCGGATCAGTTCGGCCTGGAGGACGGCGCAGCCGTCCGGGCCGAGCAGCGGGTGCAGCCGGGTCTTGACCGTGCCCGGCCGGGGTGCCTTCGCCAGGACCAGCACCGAGGGTGTGTGTCGCGTACTCATGTGCCGAAGCGGTAGACGGTGCCGACCGGTGCCACGGGTCCCAGGCCGGGCAGGGCATGGGCGGCCAGCGCGGCGAAGATGTCCTTGCTCGCCGCCATCCGGGCCAGCAGCGCGTCGAGGGGCTCGGGTTGCGGTGCGACGCCGTTGGCGTAGTCGGTGACAAAGCCGACCAGGGCCATCGGCAGTTCGGCCTCCCCGGCCAGCACCACCTCCGGGCCCGCCGTCTGGCTGATGGCGGTGACGCCCGCGGCGGCCAGGGCGGCGATCTCGGGGCGGCTGTTGAAGCGGGGGCCGTCCACATGCCCGTACACACCGCTCGTGACGACGGGCGCTCCGGTGTGTGCGGCGGCCGTGATCAGGGCCTGGCGCAGCGGCTCGCTGAAGGGCCGCTCGAAGATCCAGTGGCCGCGGCCTGCGGCGCCGGGAGTGTCGTACCAGGTGCAGGCGGAACCGTCGGGCAGCCGGTTGCCGGGGAAGTACAGGTCGTCGAAGACCACCAGGGAACCGGGCTCGGCGTCGGGGTCGACCGCGCCGCACACGGTGAGTGACACCAGAGCGTCGACCTTGCAGGCGAGCAGGGCGGCGAGGTTCGCGCGGTGGTCGACCTGGTTCGAGAGCCGGTGATGGCCGGCGCCGTGCCGGGACAGGTGCACCAACTCGGCGCTGCCCAGGTCGCCTTCGGTGACCGTGGCCTCGCCGTACTCGGTCTTGACGGTTCGCTGGGCCGCGTTCTCCAGTTGGGGCCAGTCGTAGCTGCCGGAACCGGTGATGACACCGATGCGCATGGGTCACTTCTCCTGGGTGGTGGCGGGACGGCGGACGGACGTACGGACCTCGACGAGCGGGAGCAGCGTGCGCAGTTGGGCGTTCTCGGCCGGGTCGAGCACCGCATGCTGCACGCAGGCCGGGACCAGGGTGCCGTCCTGCGGGTGCGCCATGGCGTAATGACAGGCGGCCAGCCGTTCCTGGGTCTCGCGCAGCTTCGGGTCCTGGGCCTGCTCGCCGCGCCGCATCATCTCCCAGGCGGGCGCGACGACTTCGGCGTCCATGAACTGATGCATCACGAAGGTGACCGGGCGGACGCGGAAGTGGTGGCGCAGCAGCCGCAGTACGCCGACCCGGCCGACCGTACGGGCCAGCCACCGCAGCCCGACCACCATCGTGGACGGGTGGCGGGCGACGACGCGGGCCAGCTTGGCGGCGAGCAGCACGGGCGGCGTGCCGGTGAAACTGACCTTGCCGAAGAAGCGGAAGAAGGCGTCACGCACCGCCAAGTCGTGAGGGTCGTCCTCTTCGAGGAACGGATACCAGCGTTTCCCGACGTAGAAGCCGTACGCGGTGCGGTTGCAGCGCACGTCGCCGTTCTGGAAGACGTGATAGCCGAGGGCGCGTCCGGCGCCGCGCCCGATCTCCGCCCAGACCGCGTCCGGGGTGGCCTCGCGGTACCGCTCCTTCCAGCGCCGCTCGTCGCCGAGGAAGGCGGCGGGCTGGAAGGAGAACATGCCGTAGCCCATCGCCCGGCAGTCGCGGATGACGTCGGCGACCTCGTCGAGGTTGCCGGGGGTGACGGTCATGTTGTGGGCGAGGAAGTACCGCACCCCGTGCTCGCGGCGCAGCTTCGCGAACATGGCGGCGAACCGCCGGCGGTAGGGGCTGAGTGCCTGCTCGCTGGGCGGGCGTTCGATGCCGCGCCTGCCGTACATGAACTTGTCGAAGTGCGCTGCGAACGAGAGCCGGTCGAAGCGTCGCTTGCCGTCGTCGCCGAGGGCGAGTTGCTCCAGGTAGTCGTAGTCGAAGTCGCCGTGGGTGAAGCTCATCGGCTCCCGGCCCTGCCGACGCATGATCTCCAGGGTGGCGGCGTGGTCGTCGGGCGGGAGCAGGCTCACCTCACCGCCGATGAGCTGGGCGTGGGCGCGCGGACCGCGCAGGGTGCGCAGCAGGCCCATCTGGGCGGCGACCTGCTCCTGGGTGTGAGGGCCGTCGACGCGCACCTGATTGGCGTCCCGCGAGTGGTAGCAGGGCGTGCATTTCAGGTCGCACTTGGGGAACACGCCGTGGGTGCCTTCGCAGCCGACGCCGTGCTGTCCGATGATCTGGCCCGGTGTCCTGACGATGTCGGGGAGTTCGGCCCACCGGCGTTCCATCGCCGCGACGAACTCCGGGTCGTAGGGACGGGTGGCATGTTCGACAGCCCGCAGTCGCGCCAGGATTCCCATCGGGTACCTCTCCGTTTCCGGTATCGGACCAGTGATCACGGGCCGGTCGTCCCGAGGGTCTGCCGGGTCGGTGTCGAATCCCCCGGGGCGCGCGGCCTTCCGCGCGCGGCGCGCAGCAGCAGCCACGCGTACAGCAGCATCAGGGCGTCCTCGACGAGGACGAACCACCGCAGCGGCTGGGCCAGATGGATACCGAAGCAGCCGCAGTTGGAGACCGACAGCCCCCGCGCGTACGCCTGCACGGCGAGCAGCGCCCACACCAGCGAGACGACCGTGTAGAGCCACACGGGGACGACCGCCTTGGAACGGGGCCGGGCCAGGAACCACACTCCGACCACCGCTTCAGCCGCGATCAGCACCACCGCCAGGGCCGTTGAGGCAGCTCCGCCGGTCACCCCGTAGGCGGTGAGGATGCCCGGCATGGCGTCGAAGGAGGCGAGCTGGCCGAGCGCCATCGCGGCCATCAGCACGCCCAGGACCAGTCGCAGGATCATGACCGCACCTTCCTGCGCAGGCCCAGCAGTGCGCCGGTGATCCTGCGGTGCGTGGCGAGCCGGTCGTAGACGTCGGTGAGCGCGGCGTGCCAGGGCCCGTCGGTGTAACTGGGGTAGGGGTGCACGGTTTTGGCGTACTGCGAGGGCGTCCAGCCCAGCCGTACCGCCGTGGCCAGGTGCGCGATCGTCTCCCCGGCGCGCGGGGCGACCACCGTCGCGCCGACGATCCTCCGGCGTCCGTCCAGCACCAAGCTGGTGAAGCCGTCGGTGCGGTCGTCGGCAACGGCCCGGTCGACGCGGTTGTGGTCCAGGGTGTGCGTGCGGGTTCCTTCGGCGGAGGTCACACCGACGCGGGCGACCTCGGGATCGGTGTACGTCACCCAGGGCACCGCGTCATAGCCGATTCGGCGCCGCACGCCGAGCAGCGCGTCGGTGGCGGCGGACGCGCCCTGCACCCCGCCAAGATGGGTGAACGCCGACTTGCCGGTGACGTCCCCGGCGGCGTAAATGCGCGGGTTGCTCGTCCGCAGCCGGTCGTCGGTCCGGACCTGACCGCGCTCGTCCGTCTCCACCCCTGCCGACTCCAGCCCGAGGCCGTCGGTGGTGGCGCGGCGGCCGGTGGTGGTCAGCAGCCAGTCGTACGGAATGGGTCCGCCCGGCCCGTGGACCGCTCCGGCGTCGACCTTCTCGGCCCGGTAGCCGGTGAGGACGGTGATGCCCTCGGCCTCCAGCCGCTCTCGGATGAGCGCGGAGGCACGGGGCTCCTCGCGCGGCAGCAACCGGTCCACGGCTTCCACCAGGGTGACCTTGGAGCCGAGGCGGGCGAACGCCTGCCCGAGTTCGCAGCCGATCGGCCCGCCGCCCAGTACCACCAGACGCTCCGGCAACTCGGTCAGACTCCACACGGTGTCACTGGTCAGCGGCTCGGCCTCGGCCAGGCCCGGCACCGGCACCAGAGTGGGCGCCGAGCCGGTCGCGATCAGCGCGTACCGGAAGGCCACCTCCCGCCCACCGGCCCGCAGCGCCCGACGGCCGGTGAAGACGGCGTCCCCGTGGGTCACCTCGACACCGAACTCGTGCAGTGACTCGGCCGAGTCGTGCGGCTCGATCACCCCGATCGCCTGCTTGACGTGGGCCATGGCCGCCGCGAGGTCGGCCGGGCCGTCCGCGGCCTGAAGCCCGTACCGCCCCACCCCACGGGCGGCCTGCACCTCGGCGGCCACATGCAGCAGCGCCTTGCTGGGCACGCACCCGGTCCACAGGCAGTCGCCGCCCAGCCGGTCCCGCTCGACCAGCAGCGTGCGGGCGCCGAGGCGGCCGGCGGTCCGGGCGGCGGTCAGCCCGGCGCTTCCGCCACCGATCACCACCAGGTCGTACGCCCTCTCGCCCCGCGGGGGATGTCCCATGCTCATCGGGCCGCCTCACTCGCCTTTCGTCGTCGCTGCGGCAAGGGAACCCGTTCGGGCGGCTTACGCCTTCCCTCCGGGTACGACTCACGACTCATTCGATACGACACACCGCACCGGCGGGCACACTCCCGGTTCCGGCGTGTCCGGCCCGGGGAATGCCGCCTCCTCCTCGGCGGGTTCCCGGCGCACGGCGGCACCCGCCCGCCGACGCTCACCGCCTTCATCCAGGGGAGACCATGGCGACCGATGTATCCACCGGCCACGTGACAACCGCCGGGTCCGTGACGACCGGCCACGTGACGTCCGCCGACTCCGTGACAGAGACCGTCAAGGAGTACTACGGCTCGGTGCTGTCGTCCTCACAGGATCTGAAGACCTCGGCCTGCTGCACCGCCGAGGCACCGCCGCCCCACATCGCCGAAGCCCTCACCCGCGTGCACGACGAGGTCATGGACCGCTTCTACGGCTGCGGCTCCCCGATCCCCACCGCACTCGACGGCATCACCGTCCTGGACCTGGGCTGCGGCAGCGGACGCGACGCGTACGTCCTGTCCCAGCTCGTCGGCCCGGCGGGCCGGGTCATCGGTGTCGACATGACCGAGGAGCAGCTGGCCGTGGCCCGCCGCCACCAGGACTGGCACGCGGAGCGCTTCGGGTACGCCAATACGGAGTTCCACGAGGGCTACATCGAGGACCTGGCCGCCGCCGGTATCGCCGACGACTCCATCGACCTGGTGGTCTCCAACTGCGTCTTGAACCTCTCTCCCGACAAGCCTCGCGTCTTCCGGGAGATCTTCCGGGCCCTCAAGCCCGGCGGCGAGCTGTACTTCTCCGACGTCTTCGCCGACCGCCGCCTGCCCGCCGCACTCATGGACGACGCGGAGCTGGTCGGCGAATGCCTCGCCGGCGCTCTGTACACCGAGGACTTCCGCCGCCTGATGCGGACCTCCGGCTGCGCGGACGCCCGCACGGTGGCCGCCGCGCCCATCACGCTGAGCAGCCCGGAAATCGAGCGGAAGATCGGCTTCGCCACCTTCACCTCACGCACCGTCCGTGCCTTCAACGTGCCGTTGGAGGACCGCTGCGAGGACTACGGGCAGGTCGCCGTCTATCGAGGCACGCTCCCCGAGCACCCGCACGCCTTCGACCTCGACGACCACCACCGCCTCCACACCGGCAAACCGATGCTGGTCTGCGGCAACACCGCCGACATGCTCAGCCTGACCCGCTATGCCCCACACTTCACCGTGACCGGCGACAAGGCGACGCACTTCGGCCTCTTCCCCTGCGCCCCCGCCGACGCCGCGGCCACCAGCGGCACAGCAACACCGTCCGGCTGCTGCTGACCGCAGGCCCGGGCCCGGACGCCGCCGATCGCCCGGTCCAAGCGCGCGCACTCGGCACCGTGAAGACCGTCAGCCGTGACGTGCCTCAGTAAGCGGGCAGTCAGCCAGTCCCTGGTTCATGAGGGTGAATTCTTGGGATTCGCGGAGCGCAGTCGGCTGATCGCCGTCTCCGCCGTGTCGACCCCACCGACCGGCGCGCGGAACGGGCCACCGCCGTAGCGTCAGGGGGCCGAGCCCGACAGTTGCAGGCCGATCACGCCCACGATCACCATCGTGATGGAGACGATCTTCAGGGTGGACACCAGGTCGCCGAGGAAGACCATGCCGTAGATCGCGGTGCCCGCCGCGCCGATCCCGGTCCACACCGCGTAAGCGGGTCCCACGTCAAGGCGTCGCAGCGCCAGCGTCAGCAGTCCGAAGCTGCCGAGCGCGAAGCAGGCGAAGGCGATCGTGGGCCAGAGCCTGGTGAAGCCGTGCGAGAGCTTCAGGCATACCGCGAAGCCGGTCTCCAGCAGACCGGCCACGATGACCAGCAGCCACGCCACGTTTCTGCCTCCGCATCAGGTGATCGCGCTGCGTGACCGCTTGGGCCGGCTCGGGGCGCCGGCAGCACATTGGCAGTGACGGACGGGGAGTGGGCCGAGGAGTTCTCCGACCGGCTGGAGGATCTCCTGCTGGAGGTTCAGGTGTACGGCTTTGTCGTCCGGCGACGAGGGGCGACCCATGGCGTGTCGCTCCTCTCGGAACTGGAGACCTGCCGGGCCGCACCCTGCAACGCCAGAAACAGGGCACGGAAGCCGCTCCCTGTCCGCACACAACCGCCGTGCTCAGGGCAGGGGCCACCATGTGCCGGGAGTCCAGTCGCGGTCGGCCCACAGGACCTTGTACTGGGGGCACGCGCCGTCGAAGGCGATGTGCGGCGCGGTGTCGAGGATCATCGTGGCGCGGGAGACGGGGTCGTACTCGGGCCAGGCCGGCAGGTGGTCGGACTGGGGGACGGCGTGGCGGCGGAAGGCGGTCCAGGCGTCCTGGACGCCATGGCAGAGGACGGCCACGGCTGGTTCGGCGCTGTCCTCGTACAGGCCCCAGGCATATGGGATGTCGGAGCCGTGGAACATCCAGAACTCCTCGGGCAGCCCCGGGAAGGGACCCGTGAACAGGTAGTGCCAGACGGGCGCATGGTGGGCCTGGGCGTCGGCGAGTCGCAGGGTCGAGGCGCGATAGCGCTCATCGGACATGAACATCCGGTCGGTGTCCTCGGGGGTGGAGTCGGGATGCAGTGCCGCGTAGGTGGCGGCGGCCTGCTCCGCTCCGGTGCCGAAGATCTCGTGGCGGATGGTGGCGGTGTGGTCGGCGGCGGTGGGATCCATCAGGTGGTAGAGACCCGCCTCGTTGCCGGTTGAGCCGATGACGAGTGGGATCCCGGCCGCGTGTCCCGCGGCGAGGGCGCGGGTAGGGCGCTGTGGGAGGAGGCCGCCGTCGACGGTGGGCCGCCAGATCCATGTGGCCTGTATGCCGTCTGCCAGGGCGAGTTGGGCGGCCAGGACGTCCTTCGCCGGCACGTCCCGCAGGCGTGTGAGATCACCGCCGGGCGGGTCGAGCAGATCGGTGAGGCGGCGGGCGAGGCTGGTGGTGGCGTCAGGGGTGGCGACGTGGTCGCCGCCACTGTGCGTGATCGCGCGGTGGAACAGGCCCTTGGCGGCGGGTGCGGCCATGAGGTTGACGACGCTCTTGCCTCCCGCGGAGACGCCTTGCACGGTGACGTTGCCGGGGTCGCCGCCGAAGCCCGCGATGTTCTCCCGCACCCAGGCCAGGGCCGCGATCTGGTCGCGCAGGGTGTTGTTCGCGGCGGAGGCCTCCGCGGGACCCAGCAACCCACCGAGGTTCAGCAGACCCAGGGCGCCGAGGCGGTAGTTGAAGGTGACCACCACGATGCCGCGCCGGGCGACCGCCGCGCCGTCGCCGATGAACTGCGCGCCCGAACCGACGGTGTATCCGCCGCCGTGGATCCACACCTGAACCGGCATCCGGGCGCCCTCGGCCGCGTCCTCGGGCGCGCACACGTTGAGATACAGGCAGTCCTCCTCGAAGGGTGCCTCGTCATCCGTATCAAGGCTGACGCCGAAACCCAGGCCCTGAGACGGCTGCTGCGGGGCGCGGTTGCCGAATCGGCTGCCGTCCCGGATCCCGTCCCAGGCGACTTCCCGATGCGGTGCCGCCCAGCGCAGTACGCCCACCGGAGGCTGCGCATAGGGGATACCACGCCAGGCACGGACACCGTCGTAGGCGATGCCTCGCACAGCGCCGGACCGCGTATGGACGACGGTCATGGGGGCTCCTTGTTGTCCGGGTGGCGCGGCGACATAGTTGACCCGGCCGCCGAGCATCCGTGCACCCTGCTACGCGACGCGGTACTCGAGAGATCAAGACTAATTCAAGCGCGCATCGGCAGACTGCCGCTTCATCGCCCAGGTTCCGGCCACCGGCAGCGGCACTCGTGAGCGGCGCGGTGGCGGCCTCGCGTTTTTGCGTGCGAGCCTCTGTCATCCATGCAGCCGGGGAAACCCGGGAGTTGAGAACGATCGCCGCCAGGATCAACCAGCCGCCGCCGGTACCGTACGTGCCGAGCTCCGAGTGAGTCGGAACGCTGGAGGGCGGTTGCGGTCGGCGTCCTCCCAGAACCACACGATCCGACCCACCATCCCGTGGCCGGGCAGCGTTCTCCCTCTGGTTTGAGGGTGACGGTGTAGCCGAGCTGGTTGAGGGCGGTGATCGCGTGGCGGGTGGTGCGTTCGGGGTCGCGCTGGGCGAAGTAGGTGCCGCCGAGCTCGTGGTAGGGGACGTTGTCGGTGAGCAGGTGCCAGATCGCGGTGATGATTCCCCGGACCGGTGGCAGACCGCCCGCCACCGGTCCGGGGTCTTCGGCGTCCGTGCCCGCTCCCTGACCATGCTGTCCGAACATTCCGGGAACACCTCGTGATTCTTTCCGTCACTCTCACCTGTCTCATCGCCCTGATCTTCACGGTGCTCGGACTGGCCAAGGCGCTGGCCTTGCCGAAGATGCGTGAACTGGCCGCGGAGGCCGGGTTCTCCGTCGCGGCCTACCGCCGCATCGGCGTGCTGGAACTGGCGGGCGCCGCCGGCGTGGCGCTCGGCCCGGCCGTACCGCTGCTCGGTGGCCTCGCCGGTGCCGGGCTTCTCCTGCTGCTCGCCGGAGCCGCGGTCGTGCACCTGCGCCAGGGCGACCCGGTGGCCGGGCTCGCGCCCGCTGCTGTGTGCGCGGTACTGGTCGCCGGGTACCTCGTGGCCCTGTTCGGCTGAGGACGGACGGGCCCCCTCGACGTGGGGCGGCACCGGAGTCTCCCCTCTCCTGGTGCCGCCCCGCTTTGTTGCCTCTCCATTGCCTCGGATGTCTCAGCCCCCGCGCCCTCGGCCAGATGGCCACAACACATAAAGGGACGGTGCCGGGCGTCCCCTCCCGGCACCGTCCGGGGGCCGGGCGCCGCTCAGGCACGGCCCGCCCGGGGTGGCCTGCCGGATCACGCGGACGCTACGGGAGCGTCCGCGGCGTCAGCAGGCGGGTGAGCACTTCGTCGGCGGGTGGCCCTTCCGGTGGGGGGAACTTCCGCGGCCCAAGAAGGAGTACCGGCCCCGAACCACCCCGACGAACCCCTTCCTCTCCACCCAGGTCTTCGGAGCAGCCAGGCGCTACCTGCTCGACCGAGACCTACGGGTCCCGGACACCGCCGAACGGTCCAAAGTCAGCGGTCGGGTTCGGGGTCGCGGTCCAGGGTGCCGGCGATCTCCAGTGCGAGGCGCAGCTCCATCGGGTCGCCGATCGGGTGGCCCAGCAGTTCCTCGGCCCTGTGGACACGGTAGGTGACGGTGTTGCGGGCGATGTGGAGCTGTTCGGCGGCGGTCTGGGGACTGCGTTCGCAGGCCAGGTAGACGCGCAGGGTCTCGCGGAGGTCCCGGGTGCGCGGGTCGTCGGCGAGCAACGACCCGAGCACGTCCTCGGCGTACCACCGGGCCTGCTCGTCGTCAGCGGTGGCCAGGGCCAGGGTCCGTACATCGGCGTAGTCGTACCACCTCGTCCGGGTCGCCGTGGCGACGCGTTCGGCTTCTCGCGCGCCGAAGTGGCTGCGGCGCAGTCCGCCGGGTCCGAAGGCCACGGGTCCGACCGCCACTCTCGTCCCGGGCGGGGGTCGCAACCGCCGCGCGGGACTGCCCTGGGCGGGCTTGGCCCGCCAGCCTGCCCAGGCCCACACCCGGCCGGGGACGACGGACAGGCTGAGCCATCCGTCGGCTGCCTGCGCACGGGACAGGTCTTCGGCGCAGCGTTGCAGGTCGCCGGTGGTGTGCCGGTCGTCGGCCGTCACCACGAACGCCTGGTGGTGGCGGGCCAGTTCGTACCCCAGCGTGGCAGAGGCGGAATCGGTGGGAACATTTCTGCCGGCCAGCAGATCGTCGATGATCCGGCGCCGTTCGGCCTCCCGGCCGGCCTCCCAACGGGCCCGCTCGGCCAGGTACTCCTCGGCAAGGCGGCTTGCGTGGGCGTCGGCGTAGGCGAACAGCAGGTCGCTGACCCGATGGTTCTCCTCGCGGCGGACCGGATCGGGCCGGCCGTCGATGACGGCGATGAGCGCCTGGTGCAGGTGGGCGTGACCGATGCGCACCCCGCGCAGCACCCGGTCCAGGGGAATGCCGCGGCGCGCGAACTCCTGGCCGGCTGCGGCGGCTTCCTCGGTGATCGCCCCGGCGGCCGCCGCGGCCGACGGCGGGACGTCCTCCAGCAGACCGCGCAGTGCCAGCAGAACGGCGGATTCGACCGAGGACCGCAGCGTGGCGAACGGAGCAGGGCCCCCGCCGTGCTCGGGCACCCGAGCGATGATCTCCTCGGTCATCTCCAGCGCGGCTTGAACGGCCCAGGCGACCGGTCCGGCGCCCAGCAGCGCCCTGGCGACTGCGACGGTGACCGCCGAACCGGCCGGCTCGGGGGTTTCGCGCGGTGTGCCGGGCGGGGCCAGAGCCAGGATCCAGCCGCGGGGGTTTTCGCTCATACGACCAGTCTTAGCAGGGGAGACCCGCCAGCTCACCGCGGAAGAAGACCAACGGCCTGGCGTCGTGGACCGCCCGCGCGTGCTGGACCAGGCCCGCCACGGCGACGTGGTCGCCGACCTCGTGGACGGTGTACAGCTCGCAGTCCATCCAGGCCAGGACACCGTCCAGCAACGGAGATCCCAGCGGGCTGGGCGCCCAGTCCCGGCCTGCGAACCGGTCGGCGTCCCGAGCGGCGAACGAGGCGGCGATCTGCGGCTGCCGCGCCGACAGGACGTTCACGCAGAACCGGCCCGCGTCCTGGATACGCGGCCAGGTGGTGGAGGACTTCCCGACGAAGAACGACACCAGCGGCGGGTCCAGGGATGCCGAGGTGAACGACCCGACGGTCAGCCCGACCGGGAGAACGCCGTGCAGGGCGGTGACGACGGCGACACTGGACGGCACATGCCGCATGACCTCTCGCAATGGGCTCATGGCACCACCTTGCGCGGCCGGTGGCCGGCTCCGCTTGGTTCCCGGGCATCAACCGGCGCCGGTGTTTTGGTCACGGCACCAGGCCGGCCTTGACGTACATCTGCCGCATCGGGCCCGGATCCCTGTCCGCCTCACGCGGCCGGTCCGCGGAGCCGACCTCCGACGCGCCGGGAAACCGGAGGATCTCCAGAGCGAGCTGTGTTTCCAGCGTGGCCATGGAACCGGTCGATCCGAGGAGTTCTTCGGCCCGTTTGACACGGTAGGCGACGGTGTTACGGGCCACGCCCAGCTGCTGGGCGGTGGTCTTCAGGCTCCGGCCTGTCGCCAGGTAGCAGCGCAGAGTCTCGCGCAACCGGTGCGACCAGGGGTCCGGGGCGGCCAGCGGGCCCAGTGTCTCCCGCAGGTACCAGCGTGCCTGCTCGGCGTCGGCCGTCAGCAGGCACGCGGTCCGTATCCGCGTGTACTCGCACACGCCCGGGGCCGTCGGCATCGCCGCGGCGATCCGCGCGGCGTGCCGCGCGCTCAGGTGGCTGCGCCGCAGCCCCGCCAGGCCGAACGACGGGGGGCCGGCCACGGCGCGCCACCCGTCCGGCAGGCTCGGTGGCCACAGCAGCCGGTGCGGGCGGGCGCTCAAACCGATCCATAGCCACACATCCGTGGCATGCCCTGCCATCTGCAGCAGCGACTGGCCTCCGGACGCAGCCAGCAGTTCGGCGACCGGCGGGTCCGGACCCGGACCGGTGTCGGGGGGGCTCTCCCGCCACAGGATCAGGGCGACATGGTGCCGGTCCACCGCGTAGTCCAGGGTGTGTTCGGCGGCCCCCGGGTCGCTCTGCTCACCGGAGACGACCGCCTCGACCATGCGCCGGCGTGCGGACTCCTCGCTGGACTCCCACCGGGCCCGCTCGGCGACGTATGCCTCCGCCAGCTGCCCCGACAGACGATCGGCCTGCTCGAACAGCGCCTCGACGGCCGTTGCGGGCAGCTGGCCGTCGGGGGCGGCATCACGCAGAGCACGGTGCAGGAAGGCGTGTCCCAGCCGGATCCCGCGCAGCACCCGTTCCAGCGGGATGCCGCGGCGGACGCAGTCCCGAACCGTGTCCACGCCGTCGCGGGGCCCGCCCTGGGGAGCACGGTCGTCGCCCACCAGAGCGCAGAGCGAGGTCAGCACCAGTGCTTCGGCGTCCCGGTGCAGCGTCGCGAACGGTGCCGGTCCGACCCCGGGTTCAGGGACGCTGCTGATGATGTGCCCGGTCATGGCCCGAGCGGTGGCGATCGCCCACCGCGCCGGGCCATGACCGAGCGATCTTCGAGCCGACGCGAACGTGGCGGTGTCACAGCACGGATCCGCCGACCGCGGACCGTCCAGGTTCCTGATCCAGGAAACGTCCATCACGTCATTCCACCACCGCGAAGGCACCGGCGGAGAGAACACCCGGCGCAACTCCTGACCCCGACTTTGGGCCCCGGGACCAAGCGAGACGACCGCGGCAGCCAGTGAAATCGGCTGAACGCCCTGCAAGGGGAACGCTTCAAGGAGGCATCCCATGACCGTCCCCGGTGATTTCCCGCTGGACTGCAGCCCGTCCATCGACGCCGACCTGGTCCGGCGCGCCCGGGACCTGGGTCCGCTGATCGAAGCGAACACGGCCGCGGCCGAACTCCAGCGGCGGCTGCCGGAGTCGACCGTCGCCGCCCTCACCGAGGCCGGCCTGTTCAAGCTGACCGTGCCGCGCCGCTACGGCGGCCACCAGGCCAACTTCGCCACCTTCCTGGCCGTCAACGCCCAGCTCGCCCGTGCCTGCGGATCGACCGCATGGGTGTCCAGTCTGATCAACATCTGCAACTGGGCCGTGGGCATCGCTCCCGACCGGGTGCGTGACGATGTCTTCGGCGCCGACCCCGACGCCCGGATCTGCGGTGTCCTGGCCCCCAGCGGCACCGCGACGCGCACCGGTGACGGCTACACCGTCACCGGTTCCTGGGGTTTCGCCTCCGGCAGCCTCCATGCCACCTGGGCGACGCTGGGCGTACAGGTCACCGACGAGGACGGCCAGATCGTCGAGTTCGGCAATGTCGTGATCCCGATGGACACCCTCACGATCAAGGACACCTGGCACGTCACCGGCATGCGCGGCACCGGCAGCAACACCCTCATCGCCCAGGACGTCTCCGTCCCCGCCCACCGCTGCATTCCGCTCGCTTTCGGCACCGACGTGCCCGACCACCACCCCGACGAGCCCCTCTACCGCTCCTCGACGGTCCCCTCGCTGGCCGTGATCCTGACCGGGCCCCAGCTCGGCCTCGCCCGCGCCGCCCTCGACCACACCCTGTCCACGATCGGCAAGCGCGGCATCTCCTACACCTTCTACGACCAGGCCGTTCAGGCGCCCTCCACACAGTTCCAGGTCGCCGAGGCCGCCGAACTCATCGACACCGCGGCCCTGCACGCCTTCCGCTCGGCCACCCAGATCGACCAGGCCGCCGCCGAAGGCCGGGCCCTCGACGTCACCGAACGGCTGCGGGTACGCATGGACACCGGCTACGCCATCACCCGCGCCCGCCAGGCCATAGACCTGCTGCTGGACGTCAACGGCGCCTCCAGCTTCGCCGAGTCCAACCCGCTGCAGCGCATCTGGCGCGACTCGGCCACCGCCGCCCGCCACGCCATCGCCAGCCCCACCATCAGCGCCGAAGCCTACGGACGGGCCCTGCTCGGCATCCAGGAGCAGATGACCCCCGTCGTCTGACCCCGGCAGCCGCTCCCTCCACCCACCAGATCAAGGAGCGACCATGGACCGCATTCGTCCCTCGAGCTTTGTTCACGTCGTCTACCGCACCCACCGCTTCGCTTCCATGCTGGACTGGTACCAGAAGGCATTCGGCGCCCGTATCCAGTTCCAGAACGAGACGCTGGCCTTCCTGACCTACGACGAGGAGCACCACCGCTTCGCCTTCGCGAATCTGGACATGTTCGACCCGGACGCCAAGGAGAAGAACCGCACCGGTCTGGTCGGGGTCGATCACGTCGCCTACACCTTCGCCTCGCTGCGCGACCTGCTGGAGAACTGGGAACAGCTGAGGGGGATGGGGATCGAGCCGTACTGGTGCCTGCATCACGGCATCACCATCTCGCTGTACTACGCCGATCCGGACGCCAACTGCATGGAGTTCCAGGTCGAGTGCTACGCGACCCCCGAAGAGGCCAACGCCTTCATGGCAGGCCCCGGATACGCCCAGAACCCCATCGGCGTCGAGTTCGACCCCGCGGACTGGCTCGCCTGCCTCCGCACCGGCACCCCGGACACCGCGTTCCTGGTCCGCCAGGTTCACGAGCCCGTATCCGAGATCCGCTTCCCGGCCCCGACCTGACACGCGAGCGGGTCCTTCGTCACGCCCGCCCTGGACCGGCCTGCCTGATCGTCCACGGGCCCTCCCGGCGCACACGGTCCTGCCACCGGACACAGCCGCCGGCCCTCTGCTCTCGTCCTGGCCTCGGCAAGAGAACGAGCAGTAGGTCGGCACCTCGCCCAACCGAAGGGCACCACCATGCTCAACCCCAGAACCACCCCGTCCGACCTGAAAACGGCCCATCAGGACCTCCACAGTGAGCAGGGCGCCCTGCGCGGCGAACACCCGGGGCGGGCCCGCAACCCGGTGATCAAGGTGGCCGACCTGGCGTGGCTGGAGTTCGAGAAGCCAGACCTGGACCGGGCGGAGGTGTTCGCCCGCGACTTCGGATTCGCGATCGCCGCTCGTACGCCGGATGCTCTCTGGCTGCGCGGCAGCTTCGCCGGCTCGCCGTGCATGGTGATCCGGCGCGGCCGCACCTCCCGCTTCATCGGCCCGGCGTTCCGGGCCGCGGGCGGAGCGTGCCGATCTCGACCGGCTGGCACGGGGCACCGGAACCACGGTGCGGGACACGGACGTCCCAGGCGGCGGCAAGGGCGTCGACCTGCTCGATCCCTCCGGCTTCCCGGTCCGGGTCGTGCAGGGCGCCGAGCAGGTGCCCGCACTGCCCGAGCAGCAGCCCCTCCTGCTCAACTTCGGCACGGATCACCGTCGGACGAACGCCACACAGCGCCCGCCTCGCGAGCCGTCCCGCATCCAGCGGCTGGGACACGTGGTGCTTCAAACGCGGGTGTTCGCCCGGGCACTGGACTGGTACCTGGACACGCTCGGGATGCTCGTGAGCGACTTCCTGTTCCTGGACGGGCAGCGCGAGCGCGGTCCGACGATGGCGTTCATCCGCTGCGACCAGGGTGGTACGGCCGTGGATCACCACACCCTGGCCATGCACCTCGGGCCCGGCACCAGCTATGTCCACTCCGCGTACCAGGTCACCGACCTCGACGCGGTCGCCGTCGGCGGCGAGTACCTGGCCGAGCGCGGCTACGAACGCAGCTGGGGGATCGGCCGGCACATCCAGGGCAGCCAGCTCTTCGACTACTGGCGTGACCCCGACCGCTTCATGCTGGAGCACTTCGCCGACGGCGACCTGTTCTCCTGCGACGTCGAGCCGGGCTGGGCGCCGATGTCGGCGAGCGGCCTCGCGCAGTGGGGCCCGCCGGTCACCCGGGACTTCCTCGGCGCGAATCCGTCCCCCGCCAGGATCCGGGAACTGCTGCACGCACTGCGCGGCGACAACGAACTCGACCCGGCTCGCCTGCTGGGCCTGATGAAAGCGATGACCTCATGAGCATCAATGTCCTGCGGACCGGTGGGGGCACCTCCGGCTCGGGCGAAGCCGGGAGCGAGGGAGGCTGGTGGGTGGTCCGCGAGGAGCGAGCCTTCCCCATCGACACCAAGGCGACCACCACTGCCGAACTGCTCGCCGACCGCGACGCCGTCCGGACCGCCGCCTCCGACGACCTCGGTACCCCGGTCGCCGACCTGACCGCGCTGTCCCCGGTCACCACCCCGTGCCGGGTCGTGGCACAAATGGTCAACTATCATAGCCACGCCCGCGATTCGGGCTTCACCGGCGACATCCCGCCGACCTTCTTCCGTAAGGCGTCCGGCTCGGTCAGCGGCCCGCACGACACGGTCGTCCGCCCCGCGCACGTGCAGCTCCTCGACTACGAGGTCGAACTCGGCCTGGTCATGGGCGCACCCCTGCCGGTGGGCACCGTGGTCACCGAGCGGGACCTGCCCTCGTACGTCGCCGGGCTCGTCCTCACCAACGACGTCAGCGCCCGCGACGTGCAACTGACCAAGACCCAGTTCTACGAGGGCAAGTCCTACCCGACCTTCACGCCCACCGGGCCCCACCTGGCCCTGCTGGAGCCGGACGACTTCGACCACCTCCTCGATCTGCGGCTGAGGTTGTCGGTCAACGGCGACCTGCGACAGGACCGCACGCTCGCCGACATGATCGTCCGTCCGGCACAGGCGCTGACCCTGCTCGCCCGCTTCCAGCACCTCGACGCCGGGGACCTGCTGCTGACCGGCACCCCGGCCGGCACGGCCCTGAAAGCCCCGCCCAAGCCCATCGAGATGATCGGCGCGCTGCTGCCGCCCGCGCTGAAGTGGAAGAGCTTTTTCCGCAGCGAGGCCCGCAACCCGCGCTATCTCCACGCCGGTGACGTGATCACGGCCACGATCGCCACGCCGGACGGACGGATCGACCTCGGCGCCCAACGCAACGCCGTCACCGACGCAAGGTAAGACACCCACCGAAGAGCCCACACCCACAGCCTTGTCAAGGAGCGCCGCGCGATGACCACCCCGCACACCACATCGTCTCCAGCCCCCTTCTGGAGCCCGGACCCGGAGTCGGCCGCGCGCAGTCGCATCGCGGACTTCGGCCGCTGGGCCGCCCGGCACCGGGGTGTCGAGGACACCTACGACCACATCGACTACGGGGCCCTGCACCGCTGGTCCGTCACCGACCTCGAAGGGTTCTGGAGCGCGGTATGGGAGTACTTCGGCGTCGAGTCGGCCACACCGTACGAGCGAGTGCTGGCCGAGGAGAAGATGCCCGGCGCCCGCTGGTTCACCGGCGCCACCCTCAACTACACCCACCACGCCCTGCGCCACCTGCGCGACGACGAGCCCGCGATCGTCGCCCTGGACGAGAACGGCTCCGGCTACGAAGTGACCGGTGGACGTTTGCGCGCCCAGGTCGCCGCCGTCGCCGCGACCCTGCGCGAGCTGGGCGTGGGGCAGGGCGACCGCGTGGTGGGCTACCTGCCCAACACCCCGCACGCCATCGTCGCGTTCCTGGCGGCCGCCAGCCTGGGCGCGGTGTGGTCGGTGTGCGGCCAGGACTACGCCCCCAAGGCCGCCGCCGACCGCTTCGCCCAGCTCGAACCCACCGTTCTGATCGCCGCCGACGGCTACCTTTTCAACGGCACCACACACGACCGCCGCGAGGCCGTTCGCGATCTGGCCCGCGCCCTGCCCACTCTGAAAGCCACGGTGCTCGTGGACCACGTGGGCCTGCCCTGGCCGCAGGACACCTACCCGTCGCTGGTCGTCCCGTGGGAGGAGGCCTCCACCCGCGCCGAGGAACTGCACTGCACCCCGGTGCCGTTCGACCATCCGCTGTGGGTCGTCTTCTCCTCCGGCACCACCGGCCTGCCCAAAGGCATCGTGCACGGCCACGGCGGAGTCCTGCTCGAACACCTCAAGACGCTCGGCCTGCACTCCGACCTCGGCCCCGGCGACCGACTGCTCTGGTACACCACCACCCACTGGATGATGTGGAACCTGGTCGCCTCCACCCTGCTGACCGGCTCCACCGCCTGCACCTACGACGGCAGCCCCGCCCCGCACGCCCGCCCCGACGTCCTGTGGGACCTGGCCGCCCGCCACCGCGTCACGGTCTTCGGCACCAGCCCCCAATACCTGCTGGGCATGGCCAAGTTCGGCATCGACCCGTCCGTCCACGACCTGTCGTCGATCCGCGCCGTCGGCTGCACCGGCTCCACGCTCCCGGCCTCCGCCTATCCCTGGGTCCGCGACCACGTCGGCACTCGCGTCCAGTTGGCCTCCACCAGCGGCGGCACCGATGTCGTCTCCGGCTTCGCCGGCAGCACCCCTACCACTCCCGTCTGGGCCGGCGAACTGTCCGCTCCTCACCTGGGCGTCGCCCTGGCCGCGTACGCCGCCGAGGGCCACCCGGTCCTCGACCAGGTCGGCGAACTCGTCGTCACCCGGCCCATGCCGTCCATGCCGCTGTACTTCTGGAACGACCCCGACGGCACCCGCTACCGCGAGGCGTACTTCTCCACCTACCCCGGCCTCTGGCGGCACGGCGACTGGATCACCCTCACCTCCCACGGCTCCGTCATCGTCCACGGCCGCTCCGACTCCACCCTCAACCGCAACGGCGTACGCCTGGGCAGCGCCGACATCCACGACGCCGTCGAACGCCTCCCCGAGATCACCGAAGCCCTCGTCATCGGCGCGGAAGAGCCCGACGGCGGCTACTGGATGCCGCTCTTCGTGGTCCTCGCCCACGGAGCCGAACTGGACGACACCCTGCGCGAGAAGATCCGCGAGACGATCCGCACCAGCGCCTCACCCCGCCACCTCCCCGACGAGATCCTGCGGGTGCCCGGCATCCCACACACCCGCACCGGCAAGAAACTCGAAGTCCCCGTCAAACGCCTCCTCCAGGGCACCCCCGTCGAACAGGTCCTCAACCCCACGGCCGTCGACAACCCCGACCTCATCACCCACTTCGCCCACCTGGGCGCCGAACGCCGCCACACCTTCCCCACGGCCACGTCCGGCAAGGAGAGCACCTCATGACACCGGACGGTGCAGCCCCGCTGCGCGAGGCCATCGACGTGCACGCCCACTTCATCACCCCCGCCTGCGGGCCGCGATGACGGCGGCCGGGCACGGCCGGCCCGACGGCATGCCCGGCATTCCCGACTGGAGCCCGGACGCGGCCCTGGCCACCATGGACAAGGCCGGCATCGCGGCCTCGCTGCTGTCGGTGTCCTCGCCCGGCGTCCACTTCGGCGACGACACCGCCGCACGGGAGCTGGCCAGGGCGGTCAACGAGGAAGGCGCGGCACTCGTCCGCTCCCACTCCCGGCGTTTCGGGCTCCTGGCCTCCCTCCCACTGCCCGATATGCCCGGTGCCCTGGAGGAAGTGCGGCACGCCTTCGACGACCTGGGCGCCGACGGCATCGTCCTCCTCACCCACTACGACGGCCGCCACCTCGGCGACTCGTTCTACGAGCCGCTGATGGCCGAACTCGACCGACGCGCCGCAGTTGTCTCCCTTCATCCGACCTCGCCGCCGTGCTGGGAGGCCACCAGCAACGGACTGCCGCGACCGATGCTGGAGTTCCCCTTCGAAACGGCCCGAGCGGTGACCGGCCTGATCGTGGGCGGCGTACTCGACCGGTACCCCGGCATCCGCTTCATCGTTCCGCACGCCGGAGCAGCCCTGCCCGCGCTCGCCGACCGCATCGCGGCGTTCGCACTCGTCACCGACGGCCCACCCGTCGACGTCCTCGGCGCGCTGCGCGGCCTGTACTACGACCTGGCCGGCTCTCCTTCTCCAGCGGGACCGGGTCGGGGTGCTCGCTCCACGTAAGGGTGAGGTGCTGGTGCATCCAGTGGGTGAGGCGCTGTTCGTCCTCGAGGATCAGGACGACGCGGTCGGTCCAGACGGTGCGGTAACTCTCGGTGGGCATGAGGAGTGCGGCCAAGGTCCGGCGCAGGGTGGACCGTCCGGAGTCCCTCAGGTGGTTCGAGACGACGCGGGACCGCAGCCGGCTGGCCTTGCCCAGGTAGAGCAGCCGCCGTCCGGCATTACCGGTATTGGCCGATCCGGGGAAGGAGGCCAGGACCTCGGGAGGCGCCCACCAGGCGTACACCCCGGCAGCCGTGGGCAGGGCGCTGGCCGCGGGCCCAAGGGTCTGGGGTGCGCAGAGCAGATCGGCTGTGGCCCGCTGAACGGTCGCGTCGTCGAGCATGGGCGCACCCTAGGCGCGACGGAGCGGATCTGTCACCGCCTGCGGCATCACCCCGCAGCTTGATCAGACAAGCGGCTCAGGGGGCGTGCTCACCTGCGGGTTCATCTCTCTGATGCGGGTAGCAGGCGTGGTGCTCGCATCTGCAGTGTTAGCGGGCCTGAGCCGTACCTGGCGACGGCCCAGGCTCGGCCTGGGACACCGGCCTGCTGTCCGGATACAGCAGGCGGAAAGGCCCGGCGGCCTCAGGTCGGTATGCCGGGCCTTGCCGCAGCGGCGATCAGACAGGGCGAATGTTCTCCGCCTGCGGGCCCTTCTGGCCCTGGGTGACGTCGAACTCGACCTTCTGGCCCTCCTGCAGCTCGCGGAAACCCTGGGCGGCGATGTTGGAGTAGTGGGCGAAGACGTCGGGGCCGCCGCCCTCCTGCTCGATGAAGCCGAAGCCCTTCTCGCTGTTGAACCACTTGACCGTGCCCTTGGCCATGACTGTCTCCTTCGAGGGAAACCGGGCCCGCACCCTGCGTGCCCGGGAGGTGATCGCCCTGGTCCGGAGAGGCGCTGAAACGCAAGAACGCCCGTGATGGCGATCACGGGCGAACGGGACTTCGGAACCACGACTGCTGGCTCACGACGCTACACCCGCGGGGTGGCAGCCGCTATCAAGACGGCGCCGGTGCCGGTGTGCTTCCAGGTATCGGCCGCCTCAGGCGGAACCTCACTGAATGCACACGGGACGGTCGCCTCGCGGCTGCCTGCTCACCGCCTTGCCCCGGAACTTCTCGCGGCTACCGTCCGGTGGCCGCCTCCAGCGCCGTCCTGACCGGACAGCCCTTGCCGCAGGACTGCGGCGCCACGGAGCATGCGTCGGCAACGTCGTCTTCGTCCACCTGTTCGGCGTGCGTCGCCTGCGCTACGCCCCCGTCGCGCTGCCCCAGGTCGACTCTGCCCAATTTAATGAAAACTGTTTTCAAGTGTGCGGTGCCTAGTCCCGTATGGCGCGCGTCAGTTGCCGCGCTGGAGCGATGCTGAGCGTCCCAGTCGCCAACCGGAGCACTCCGGGGTGGTTCAGTGGGGGTCGCGCAGGCCGAGGCGGAGGTGCTCGATGTGGTGGACGGCCTGGTCGAGGAGTTGGGCGACGTGGTCGTCGTAGAGGCGGTAGACGATGCGTCGGCCCTCGCGTTCTCCGGTGACCAGGCCGAGGGCGCGCAGGAGCCTCAGTTGGTGGGAGACGGCGGACTGTTCCATGCCGACGGCGGCTGCCAGGGCGCCGACCGGGTATGGGGCGTGCCGCAGGGTGGTGAGGATCCGCAGCCGGGAGGGTGTGGCCAGGGCCTGGAGGGTGGCGGCGACGGAGGTGGCGGTGGCCTCGTCGAGGCGGGCGGCTGCGAGGATGTCGCGGCCGCCCGTTCCTGCTCCGCTGTCGGGTTCAGCGGCGTGCACGGGTCCTCGTCTCGCGTGGTGGGCGGACGAACTGGAGCTTCAGGGCGGACGGGGGTTCGGCGAGGCCGGGTCCACCCGCGGTGACCCAGGCGATCAGATCGTCGGTGCAGTCGTCGTCCAGGGCGAAGCCGATCCAGGTGGCCCGGCCGCCGGCCCTGCGGCCGGCGGTGGAGGGCTGGACGACGATGACGTTGGCCTGGTCGCACGGGCCGAGACAGTCCGATGTGCGGACGGCGAGGCGGCCCGCGGAGTCGGCGGCCACCGCGCGCAGGCGGTCGAGTTGCCAGGCGTGGTCGGTGCCGGGGTACTTGCGTGGGTTGCCGCAGCAGCAGCCTCGGCACACGACCAGGGTGCACGGGCGGTCGGCCGCGCCGATCGTCACCGTACGGCCAGTGGTGGCGATCGGTGTCGTACGGCGGTTCACAGCGTCGTACGCGAGGGCAGGCCGTAGGCCCGGACGCGGCCGTCGCGGTGGGCGGTGATCAGCAGGTGCGGTCCGGCCCAGGCCAGCGCGCCGACTGCGGCGCCCGTGTCGTCCAGGGTGCGCACCGGTCGCAGCCGGTTGGCGGGCTGTCCGGCGGTGGCGTACCAGAGGGCGACCGTGCCGTCGTGGCCGCCGCTGGCGAGGTGTCCGGCGGGGCCGGGCCGCCAGGCCAGCGCGGTGATCGTCTCGTGGCAGCGCAGTTGGCGCGGTGCGGTGCCGGCCGGGCCCTTGCCGGAGAAGTCCCAGACCGTCAGGTCCGGCGCCCCGTCGGCGGCGAGCCAGAAGCCGGTGTCGTCGAAGGCGAGGCGGGAGACCTTCTCCGGGTAGCCGGACATGGTCAGTTCGCTGCCGTCGCGGGTGCGCCAGATGTGGATGGAGGCGTCTTGGTTGCCGCTGCAGATCCACTTCTCGGTCGGGGCGACCGCGAGCGCGAGGTGCGAGCCGATGTAGGGGTAGGTGACCACGGGCTGGGCGGTGTGGCGCTCGTGTCCGCGTACGGCCCCGTACGCGGCCACGGCCAGCCGTCGCCCCCGGCGCAGCCAGGCGAGGTCGGTGACGGTGGACGCGGCGGGCTCCGTACGCCACAACTCTTCGCCGTCCGCGTCGAGTACGAGCGCCATGCGTCCGGAGGCGACCGCGACCCGCTCGTCGTTGGCCCAGGCGGCGGAGGAGGACCAGGCGCCGGACTCGCGGACGACCGTTCGGCCGTCCGCGCGACGCCACAGCGCGTACCCCATGGGCCCGGTGACCGCCAAGTGCCGTGCTGTCGAGGACAGTTGGACCTTCAGGGCGCCGCTGGGCAGCTCGAGGTCGCCCATTTCGGCGCCCATGGCGGCATCGAGGACTCGTACCGTGCCCTCGGCTCCGGCGACGGCCACGAGGTCGCCGCGGGCGCTGAGGGCGACGGGTGCGTCGTCGATGGTGATCTCCCAGGCCACGGTCAGGGCCTGGTCGGGTGCGGTGATGTTCACGCGGCCGCTCCCGCGGTGGCCAGGCAGTCGGCGAAGCCACGCTCCAGCTCGTCTCGGTCGAGGTTGCGGCCGATGAAGACGAGCCGGTTGCGGCGCGGTTCGTCGGTCCGCCACTGGGCTCCTTCCTCGCCCATCAGCAGCATGTGGACGCCCTGGAAGACGTACCGCCTGCCCGAACCGGCGACGGCGAGGATGCCCTTGGAGCGGAAGATGTCGGCGCCCTTGGTGCGCAGCAGGTTGCCGAGCCAGGCGTTGAGGCGGGCATCGTCGACTTCGCCGTCGAGTTCGATGCCGACGGAGGTAACGGTGGTGTCGTGCTGGTGCTCGGTCTCGGTGAGGAAGGACGGGTCGTCCTTGAGGACCCGATCGAGGTCGAAGGCGCCGACGTCGAGGATCTTCTTCAGGTCGACCTCGGCGTTGCGGGCACGCAGGATCTGCACCGGCGCGTTGATCGCCTTCACCCGCGCCTCGACCTCGGTGAGGGTCGCCTCGTTTGCCAGGTCGGTCTTGTTGAGCACGATGCGGTCGGCGAAGGCGATCTGCTCGACCGCCTCGTTCTCCACGCCCTCGGGCTTGACCTCGTCCAGGTGCTGGAGGACGTGGGCGGCGTCGACGAGGGTGACGATGGCGTCCAGACGCAGCTGGGCGGCGATCTCGTCGTCCATGAAGAAGGTCTGCGCGACCGGCGCCGGGTCGGCCAGGCCGGTGGTTTCGATGAGGATGTGGTCGAACTTCTCGCGGCGGCGCATCAGGGCGCCGAGGATGCGGATGAGGTCTCCTCGGACGGTGCAGCAGATGCAGCCGTTGTTCATCTCGAAGATCTCTTCCTCGGCGTCGAGGACGAGGGCGTCGTCGATGCCGATCTCGCCGAACTCGTTCTCGATGACGGCGATGCGCATGCCGTGGTGTTCGGTGAGGATGCGGTTGAGCAGGGTTGTCTTGCCGGAGCCGAGGAAGCCGGTCAGGACGGTGACGGGGACGCGGCCGTCCACAGGGGTGGGCTGGGTCATGCGGGTCGGGCTCCTTCGGGTGCGGTGGTGAGCAGGGCGGCCTTGAGGTCGTCCTCGGTGATCTGCTCGGCGGGTTGGTGCAGGGTCCAGCGGCGGGCCGGCCCGTTCATGGGCAGGACGGCGACGACCGTCTCCAGGGGCGGGCAGCCCGGTTCGGTGCAGGCGAGCTGGCGGATCATGACGGCGGTGTCGTCGTCGAGGTCCAGCAGGGTGCGCACGGTCTCCTTCAGCTCGCGCAGGTGCGGGCTCGGTGCGGCGGGGTTTCCTGGTCCGTATCCCAGGGGCATGTCGGCGTTCTCCTCAATTGGTGGGCGGTTGGCAGCCGGCGCAGACGCCGGTGAGTTCGACGGTGTGCTCCACCGCGGCGAATCCGGAGTCGGAGGCGATCCGCCCGGCCCACTCCTCGACGACCTCGGAGTCAACCGGCCGGCTGTGGCCGCAGGCGCGGCAGATCAGGTAGTGGCGGTGGCCGGTGCCGGGCCGCCACCGGTACAGCCGTTCACCGGCGCCGGCTTGGACGACGTCGACCGCGTCTGCGGCCTCCAGGTTCCGCAGTCCTCGGTAGACGGTGGTCAGGCCGATCCGTGTGCCGTCGGCGGTCATGCGTGCGTGCAGATCCTGCGCGGAGACGAAGTCGCGGCAGTTCGCGAGCGCTGCCAGAAGGGCTGACCGCTGACGGGTGGGCCGCTGCTGGGTCGTCGGGTCGCTCACCCCAAGTTTCACCCCCTGGTGTCGAGCTTGATGAAAATGACATCCATAACCATATGAACGGTAGCTCATGTATGGGTAGGGGCGCCAGACGGTATGGCTTCGCGTTGCGGGGGAGGTGCGGCCCTCGTTGGTGCTTGTCACCGACGTTGGGCGGGCAGCTGTGGGGAAGGGTGGTGCCTTGAGTGAGGCAGCCAGGGCTTCGGCCTGCGTGTCCTGCGTATCGGGATGGACAGGCCGTCGGCGCCCGATCAGCGCACGCGCCGCTCTTCCAGCGGTGCGGCCCGCAGTCGTCCGGCGGCGTCGCTCGGCAGGTGCGGGGTGTGTCCTACGAGTCGGGCGGAGTTGCCGACCACGGCGATGCTGCTGGTGTTGTGGAGCAGGGCGGCCAGGACGGGGTTGATGGAGCCGCCGGCGCTCGCGATGAGGCCGGCGAGGTTGACGCCGATGGCGAGTGTGTAGTTCTGCCGTACGACGCGCAGGGTGTGCCGGCTGAGTTCGACGACGGCGGCGACATTACGCAGGTCGTTTCCGGCCAGGGCGATGTCGGCGGTCTCCAGCGCGACGTGGGAGGAGTGGGCGCCCATGACGATGCCGACGTCGGCGAGGGCCAGGGCGGGTGCGTCGTTGGTGCCGTCGCCGACCATGGCCACGCTGTGCCCCTCGGCCTGGAGGTCACGGATCAACTGGAGTTTGGCCTCGGGCAGCGCGTGGGCGTGGACCTCCGTGATGCCGAGGGCGTCGGCGACGGCCTGGGCGGTCTCGGGGGCGTCGCCGGTCAGCAGCACGATGCGGGTCACACCGAGTTCGGTCAGCTGGCGGACGACGGTGTCGGCTCCGCCGCGTACGGCGTCGGACAGGCCGAGCATGCCGATCAGCTTGTCCTCGTGCGCGAGGCAGATGACGGTCTCGCCGGCAGCGCGCAGCCGGCTCGTCCAATCCTGGGCGACCTCGGACAGCTCCATGCCGTGGCGGCGCAGCAGGGCGGGGCTGCCCACCAGCAGGCGGCTGCCGTCGAGTTCGGCGCGTACGCCCATGCCGAGGACGACCTCGCACGCTTGGTGGATGGGAATGTGCAGGTGCTGTTCCTCGGTGCGCCGGACGATGGCTTCGGCGAGCGGGTGCCGGGCGTGCAGTTCGCCGGATGCCGCGAGGCTCAGCACCTCGTCGGCGGTGACCGTCTCGTCGAGCGTGACCACGCTGGTGACCAGGGGGCGGCCGAGGGTCAGGGTGCCGGTCTTGTCGAAGACCACGGCGGTGACGCGGCCGATGCCTTCCAGGTGGGTGCCGCCCTTGATGAGGGTGCCCCTGCGGGCGCCGTTGCCGATGGCCGCGCTGATCGCGGTCGGGGTGGCCAGGCCCGCGGCGCAGGGGCAGGCGATCAGCAGCATGGTCATCGCCCGTCGGGCGTCCCGGGTCAGCACGTACGTGATCCCGGCGAGGGCGAACGAGACGGGCACGAAGCGGCGGGTGAAGGCGGCGGCGACGGTCTGGATCGGGGCCCGGTCGGCCTGCGCCTCCTCGACCCGGGAGATGATCCGCCCGACGACCGTGTCCTGTCCGACCGAGGTGGCCCGTACCGTCAGGGAGCCGGTGGAGACGAGAGTGCCCGCGTAGACCTCGCTGCCGGGCTGCACGTATACCGGGAGTGCCTCGCCGGTGATGGCCGCCTGGTCGACCAGTGCCTCACCGGTCTCGGCGGTGCCGTCGACGGGGATGCGGTGGTGTTCGTAGACCGCGATCACGTCCCCGGCCCTGACCTCCGTGAGATCGACCTCGATCTCGACGCCGTCGCGGACCAGCCAGACCCGCTCCTCGCCGATGGAGAGCAGTTCCTCGATGGCGCGCCGGGTCCGCCGCAGGGTGATGGCCTGCAGGAACTCGCCGATGTTGAGCAGCCACAGCACCATCAGCGCGACCACGTTCTCGCGCAGCACGAGCGAGATCACGGTCGCCGTCGTCACCAGCAGGTCAGTGCCGGCGTGGCGTCTGCCGCCGAGGGTGCGTGCGGCGCCGCGGAAGAACGGCAGCCCGGTGAAGACGGTGACCGCGCCGAGGAATCCGGCCGAACCCGCCGGGGCCCAAGGAGGCCGGCCGAGCAGTCGCCGCAGTCCCACCAGAGCGAGCACCGCACCGCCGACCACCAGCCGAGCGACCTCCCCCGTGGAGGAGTCGGGCACGGACCGGCTGGCTCTGGCGGGCACTCCCGGCGGCGGCGCCTCGGCGAGGGCGGCGACCAGTCGGTCGACGTCGACCAGGTCGGGCTTGATCCAGACGATCACAGCGCCGGTGCGCGGGAAGATGCGCAGCGCCCGGAAACCCGGCAGATCCGTGAACCGCTCATCGACGATCCCGGCACAGCCCGGCCGCGCCCGCAGCCATGGAACGAGCAGCCGTACGCGGCCCGCGGCGGCGGACCGCACCACCACGCCGGCGTCGGAGGCGGGACCGGGCGGGGAGCCGGTACCGGGAGCAGGTACGTCGCCGGGTGCGGACGGGCCGGACATGGCGACCGCCTCTCAGTGCTCGTGGTCGTGGTCGTGCGCCTCGACACCGACCGCCGAGGGCGGCGGGGCCTCCTCACCCATCTGCTCCCGGGCCTCCGCCAGCAGATCTCCTGCCCTCAGGCGGGCCTCCTCGGCAGCCTCTCCGAGCCATCGCCCCGTCGTGATGCCGCCGGCGATGCCGCTGACCAAAAGCCGACGGGCCGCGGGTTTCGCCTTGGGCGCGGCCTTGGCGGCTCCCCGCAGAACCAGTACGCCGGCGGTTCCGGACAGGGCGTAGTGCGTGATGCGGCCCACGACCGCACCCGCGAGAGCGGCGGGATGCATCATGCTCTCCTTCCGCGGAACGGCTTCGACCGTCTTCGACGCGGTAAGTCCATTCTCGCCCCGTGGCGAACATCGCGCACCAGTCGTTCTGAACCAAGCCTGTGGCCGCGCAGGCCGCGGCGACGCGCGTTAAGTTCTTGGTAAGGATTTCCATATCGGATGACCGGAAGATGTTCTTGACATCCGTTTCTATCTAGCGTGGTGCCGAAGCCGGGACAGGCTGAGCTCGGCGGACAACTCACCTTGTTGCGGAGGGATCCTCGATGCGTGCGTCCTCGTCCCGACGTCTGGCGCCGCTGATAACCGGCGCCTCCCTGGTCTTCCTGGCCGGGTGCGGTAACTCGTCCGACTCCGCAAGCGGCACCGATGCCTCGCAGAGCCCTGCTTCCGCGTCGGCCATCCCGGTGGTGGCCTCGACGAACGTCTACGGGGACATCGTCGAACAGATAGGCGCCGGGAAGGTGAAGGTCACGTCGATCATCAGTGACCCTGACCAGGACCCGCACTCCTACGAGGCCAACACGCAGAACCAGTTGGCACTGTCGAAGGCGAAGGTCGTCGTCGAAAACGGCGGCGGTTACGACGACTTCATCGACCGGATGCTGAAGAGCACCGACAACTCCTCCGCCGAGGTGATCAACGCGGTCAAGGTCTCCGGCAAGACCGCCCCGGCAGGCGGGGAGCTCAACGAGCACGTCTGGTACGACTTCCCCACCGTCGGCAAGGTGGCCGACAGTATCGCCGCCGCCCTGGGCAAGGCCGACCCCGACGATGCCGCCACCTTCACCAAGAACGCGGAAGACTTCAAGGCGAAACTGAAGCCGCTGGAGGCGAAGGAAGCGAAGATCAAGACCGACCACGGCGGCGAGGAAGTGGCCATCACCGAGCCCGTGCCGCTGTACATGGTCGAGGCGAGCGGGCTGAAGAACGCCACACCAGAGGAGTTCAGCGAGGCCATCGAGGAGGGCGACGACGTCTCCCCGAGGGCCCTGCAGGAGACGCTGGCGCTGTTCACCGGCAAGAAGGTCAAGGCGCTGGTCTACAACGAGCAGACCTCCGGTCCGCAGACGGAGAAGGTCGAGGAGGCGGCCAAGGGCGCCGGGATTCCCGTCGTTGCCGTGACCGAGACGCTGCCCGAGGGCAAGGACTACCTGGGCTGGATGACCGCCAATGTCGACGCGCTCGCGAGCGCGCTGGGCAAGTGAGGCGGACGGTCGTGGCCTCCTTGCCCCGGGCCCGCGAGGGCAGGACCGAGGACCGTGGCGCGGACGCTGCGGTGATCAGCCTGCGCGGGGCGGCCCTGGCCTACGGGGAGCGTGTGCTGTGGCGGGACCTCGATCTCGACGTGTGTCCCGGGGAGTTCCTGGCCGTGCTCGGACCGAACGGATCGGGCAAGACCAGCTTCGTCCGCGCTCTGCTGGGGCAGCGCCAGCTGTCCGCTGGCACGTTGACGGTCCTGGGCCGCCCGCCCCGCCACGGCAGCCGGCACATCGGCTACGTCCCGCAGCAGGCGACGCTGTCCGCGCACGCGATGCTGCGCGCCCGGGACCTGGTCCGCTTCGGCATCGACGGACACGGCTTCGGACCCCGACTGCGCACAGGCGCCGTACGCTGCCGGGTGGACGAGGTCCTCAAATCGGTCGGGGCAGCCGCATACGCGGACGTCCCCGTCGGCCTGCTCTCCGGCGGCGAACGGCAGCGCGTACGCATCGGGCAGGCGCTGGCCACAGACCCGCGGATCCTGCTCTGCGACGAGCCGCTGCTCTCCCTCGACCTGCACCACCAGCGGGCCGTCACGGAACTGGTAGATGCCCGGCGCCGTTCCCACAACACGGCGGTGGTCTTCGTGACCCACGAGATCAACCCCGTGCTGGGACTGGTGGACCGCGTGCTCTACTTCGCCCGCGGCAGTTACCGGGTCGGCACACCGGACGATGTGCTGACCTCCGAGGCGCTGTCGCAGCTGTACGGCACGCAGGTCGACGTCGTCCGCGTCCGGGACCGGATCACGGTCGTGGGCGTACCCGATGAGGTGGCCGAGCCGCCGCACCACCCTGAACTGCCGCACGGAGTACGGCCATGACCATCGCCGAGGGGATCTGGCAGCAGATCTTCAGCTTCGACAACTACGGCGAACTGCTCGCCCTGGTCCGCAACTCCCTCATCGCCGGGGCCGCGCTCGGCCTGGTCGGCGGTCTGGTGGGGGTCTTCGTGATCATGCGGGACCTGCCGTTCGCGGTGCACGGGACCAGCGAGCTGTCCTTCGCCGGCGCCTCGGCCGCGCTGCTGCTGGGCGTGAACATCGTGGGCGGCTCGATCGTCGGCTCGCTGATCGCGGCCGGGGCGATCGGCCTGCTCGGATCACGCGCCCGGGACCGCAACTCCGTGATCGGCACCCTCATGCCGTTCGGCCTCGGCCTTGGGGTGCTGTTTCTTGCCCTGTACAAGGGTCGGGCGGCCAACAAGTTCGGCATCCTCACCGGACAGATCGTCGCCGTAGACACCCCGCAGATGTCCTGGCTGCTGGGCACGTCGGCCGTGGTGCTCGTGGCGCTGGCGGTGATGTGGCGGCCGCTGGCGTTCGCCAGCGCCGACCCGGAGGTGGCCGAGGCACGGGGAGTTCCGGTCCGCGCGCTGTCGTTCGCCTTCATGATCGTGCTGGGGCTCGCGGTCGCGCTGTCCGTGCAGATCGTGGGGGCGCTGCTGGTCCTCACCCTCCTCGTCACCCCGGCGGCCGCCGCGGCCCGGATCACGGCCTCACCGGTGCTGCTGCCCGTCCTGAGCGTGGTCTTCGCGGTGGCCTCCATCGAGGGCGGAATCCTGCTGGCCCTGGGCAGCAGCATCCCCATCAGCCCCTACGTCACCACGATCTCGTTCACGATCTACATCGTCTGCCGACTGGTCGGCACTTACCGGACCCGGCAGTGGGGAGCCGGACGAACCGTTCCCGAGCCCGGCTGACCAACGTTTGCGCCTTCCCTCCTGGCGTCTGATCTCCCGCGTCAACAGCGAAGTTGTTGCTGAACGCGCATGGCGGCCCGCGCTGGAGGTGGTGACGCCACTCGCCGCCAGTGAACACGACATACAGCGCGTGTGCTTCCTCAGTCAGCATCCGGTCGGGTTCGCCTCCAGCTGCCCTGTGTCACGCCCGCCCGTTCCCGCCCCCGGACATCACCGCAATCTCATTGCCGTTTATGAAAACGATTATCGTCTTTTGTTGTGCCCGAGGGGGCATGAACATGACCCATGGGGTTTCTCTTGCGTACCCACAGACGCCTGCTGACCGTCACCGGCATCGCCGCCGCCGCGCTCGCCACGGCCGGCCGTTGGGCTTTCCTCCGCACCAGCCTTCGATGACGTCGGCCGGGCCGGCCACCTCGATGCCGGTGATGCCCACCGGTTGTCGGCGGTGCGCGGCGCTGAGGACAGCATGGCCTTGCGGCCAGTGGATAAGGCACGGCAGGAAGCGCCGGAAGGTTCATGAAAAAAGTGCGTCACCGTCATGGCGCCGCGCCCATGCGGTCACGCCTTGAGCAACACACAGCCGTGACTGACGTGCGACGGCGGTGCCCTGGGCAAACCCGGCCACTCCCGCACGGCCGCCGCCGCCGCCGCCGACCCGACCCGCGTCCCGGGCGTCGGCGACCGGCTGCGACTCGAGCGGTGCTGCGGTACCGCTTTACGGCGCGGCGCCGCTCTCCGCCAGTCAGCGCGCCTCGCTCGCCGTGGTACGCGACGCCACCGGCCGCCCCACCGGCATGGTGACGCTGGACGACCTGCTCGCCCGCTATCTTCAGCCGCAGGTGGCCTGACCTCCACCAGGCCGTGGTGGTCGGCGACGACGTCGAACCGAACGACATACTGCTTGGGGCGAGAGTGCTCGACGGCGGCCACGCCGACGTCGCTCTCAACGCCGAGACGGGTGCGCGACTTCCTCGTCGAGGGCGCCGAGCGTCTTCAGATACGCCGGGAAGCGACGTACGAGAAGAACGCCGCCCAGGCCGTTGCGTTGCGCAGATGGAACTGACGGCGTGCCGCTGGAACGCTCTCCAGTCCTTGGGCCGGGCGTCCACGGCCCCACGCAGCCGGGCCGGAGCGAGCGCGTTGTACAGCTCCAACTCCCCGGCGTCCCGGCCCTGCTCCTGGGCGCGTACAAACGAGGACTGCTCGCAGAGGGCGATCGGCGGAGTCGTCTCGACCATGGCATCGCGCGACAGGATCCGCGGATTGGTGCCCCGCAGATAGTCCTTGATCTCGCCGGTCCGGGCGCTGAGCGGCAGTGCGGTGAAGAACTCGCCCTCGTCGAGACCGAGCGCGTCGGCCAGGTGCTGGTTGATGTCGCCGTCGATGGCGAGGACCGGCGCGCCGGAGCGTGCCAGGTGACGGGAGAAGAGGACGGACAGGGTGGTCCAGCCGCTGCCGCCCTTGCCCACGAAGGCGATGCGCATGGCTAACGGCCACCGCTACTGGAAACGGATGTCAAGAGCACAGGTTGGCGAGGGGGTGGTGCGAGTGTCAAATGACGGGCCCGCCAACTGTCCCTCCGTTACCGAGAGTTGGGTCACCGAATCCGGTGAGGGTGTGCCGGTCGGCTTGGAGGGCCTCGATGCGGGCGCCCGGCTGTGCTATAAAAATGGAAACCATTTTCAATAGGTCGGGGAAGGGTGCGGATATGAGTGACGCGGCACGCGGCCGTAGGAGCCGTCCATTCACCCTCGTCGTCTGCGCGTCGTGTCACGCCGAGACCAACGGGCTGATGGACGGGCTGCGTCGCGCCGTCCGGGGCTGCCCCCACGGGGTCATGGTCTCCACCGGTTGCCTGGAAAAGCTTCTGCGCTGCCGGTCGGACCGCGGACTGCACGCCGCCGTGCAGCCATGTACGGCGGATCGCAGGCCGGCCGGGGCCGTCGTGCGGCTCGGCCCGCTCGTCACCGGGGCCGACGCCGAAGCGGTCGGTGCCTGGCTGAGGGCCGGGATGCCCGACGACGGTACGCTGCCCGACCGGCTCCGCGCGGCGCCCGCCCCGCAGCATGTCGCCCACCTCAACTGAGGGGCGACGGCGTGCAGAAGGGCCTGTTGAGCGTGGTCGCCGGCAACACCCCCGAGATCCGCGGCGTCGGAGTCGAGCAGTTGCTGCGGCTGTCTCCGCGCGCCGTGCTGCTGGCCGTGTCGATCCAGGGTCAGGAGATGGGGTACCAGGTCGTCCAGCGGTTCCTGTCGAGCGCCGACGCGTCCGTGCGGGAGGCAGCCTGGGGTGCGACGGGCGATCCTGTGGTGATTCTCCGTCAGGACTTGATGTCTCTACGGCGCTGTTCGCGCCTGGTGCACGTGGTTCTCGCCCTGCCCGGGGACGTCGATGTCCTACCGTTCCTGGTGGAGTTGTGGCGTGCCCGCGTGGCGAGCGGCTCGCTGGGGGACTACTACGAGCCGGCACCCGTGGTGGTCGGAGTCGAGCCGTCGTCATTCATGGTGGACGTCGGTTGCGTTCATCAGGCGGTACAGCTGTGGAGCGGGTGCGAGCACGGTGAGGCCCTGAGCCCGGCCGAGGCCGCCGTTCGCCAGGTGGAGGCGGCGGACGTACTGCTCGTGCCGGCTCCCGCGGGCAGCGACAGCGAACAGGCGTCTGCCGCAGCCGCGTTGGCCTCCCAACTCAACCCACGTGCCCGCCTCGTAACACCTCCGGACATTGACGGAGCCGGACCCGAGCTGTCGGCCTCGCTCGTCCGGGCCGCGCCTCCTGGCGCCGAGGGCGAGTGGCAGGCGCGACTGGAGCCGGTGACGGTTCCCTCTACACGATACGGCGCCGGCCGAGGAGTGGAGACGGTGCTCTGGCGGGCCCGCCGCCCCCTGCACCCCGGGCGGCTGGCGAACGCGCTCCCCACCGCGATGCGCGGTGTTGTCCGCGGCCGAGGCCACCTGTGGCTGTGCAGCCGTCCCGACTCCGTCGTGACCTGGCGTTCGGCCGGGGCCCACCTGGAGTTGAAGGAGGCAGACCGCTGGCTGGAGCCGACGGACGCGCGCGCCTGGCAGGCCGCTTCCCCGCAGCGGCGCGCCCTCGCCTCCTGGTTCTGGGATGACTACTACGGCGAACGCCGCAACGAGATCACCCTGACCGGAACCAGCCTCGACGGCCCGGCGATCCGCTCCGCACTGGACGCGGCCCTGCTCACCGACGCCGAGCTGTCCCTGGGTCAGGAGGGCTGGACTACGGTCCCGGACCCGCTCCTCGGCAGTGCCGGTACCCAGTGACCGTGCGTCAGGGCAGGCGGACCAGGCTGAGCCGGTACTCCTCGACCTGAGGCAGATGCTGGGCGGCGAGGCCGCTCAGCATCTCCTGGGTGGCGGCCGGAAGTTCGTTGTACATCGGGGCGGGAAGGCTGCTGAGCGTGTGGGAGGCCAGTACCTGTGCCCTGGGCCGCCACTCGGCGAGCCCCGCCGGATCGGCGCACGTCCACTGCATCCGGGCCTCCACCTTGCTGAGCGCGTCGTGCTGGTCCTGGGTGCCGACGATGCCGGGGCCGGCAGTGTCGAGCCGGGGAAGTGACTGGCCAGCAGGTCGATGACGTGGTGGACGTCCGCCTCTGTAAGGAACGGCAGTACGGCTTCCGCGGCGAAGCAGTACGGTCCGCCGGAGTTCGCGGCGACGGTCTCCGCCCATGCCTCGTGCGTGACCGACGCGGCGATCATCGTGCGGCGTGACATGTCGGCGAAGAAGGCGCGGCGCAACTCGATCACGTCGGGCAGATCGAGCTCGAACCAGCGAGCCCGGCCGTTGTCGGTGCGCTCGTAGCGGGTGTTGAGGCCCGTGCCGATCTCCACCACGGTACCGGCGGGATGGGCGGCGAGGAAGTCGGTCACCCAGCGGTCGAACAAGCTGGTGCGCAGGACCGCACCGGTCAGGCTGGAGATCGTCGAAGCGGGCGAAGCCGTAGTCGATCGCCGCGACGATCTCCTCGGCGCGCGGGTCGGTGAGGATCGCGTCCTCCTTGCGGCTCTCCACCGCCCGGCCGTACAGCGGGATCAGAAGGGTTTCCTGGACCGTGCCCAGGTCTGCACCGCGCTCCGTCATGACCCGCCTCCCCGGCTCTCACGAGTGGGACGACCGGGTATATGGAAATGGATTCCATTAACAAGAGATGCCCGGCGCCGTCGTGTCGCGACGCCGCCGGGCTACTCCTGTGCGTGTCGGATGGCATCCAGCACGATGTGGGCGACATGGTCGTCGGTGAGGCAGTACTGGATCTCGCGAGCCTGGCGCCGGGTCGCCACGATCCGGGAGTTGCGCAGCACCCGCAGGTGCTGGGAGACCAGCGGCTGGCTCACGCCGAGCGCTGTGACCAGTTCGTGGACGTACTTTCCGCCCTGGGACAGCTCGCGCACGATGCCGACGCGGACCGGGGACGCCAGTGCCTTCAAGAGGTCACTGGCTGCCTGCAGGTCCCGCAGTGGCTCGTCGGTCACGGCTGTCGGGGAGGGCGGAATCGTTACCATATGCACACATTAGCATGTGGCAATGATTTTCGGCTGACGTTCCGTTTGCCGAGGGCGAACTCGGCTTAGTGATCGTCCCAGTGGCCGTCGTGGGCGGCGTGGCGGTGGCCGTCGTGCACGTAGTCGACGTGGTCCTCGTGCGGTACGGCGACGTGGCCACAGCCCTCGCCGTGCTGGTGAGTGTGGCCTTCGTGGCTGGCGTGGCCGGTGTTCGCGCACTCGTCGACGTGGTCCTCGTGGACGCGGTGGATGTGACCGTCGTGCGCGTAGTCGGTGTGGTCACCGTGCGGGATGGCGACGTGGCCGCAGCCCTCGCCGTGGGTGTGCGTGTGGCTGTCGTGCGTGCGGTGTTCAGTGGCGGTGGTCATCTCGTGCTCCTGGGCGCGCTCTTGGGTCGCCTGTGGCTCGTGCTCCGCAGGCCGTGCATGGCGACATTAACATATGGCGATCCGTGCATGTGTAGTTCGGGGTTCGCCCACCCGTCCCGGGGCCCGGGAAAACAGTCCACCGCTGTCCGCGTGGCCGCGGCGGCCGGTGCGTCACGCAGGCCCGGTTCTCAGGTGCTGCGCGTGATGGAGGGCCTGCCACAGGAGTTCGGCGACGTGGTTGTCGTACAGCGCGTAGATGGGTCCGAGCGCCCCTGTCGCTCGCCGATCACCCGGCCGAGGTTGTGCAACAGCCGCAACTGGTGCGAGCAGGCGGCCGAGGCATGGCAGCGGGCCGCTTCAGAGAGCAGTCCGTGAGGTGACCACGTGGACATCCTCGTCGACCGGGCGAGGAGTACCCGTAGCCGATCCGGATGGAGACTCGGCCGCCCCCGCCGCGCAGGCGGCCGAGTGGGCGGTCACCGCCGGCGGGCGCAAGAGCCCTGGGATCCGGGTGCCGGACGAGCGTCGCGAGGAGTCTGTGACGGTGCGCCTGTTGGTGGAGCTGGACCTTCAGCGGTACCACTTGTCCATAGGTTGTGCCGTTTCTGTGGATACGTTGCTCGACCTCTCCCGGAAGGCCGCTTACTGGCTTTGTGCACTTCCAACAGCAGCGTTTGCCCATCGGTTTGGGAGGCAGCTGAGGGCAGGGGGCGTTTCCGCCACCTGGCTACCCATTGCCGGTGGTGAAGGGAATGCGGACCGCATGGATGGTGCTTGTCGCGGCCCGGCCCCTCTGCCGCGGCGGCCCGGGCCGGGGCACGCAACTACCTGACGGCCCTCGGGGGGTGTCTGATCCGCCGGTCTCAGCCAGTGGGCATGGCGCGGCGCCGCAGAGGCTGCCCGAGCAGGCCGCTGTGGGGGGAGAGGACCAGGGAAATCAGGAAGACGACGGCGACGACGAGGGTGATGGTGCCGCCGGCGGCGAGCTCCCAGTGGGTTGACAGGACGAGGCCCAGGGCGCAGCAGCCGGTGCCGAGGGCGACGGACAGCAGCACAGTCAGACCGATGCGGTCCGTCCACAGCCGGGCGGTGGCGGCGGGGCCGACGATGAGGGCCATGGCGAGCATGACTCCGATGGCGGGCGCGGTGACGATGATGACGGCCTCGATGAGGACCAGCACGAGGAGGTCGAGGGCGGTCACGGGGTATCCGGCGGCGCGCTGGCCGTCGGGGTCGAAGGCGCCGTACACAAGCTCTTTGTGGAGGGCGGCGAGTACCAGCAGGACCAGCGCGCCCACACCGGCCGTCACGGCGAGGTCGTGCCCGGTGACGGTGACGATGGAGCCGGTCATGAAGGCTTCGAGGTCGCGGCTGAAGCCGTTGGAGGCGGACAGCAGGGCGACGCCGAGTGCGAAGCCGGCGGCCAGCACGATGCCGGTCGCGGTGGTGGCGCCCTGGTCGCGGCGGCGGGAGACGGCAAGGACGCACAGGCAGACCAGCACGCCCATGGCGGCGCCACCGAGGTAGATGTCGATGCCGGCCACGGCGGCGAGGACGACGCCGGGGAAGGTGGCGTGGGTCATGGCCATCGTGAAGAAGCCCATGCGGCGCAACACGACATGGACGCCGATCGCGCCGCACACGGCGCCGACCAGTGCGACTTCCAGCAGTGCGCGGTGGGTGTAGGAGTCGAGCCAGCTCATGCCCGTACCGCCGCCTTCCGCGTGGCGAGCAGCAGGGCATACGCGGCCGTCATGAGCAGAACGATCGCAGGCCCGGCGGCCAGTTGTATGCCGTGCCGGACGGACGCCTGGTAGCTGGCTGCCAGTCCGAGCCAGCCGCACAGCGCGCCGAAGGCCGCGCCGATGGCGGCGATGACCGGGACGCGGTGCGAGAGCAGTCGGCCGAAGGCGGCGGGCACGATCATCAGCGCGATTACCAGGACGGTGCCCACCGCGCGGACCGCCGCCACCACCACCAGGGCGATCAGGACGTTCAGCGCGAGGTCCAGCAGCCAGGTCCGGTAGCCCATGGCGCGGGCGCCCTCCGGGTCGAAGGCCCGCAGCGTGAAGTGCCGCCCCAGGAGCGCCAGTACGACAAGGCAGCCCGCGGCGAGCACGGCGCTCTGCACGATTTCGGCGCGGGTGACGGTGAGCACCTGTCCGAAGAGAAAGGCGTTCAGGTCGTGCCGGTAGTCGTGCTGCCGGGAGACCAGGACGACGCCGAGTCCGAAGAACGCGGTGAGGATGACGGTCAGCGCCGAGTCCTCGCTGATACGCGGCGCGCGGGTGAGCAGCGTCAGAAGTACGGCGGTGAACAGCCCGGCGACCAGCGCACCCCAGAAGACCCCGTCCGCCGCCCCGGCGGCGAACCCCACCACGACACCGGGGAAGACGGTGTGCGTGAGCGCGTCGGCGACGTACGCGAGACGGCGTACGAGGACGAAGACGCCGACCGCGCCACCCAGTACCCCCAGGATCAGCAACTCCACTAGGGCGCGGGCCATGTACGGCACCTGGAAGGGATCGGTGAGCGGTGAGCCCATCAGGTGCCCGCCACGATCGTGCCGCCGTCGACTTCGAGCACGTGCGCGCCGTAGCAGCAGCGGAGATTGTCGGCGGTCAGCGTCCGCTCCGGCGGGCCGAACCCGTACTGCTGCCCGTTGAGCAGACAGACCTGCCGGCACAGGGCGTGCGCGACCGACAGGTCATGGGTGGAGACGAGGACCGCGGCACCGCCCGCCAGCAGTTCGCGCAGCGCGCCGAGCAGCGCGTTGCGGCTGACCGCGTCCACGCCGTTGAACGGCTCGTCGAGGAGGAGCACGTCGGCCTGCTGGGCGATGGCCCGGGCCAGCAGGACGCGCTGGCGCTGGCCGCCGGAGAGGGTACCGAAGCGGTCCCGAGCCCGGTCGGCGAGCCCCACCAGGTCCAGGGCGTCGGCGGCGATCGCCCGGTCGCGTTTCCCGGGGCGGCGCAGCCAGCCCACCGCCCGGTAGCGGCCCATTAGCACCACCTGCCCGACGGTGACGGGGAATTCGGGGTCGAGGGTGTCTGCCTGCGGGACATAGGCGGTGCGGCTACGGGCGGCGGCCGGGCGCCGCCCGCGCACGGTGACGGAGCCGGAGGCGACCGTGACCAGGCCGAGCGCGGCCTTGATGAGGGTGGACTTGCCCGCGCCGTTGGGGCCGACGAGTGCGGCGGCCTGGCCCGCGGGCACCGTGCCGTGCACATCGCGCAGCACGGTCGCGGAGCCGTAGGCCAGGGTGGCGTGGTCGAAGACGATGGCCGGAGGCAGAGCATCCTCGGTGCGCGGCTGGGGTACGACGGCGGTGGCGGTCACTTCAGGGCGTCCACGATCGTCTTGGTGTTGAACTCCATGCTCTTGAGGTACGTGTCGCCCGCCGAACCCTTCGGTCCGAGCGAATCGCCGTACAGCGAGCCGTCGCCCGCGACCACCTTCACCCCGGACTGGCGGGCGATCGCCTGGGCGGTCTTGGGAGGCAGCGAGGTCTCGCCGAAGACGGCCTTCACCTTCTGCTTCTTGATCTTGTCCACGAGGCTGTCCAGCTGGCTGCCGGACAGCTCGGCCTGGTCGCTGAAGTCGGGGATGACCGAACCGACATAGGTCAGGTGGTAGCGGTCTATGTAGTAGCCGAAGGCGTCGTGGTTGGTGACGAGCTTGCGGTCGTCGGCGGGCAGGGAGTTGATCTGGCCGGCGATGTCCTTGTCGAGGGCGTCGAGCTTGGACGCGTACGCCGTGTAGTTGTCCTGGTAGTCCGCCTTGTGTGACGGGTCGGCCTTGATCAGGGCCTTCTCGATGGTCTCGCTCATGATTTTGGCGTTGAGCGGGTTGTGCCAGATGTGCGGGTCGTCGGCGGTCTTGCCGGTTTCGTGGTCCTCGCCCTGGTGCAGAGTAATGCCCGTGCTGGTGTCGACGGTCTCGCCGTCGAAGCCGGACGCCTCAACGGTCTTGGGCAGCCACTCGTCCTCCAGGCCCACGCCGTTCTTCACCAGCAGCGCGGCCTCGCCGATCGCATCGAGTGCCGCCGGGGTCGGCTCGTACTCGTGGGGTGAAGCGTTGGGCTTGACCAGCTGGGTGACGGTGACCCGGTCTCCGCCGATGTTGCGGACGAAGTCGGCGACCTGAGTGGTGGTGGCCACGACCTTGACCGTGCCGCTGCCCTTGGCGTCGCCGCTGTCGGCGTCGGCGCTGGTGCCGCAGGCGGTGAGTGAAGCGGCGGTGACTGCCGCGAGGGCGGCGGCCGTGCTGAGGTGCTGGGGGTGGCGCACGAAGGTTCTCCATCTCATGGGCATGGAAATCATTTTCATTTAGACTCTCGCATGCCCATGGCGTCGGTCAACATGGAGTCAGGGGCGCCCTCGTCGGCACCGGCCTCGATGTGGGTGCTACGGCGCGGGAGGGTGCGTCGATGCAACGCCGGCGAGGTCGGCGAACCGGGCGGTGTTCCGTCAGCGGAGGGCCTGGAGGAGTTCACTGCACGCCTGTTCGCAGGTGCGGCAGGCTTCGGCGCAGATGCGGCAGTGGTCCATGTCGGAGTGGCAGCCGCATTCGTCGGCGCACGCTGTGCAGGCCGTCGCGCACGCGGTGAGGATCGCGCGTGTGACGTTGGCGTCGTAGCCGGTGTGGCGGGACAGGGCAGCCACGGTGGCGTTGCAGACGTCGGCGCAGTCCATGTCGGTGCGGATGCACTTGGCGAGTTCGCCGACCATGCCTTCGGACAGGCAGGCATCCGCGCAGGCCGTACATGCCTGGGCGCAGGCGATGCATTCCTGGATATCGGCGGGTGAGCTTGTCGCGGTCGATGTCGCCGAGGTCGGCCGGGTAGGTGGCGAGCATGTCCTTGACTGTGGTCATAGCCGGTTGCCTCCCTTCACTGCCGGAGGCCGGCGGGCCCGGGCGGCCACGCCTCCTCCAGCCCTCGACCCATTGGCGACCAGCCACGATGGTGTGCGGCAAACGCGCATGGGGTGCCCATGGTCTTGGGGCGCCCCATGCGCGTATGGGCCGGTCCGGCTGGTGGTCAGTGGTAGGCGTGGACGACTGCGTGGCCCTTGCCGCGGCCGATCATCCACTTGTTCACGGGTGTGGTGACCAGGAAGGCAACCCCGAACCCGCCCAGCAGGGCGGACCAGAAGAGTCCGTCGGAAAGGTGGGCGTCCATCGCGCCGGGGGTGAGGGCGATGATGGCGTTGTCGACGAACTCCATCACAGCGATGGACACGGTATCGGCGGCGAGCGCGACCTTGATCGCGGACTTGAGGTCCAGGCCGGCCCGGCGCACCGCGAACAGCGTGAAGGAGTAGCCGAAGAGGAACGCCAGCGTGATCGCCAGGACCATGGTGGGCACGTTGCCCCACAGCAGGGCGGTGCCGATAACCATGCCGAGGATCTCGCCGATGGCGCAGCCGGTCAGGCAGTGCAGTGTCGCCTTCGCTGCCGTTCCCCAGGAGGCCCCCGCGTGCCCGCCGTGGCCCTCGTGGGTGGCGTGGTCGTGTGCGGTACCGGTGTGGTCCATGACCTCTTCCCCAATCTCATCCGGTGTGGCCCGTTCCCGAGCCCCACATCGAAAACCATATACCCCCTGGGGGTATTTCACCGCGAGGGTGCCTTGTTCTGTGGACGGCCGGTGGAACACGCTGAGTGAGCGGTCGGCTGCGCGCAGGCGGGGCCGGGTGCGTCTGTGGTGCGAGCGGGGCCCGACCTGGACCCCGTCACGCTCAGATCACGTCAGCGACCGACGTACTCGAAGATGTAGAGCCCGTAGTCGCGGTCGGACGCCGCTACGTACTCCCTGCCGAAGGAGTTGAAGGTCTCGACCCCCCAGAAGTTGTTGCCGCCCTCGTCGATGAAGCGGCCGACCTCCACGAGCTTGTCCTTCTTGATCTTCGCGACCCTGAACCCGCCCGCGTAGTAAGAGAAGTAGGCGAGGTCGGGGCGGACACCGGAGGCCGCCACCTCGTGGATGGACAGGTCGCCCGAGCCAGACGCGTGGGCCGGGTCGTGTGCTTCGGAGATCGCGTAGGTGTCGAGCTCCGTCATCTTCCCGCCCTTGTTGCGGTAGAGATGTGCGTAGCCCCAGCCGTCGAAGTATGACGAGAAGGTGAGGCGGTCACCCTTGGTGCCGATCTCCACCGGCAGAGTCGCGGGTCCTGTCCCGGTGAGGCAGTCCTCATTGCTGTACGGCTGGTCGAAGGCTGCGAAGCCCTGGCTGCGCGGTGCGACGCCGAACGTCGGCACGGTGCCCTCGACGGTCATGCCGCTCTGCGCGTCGCAGGCGTCGGTCCCGGGGCGGTTGAAGACGAGTACGGCGTCGTAGCCGCCCGCCGCCTCGACGCCTGCGACCTTCTCGGTGAAGGTGCACACGCCGCGCTCGACGACGGCGATGTCCACGGCGGCCGGGTCTCCCGCAGGGACGGCGGGGCTGTCGTTGCAGGCCAGGCCGGTGTAGACCGAATCGCCGGTGATGGTCTTGCCCGCCTCCAGGGGGATGCCCTGTCCCGCGGTGACGGCGGTGTTGTCGTCGAGGTTGCGGGCTGACAGTGCGTACGGCCCGAAGTCCTCGTCGGCGCCGATCACATAGCGGTTGTCGAGGGTGAACTCCGCCTGGTGGCCGTTGCCTTCGGGCGCCACGGTGAGTCCGCTCTCCGCGGCCTCCGGATCGGGATCGGTGAAGTCGGTGTCACCGATGTAGGTCAAGGACCTCGCCACCAAGATCAAGGGGGCGCAGGACCCGGAGATCAAGACGATGTCGGGCTGGCTCACCTCGTGGGGTGAGGAAGTCCCCGAGGACATGTCCGGCATGGGTCACGAGGGCCACGACGTGTCGCCCTCCATGCCCGGCATGATGAGCAGCGAGGACATGGACAAGCTGGAGAAGGGTTCCGGCGCCGAGTTCGCCAAGATGTTCCTCAAGATGATGATCGAGCACCACGAGGGCGCCATCGAGATGGCCAAGACCGAGAAAGCCGACGGCAAGTACGGTCCCGCCGTGAAGCTCGCGGAACACAGTGTTCCCGTTGTTCGAAGTGCAGGTGCCTTCTGGATCAGGTTAGGATCACGGCGTGATTACGGCCTGGTCTCCCTCTGGCGTGCAGCGGAGCCGCTCATCAGCGGCTCTGTGGCGTGTACTGGGGCTGGGCCTGTTCCTCTTCGGCCTGCTGTATATGCATGCGGTCAGCCCTGATGCGACGGTGAGTCACGTCACTTCCGGGAAAGCCGTCCCGGTGTCGGACGTTCCGATCGAGTCAGCTGCTGAGCCCGAGAAAGTTGCAAGTGCCACGCAGGCTCTGTCGGCGAGCGACTCTTCGGAAGACCATCACCATGGCCACGGGGAGCACCTCACCTCAGGGGAATGCGCACTGGGGCAGCCTTCGCAGGGCCCTGGTGTGGGGATGCCCAGCCTCTGGCCGCTGAGTTCGGCCACGGACGACAGCATGGCCGTCCCCGTGCACGCCCGTCCCTCCGCGGCACGGGACTTCGTGGTGCCGACAGCGCATCATGTGGCGGAAACCGCGGTTCTTCGTATCTAGGTCAGCGCCCTCACGAACCGGTCGATACTTCCCGGGGATGCACCGACTCGGCCCGAAGCCACAGTCGTGCCCACTCTCCGGTCGGTCGGTTCATCGGCGTCTGACCTCCTGCGCATGGCCCCCACAGTGCGGCGCGGTGGTCGACGGCTCTCCATCACCCCCCACTGATCGCTGCCCCGTGCCGTGAGTCTTCCGGCGGGGGCGGCTGCCGCGCGGAGGATCTGTGCCGCCTTGCCCTGCCGCATCTCCTGTTCCTGCCCGACGGTCGGGTTCGTTTCGAAAGAACGGACTCGTCCGCACCACGCTCTGCTTCTTGTTGTTCCTGGTGCTGGCGTGCGTCGGCGATCAGCACCATGCCTCGGAGCGGTCGTACGGTCGCTCAGCCGCCTCCGCGAGCGACGTCCCGCTATCGGCGGCGAGCTTCGAGGAGGACATCCTCGAAGCCACTGAACCCCCGGACCACTGCCATGGGTCCGGTCCTGAAACTGCCACGGCCGCCCCGTCGGCTGCTCGCGTTCTGCCGCTCGCCCTCATAACCGGGTCGCCGGCGGACACGACGGACAACCTCACGTCCGCTCCCTCCAGGGCGTCGCGAAGACTGCCGTCGAGCGGCGGCCGGTCCGCTCTCATCGCCATCTGCCGGTGGCGTACATAGACGCCGCCCCGGCGGTCGGCCCCGTCGACCGCCGCGCACCGCGCCATTCCGACGGTGCGCGAGATGAGCATCCGCACGCGTCCACACCGAATGAGAGCGAACAGAGATGCACTCTCTGACCACGAGTGATTCCATCCCCGCCGGCTCCACCCTCCAAGGGCTGGTCGGCAACACACCTGTACTGCAGGTCTCCCAGCCCTTCACACCGGCCGACCGAGGCTTCTGGGCGAAGCTGGAGGGCTTCAACCCCGGCGGCATCAAGGACCGCCCCGGACTGCACATGGTCGAACGGGCCCGGAGCCGGGGGGACTTGCGGCCGGGACGTCCGATCATCGAGTCGACCAGCGGCACCCTCGGCCTCGGTCTCGCCCTGGCCGGGATGGTCTATGGACATCCCGTCACCCTCGTCACCGACCCGGGCCTGGAACCGTCCATGACCCGGCTGCTCACCGCCTACGGCGCCACCGTCGACATGGTCTCCGAGCCGCATCCCACCGGTGGCTGGCAGCAGGCCCGCCGCGATCGCGTCGCCGAACTGCTGGCACAGCAGCCTGGAGCCTGGTGCCCCGACCAGTACAACAACCCCGACAATGTCACCGCCTACACCTCGCTCGCCCTCGAACTCGCCTCGCAGATGGGGCACATCGACGTACTGGTCTGCAGTGTCGGCACCGGCGGGCACTCCGCGGGCATCTCGCGCGTCCTGCGCCAGCTGTACCCCGGGATGCGGCTGGTAGGCGTGGACACCGTCGGCTCGACCATCTTCGGCCAGCCCGCCCGGCCCCGCCTCATGCGCGGCCTCGGCTCCAGCATCTACCCGCGCAACGTCGCGTACGAGAACTTCAGCGAGGTGCACTGGGTGGCGCCCGCCGAATCCGTCTGGGCCTGCCGGAAGTTGGCCGCATCGCACTACGCCACGGGCGGCTGGAGCGTCGGGGCGGTCGCGCTCGTGGCCGGCTGGCTCGCCCGTACGGCACCGCCGAGCACCCGCATCGCGGCGATCTTCCCCGACGGACCCCAGCGATATCTGGAGACCATCTACGACGACCAATACTGCGCCGAGCACGGGCTGTTGGAGGCGCCCCCGGCCCCCGAACCGGAGGTCATCGGACGCCCCGACGAAAAGGAGGTCATCCGCTGGACGCGCTGCGCGACGGTCGACGACCCGCTCTCCCTGCCGGCTGAGACGGCCGGTGCCGAAGGCGGGGCGCTGTGAAGGCGACACTCACGCAGGTCCGCTCCTACGACCGAAGCGTCCAGCTGCTCCTGGTGAACCAGTTCACCATCAACCTCGGCTTCTACATGCTGATGCCGTACCTGGCCGCCCACCTGTCCGGAACCCTCGGGCTGGCCGGCTGGCTGGTCGGGCTCGTCCTGGGCGTACGGAACTTCAGCCAGCAGGGCATGTTCCTCATCGGCGGCACCCTCGCCGACCGGCTCGGCTACAAGCCCCTGATCGTCGCCGGATGCGTGCTGCGCACCGTCGGCTTCGCCACGCTCGGCCTGGTCGATTCGGTCCCGGCGCTGCTCGCAGCCTCGGCGGCGACCGGCTTCGCGGGGGCGTTGTTCAACCCGGCCGTCCGCGCCTACCTCGCGGCCGACGCGGGGGAGCGCCGGGTCGAGGCGTTCGCGTTGTTCAACGTCTTCTACCAGGCGGGCATTCTGCTCGGCCCGCTGGTGGGGATGCTGCTGACCGGCGTCGACTTCCGGATCACCTGCCTCGTCTCGGCGGCGATCTTCGCCCTGCTGAGCGTCGTGCAGATCCGAGCGCTGCCGGCTCGCCGGGCGGACGACGCGGCGCGCACGAAGGCCGGCGGCCGGGAGCGTGTGTTGTCCCAGTGGGGCGGGATCCTGCGCAACCGCGCCTTCCTGCTCTTCTCGACGGCCATGATCGGCTCGTACGTCCTGTCCTTCCAGGTCTACCTGGCGCTGCCACTGGAGGTACGACGCCTCGGAGGCGAGGGGGAGTTCGGGACGGCTGCCGTGGCACTCCTCTTCGCCGCGTCCGGTCTCGCCACCATCTTCGGCCAGACCCGGGTGACGGCGTGGTGCAAGGAGCGGTTGGAGCCCGGACAGGCCCTGGCCTGGGGGCTGTTGACCATGGGGCTGGCGTTCGTGCCGCTCCTCGCGGCGACGGCTCTACCCGTGCCCGACGAAGGGATCGGACGCCGGCTGCTCGCCGCCGTCCCGCCGACGCTGGCCGCGCTGCTGCTGGCCCTGGGCACGATGATCGCGTACCCCTTCGAGATGGACACGATCGTCCGGCTCTCCGGTGACCGGCTCGTCGCCACCCATTACGGGCTCTACAACACCATCTGCGGTGTCGGCATCACACTGGGCAACCTGCTCACCGGAGCGGCCCTCGACGCCGCGCGCGGGGCCGGCATGTCCGCGCTGCCGTGGCTGGCGCTGCTCGTCCTCGGCCTGGCCTGTGCCGGGTCCCTGTACGGGCTGCACCGGGCCGGTCGGCTGACACTCAACGCTGCTGAACCCGAGCCTGTCGTGGCCTGACGGAACAACCCTTGAGGGGCGAGCCGCCTGACCTCGGCTCGCCCCTCCCTGCAGACCTTGCGGCGATCACCGCCACTGCCGACAGGACATCTCCCCCGGGGGGATTTGCCCGTGGACAGGGTTGCTGAGCGCCTACGACCAGCCGCCCGAGCTCGATCAGCAGCGGCAGGTCCGAAGACACTGCCCCATCCGTGAGGGGCCGGATCAGACCTCGATCACGGTCGTCCGTCCGTCGCACAGCGCGGCCAGGTCCTCACGATCCGGGATGAGGATCGTGACGGGGCCGGGGCCGGGGGCGGCGACTGGCACTGAGCACGGCGTCGCCGGCGTGGGCGTGGAGACGGATCTACGCCGCGTGCCCTGGCGACACCCGCGTACGCACCGGGCGGAAACTCCCGGCTGTCGTCCGCCGGACGGTGTACGAGCCGCGCCGGCCCAAGTGGAGGGAGAATGAGAGGGCATCCCGGCGCGCTGAAGGCGGTGGGAACCATGGTGCTGCCCTTGGTCGTGGGTGTCGACGGCTCGGAGCCCAGCCTCCATGCCGTCGACTGGGCCGTGGACGAGGCGGTCCGCCACGGTCTGCCGCTGCGGATCGTCCATGCCTCGCTGTGGGAGCGGTACGAGGGTGCGGCCCTTGCGGACACCCCCGGGGCCGTCTCGGATGTGGTGACCGAGCACGACATCGCCGAGAGTGTCGTGGCGCGAGCGGCCCAGCGTGCCCGGCAGCGCGCGCCGACGCTGGAGATCGGCACTGGAGTGGTGCCGGAGGATCCCGTGTCGGCGCTGTTGCGCGAGGCGCGCCTCGCCACTGCCGTCGTGACCGGGGTACGAGGCAGGGGACCGATCAAGGAACTCCTGCTCGGCTCGGTCAGTCTCTCCCTCGCGGCCCGGTCTCCCCGTCCGGTCGTCGTCGTACGCGGCCGACCGGAGAACAGACAAGCCGCCAACGGCCGCATCGTCGTAGGCGTCGGCGGTGCCACAGCCCCGGCAGCGGTCCGGTATGCCCTCCGGGAGGGCGCGGTGCGCGGGTACGAGGTCGAAGCCGTACGGGCCTGGCGCCGCCCAGCGCACAGGACTGCGCCGCACCCGCTGCTGACCGGGGAGCCCGCCCATGCCGAGGAGGACCACGCCGCGGCTCTGCTTGACGAGGCATTGGACGGCGTCGCCAAGGAGTACCCCGGCGTGATCGTGCACCGCGCGCTCGTCGAGGGCTCCGCACGCCATGCGCTGGTGACCCGGTCGTCGGCGGCCGACCTTCTGGTCATGGGGGCCCGTCGGCGTCGCGGCCACCTCGGTCCGCAGCTCGGCCTGGTGGGACACACGGTGTTGCACCACTCCGAGTGTCCGGTGGCGGTGGTTCCACAGCAGGAGTGCCATCGGCTGACTGCGGCCCTCAGCGAGTGAGCCTGAGCCACTCCTCCTGTGCCGAAGACGGCGCTCGGCATCCAGGCCGGCCGACAGGGGGCGGACAGCTGACATCGGAGAGAGCCGATGTGCGGGAGCGCCGTGACGCTCGCGCTGTGAGTTCGGCGAGCGCGACCATTGAGCTGTTGCTTCCCGACAGCTCGCCGGCGTCAGACGGAGGCCACAGCCTGGAAACCAGGGGCGCCGCACCGATGACGGGCCGATGGGCCGCCCTCGTGCCCGCAGATAGCCTGGGGCACAAGGCGCTCCTCAACGGCGACGGGCCTGGCGGGTGCGCTGCCGGCGCGGCTCCGGCCGCCGTCACTGGCGCTGCACCGGTCCGCGCTGCGTCCACGCAGGGAGGAGTTCAGCCCCACCGGTTATCCACAGGGCTCAGCGGAATCTGTGGATAACCGGCTCGCCCGGCTGTGCAACGCCACTTACCTTTGTCCGCCATGACGACGCACACCGCAGCTGTCGTGGGCCTCATCCTGCTGCCAGTCCTGATCGCTGCACTCGTGGCGTGCTTGAGTTCGGATTCCGACTGTCGGCGGGACGCCTATCGAGTGCTGTCGCGGATATGCGGTGCCGCAGAGAAGATCCTTCGATGCCGAGCGTAGGACGACCGCAACCGGGTCCCGCCATCTACCGACGTCGCTGGCGCCGGCGTGCCCGGCGACAGGCCCGGCCTTGATCAGCTCGCGCAGGTGACTCTGGCACGACCGGAGCCTTCAAAGGCCCTGCCACGCCCCGGCTGTGATGCGCCCGGCCATCGGTCAGCGAGCGACTTCGTGATCCTCGGGTCTGTCGCAGGTGTCACGCCGGTACCACCCCCGTGCGCTGTATTAGGTGGGTCTGCTGTGGTCAGGCCCCGTGATGCTTGCTCCCTCCTGGGGCGCGGGCACTCGCATCACAGGCGCAGACAGGTGTGTCCCCCGGTCGCCTGCCTGCCCCGCGGGGAGCGACGGGACTACGCCCCACCGCCCGGGGAGCCCGGTGACCTGGGCGCGCCGCAACCTAAATGATCACCAAGTATGAGAATTCAGGTCTGTGGGATGTGCGGTTGATGTTGCGATTCGGGGTGGGTGAACAGGTGCTGCTGGGGGGCCGCTATCAGTTGGACGAGCTGCTGGGCCGCGGCGCGATGGGCGAGGTGTGGCGAGCCGCCGACCAGGTCCTCGGCCGCCCCGTCGCGGTCAAGCTCCTGAAGACGGAAAAGGCCACGGACACCGAGCGGTTCCGCCTGGAGGCGCAGACCGCGGCCCGCCTCAACCGCCCCCACGTGGTGGGCGTGTACGACTTCGGCTCCCACCACGGCCGGCTCTACCTGGTCATGGAACTCGTCGACGGCTGGAGCCTGGCCCAGGAGCGGTCGATGCGCGGCACCCTGGCCCCGCAGGAGGCGGCCGCCCTCGCGGCGCAGGTGGCGGCGGGCCTGTCCGCAGCACACCACCGAGGGGGGATCCGCCGGGACATCAAGCCCGCCGGCATCATGCTCACCGCCGACCGCACCGCGAAGATCACCGACTTCGGGATCGCCCGCTTCGCCGACGACGCATCAAGCACCCTGACCGTCACCGGCAAGATCCTCGGCACCGCCGACTACGTCGCCCCCGAGCGGGCCCTGGGGCGGGCGGCGCAGCCGGCCTCGGACGTCTACTCGCTCGGCTGCGTGCTGTACGAACTGCTCACCGGTCGGCCCCCGTTTCGTGGCGCCACCTCGCTCGCCGTGGTGCAACAGCACGTCGACGCCGCCCCGCCGCCGCCCGCCCGGCTGCGCCCCGAGATACCGCAGCCGCTCTCCGAGTACGTACTGCACCTGCTGGCCAAGGACCCCGAGCACCGGCCCGCCGCCGAGGAGGCAGCCACCTGGCTCCGCACACAGCAGCAGGCGGGGCCCCGTCCGGAGCCGCAGGGCATTGTCCCCCTGCCCTCCCCGGTCACCCCTGCGCCCGGGCCGCCGCGTCCGGCGGGGGCGCCCGTCACGCACTCCCGCCCGCGCGCCCACCGCAGGCTCGCACCGAAAGCAGCACTGGGCGCCGCTGCCGTGGTCCTGTTCGCTGCTTCCGCCGCCATCGGAGCATCACTGAACGCAGGCGACGACAGCCCTTTCGCCCGCGCAGCCGACTTCACCCACGCCGACGACCGTCAGATCCGTACCCGTGAGCGAGACCCCTGCCGCTACGCCCCCGTCTGTCCAGCCGTCCAACTCGGCGCCTCCAGTAGAAGACGACGAAGACGGCGAGGATCGCGACGGCAAGGGTAAGCATGACAGGGGAAGGGAAAGGGATCCGACGACTGAACCGGTGCTGGGCCGCCGAACCGCCCTCTGACCAGGACGAGCCACTTCGGCGGGGGAGTGGCCTGATGGTTCGTGGCAGGGGACACAGAACCGCGTGTAGGGCAGGATTTCCAGGCGCTCGACCGGGATGGGTGTCGAGCAGCCCTGCCTGCAGCAGGTCGGCGAGCGCCACCAGCTTGGTGGCGCCCACCGGGGACAGGACCAACCGCATGCGGAGCTGCGGTAGTGTCCTCCGTTCCTCGACCGCTGCCAATGAGCGGGCGGAGTCCGCGACGAGCAGCCACTACGCGCCGTTCGGCGGCTCATTCCACTGCGCGACGCTCGATATCCGGCGTCGCGGCACGCTCGAATCGTATTTCAATTGAACGGTCCACCGAGTGGCGTTTCTATCCGGGAGCGGCAGGGACCGGATCGGGCAGTTGGAGGCCGAGGCCGAGGCCGAGGCCGTGCTGCGCGAGCTGTCCATGTGCACCACATCAAGCTCCGCAACATGGCCGAGCCGGTGGCCGCAGGCCGAACCGATGCTGCCCGCCCCAGCGTCTCCAGCCGGGCCGTAAGTGTGGGCGGTGGGGGTTACCACAGGTGGCGCCCCGGCCTTTGACGGCGGACCGTGCTCAGGCCGTGGCATACACCCGCTCTGCGAATTCGGCGATCTGCTGGTCGTTGAGATGCCGGGCGATGTCGGCTTCGCTGATCATGCCGACCAGCTTTTTGTTCTCGATCACCGGGAGCCGCTTGATCTGGTGCCGCTCCATCGTGTCGAGCACCTCCTTGACGTCGGCGTCGACGTCGATCCACTGCGGGGTGCCCTGGCACAGCTCCGTGCACTGAGTCTCGGCGGGGTTGTGTCCGGCGGCGACGCATTTCACCACGATGTCGCGATCGGTGATGATGCCGCACATCCGGCCGTCGTCCTCACAGACAGGCAGCGCGCCGACCTCCAGTCGTTTCATCATCTCGGCGGCGCGAGTAAGGGTTTCCGTTTTGTTGATGCACTCAGCGCCTCGGTGCATGATCTGCCCGGCAACCGGCATGAGCCCTCCTAGTGGGATGGGTCTGGCGTCCCCCCTTTGTGGTTCGTAGTGCGCTTCTACGCTATTCCCGCGCACTCCGCGGCCCCGTGTGGTGATACGCCGCTTGGGTGACGTCCTCTTTGCCGTGGTGCGGAGGGGAGCGATTCGTGCCTGTCGGCAGTGCCATCGAGGCGACTGCGACTGGACGACCCGCGGCCGACCGACGGGCTCCGCCCTGCCCACCAGACACGAGCCGCCAACCGGATCACGGTGGGGCCGTAACTCCCGGCTCACGTCGGAGGAGCAATGCGACATTGGGCTTCCGCCTCAGAGCAGGCCGCCGTACAAGCTGGCTGTCCACGGCACGGATCCAGCAACGATGGACTTATCGTGTGGGGAGAGGCTGGTCGTCGTCATCCGCATGTCCTGCGGAGAGCATCACTCCGCCGCACAGGTGTCCTTGCCGCCCTTGGGGGCGAAATGAAGATCGAACTGATCCCGCCGGCTGACAACGTGCTGTCCGACGTACCGGACGACATGCACGAGGAGATCATCACGCTCATCAGCGCTGTGGCCCGCACCCCGGAGGCCCAGGTCACGGGCCTGGGCGCGGCGTTCGGTGAATGGTGCTGGCTTGTGTATACCACTCATGGTGATGTGATCGAAGTGCTGGACGTCGGCTGCGCCCGGTGAGTCAGCGGCGCGTTCACAGTCCGTCAGCGTGCCTTATGCGCACGTGAACATGCTCACCCATCACACGTCTCGTCTGGACGGAAATCCCATTCATTGAATGAGGTGCCAGCACGTCGGATAAGGGCCGACTCGCAGGGTGAGACCGTCTGCCTCCTGGACGCAAACGACGTGAGGATAGAAGGGAGGGCGCGATCAATGGCACGGATGGTTGCCAAGGGTGATGAACTCGTCGTACGGCTGGCGTGGTGGGAGAAAGCGGCCGCGCGCCACGGCGATGTGCGCGTGCCGCTCGCATCGGTGTGCCGGGTGACCGTCGAACCCGACTGGTGGCGTGCCCTGCGGGGAGTCGCCCAGAAAGGCGTCTGGATTCCGGGGACGCTGTGCATCGGCACGCGGGGCCACCACGGCGGAAAGGACATCGTGGCGGTGCGGCCCGGCAGGCCCGTGGTGTGCGTCGCCCTGTGGCCCACCGCTCCCTTCAGCCTTCTCGCGGTCTCCGTACGGGACGACGCCGCAGCCACGGCACGACGGCTTCGCCGTCTCGCACCGAGGATCGACTCCTCCACCCGCGCTCGGCAGGCGCTCCCTGTCCCAAGGGAAACAGCCCCTCCGGAGGAGCCCTGACCGCAAGGCGCGGTGTGCTGTCCGCTGCCGTCCAACCCTCGGCCGTCCCGCACCCGATCCGACAGCCGGACGAGTAGAGCCGGGCCGAACCGGTGACGACCCACCGGACCGTTTGCGTTTCGCTGTGCTGTCGGCCGCATTTAGGCAGGTCGCACGCGGTTCTCCAGCGGGAAACTGTGCTGGCCTTCATGCTGGCGCCAAGGTTCGGAATCTCGCCCTGAGTGTGGCCATCGAACGCCTCACGAAGTGGCTTTGACCTGCGGAAACGCACCAATAAAGGAGGGTGGCCGCGTTGTTCGGGATGCTACACGACCGGAAAAGAGCAACGGCCAAAAGACCGTGTGCGTTTTGGCAGGTACGCAAAAACTCCAGACCTGTATTTCTGCAGGTCAGGAGCTTTTCCCGGAGTGCCCCGGCAGGATTCGAACCTGCGCACACGGCTCCGGAGAGAAGCGGATGCGCCGCCACCTTGTGCGCCGGGCCGCGCCCACGGCGTCAGCACGGCGAGCGCGGACACCACGCGCAAGTCCTGCCGGGGGGCTCGTCCGCGCGGTTACCCTCGTCGCTCCTGCCCTCCTGAGGGTGCGGGCAACCGGGGTCACGATGCCATCGGGGCAATTGATGCAGCCGGGCGACCCGCGTTCGGCGGGCAGCGTCGATCCGATGCGGGGGCGTGGTGCTCCTGGAGTGGAAGGATCGGTGCCATGGGCACCGAGAAGTGCTGGGTGTACCGGGTCGACGAGCCGTACGGCTCGCAGGGCTGGCGCCCCCACGGCGGCCATCCCGAGCGGTGGCGGGGGACCGTCGTCACCGACAGCCCCGAAGAGTCCGCCGAGTACGTCGCCGCCCTCGTCGTCACCGACCTGGTGACCGAGTGGGAGGCGGGCGGCACCGGGCAGAGGCACGTGCGTGTGATCGTCTGGGAGGACGAGGAAGGTGACGGTGCCGAGGATGCGGCCTTCACCGTGGAGATCCGTCCCGGCATCGACGCAGGGTGACCGTTCCGGCCGTGGGGGTCCGGCTTGGCGCTCTTCGGTTCCGCGGAGCGTGGGCGCGGCAAAGCCTTCGCACCGAGGTCAGGCTCGCGCGAAGGCTCCGAGGGCAAAACAGTCCCCGGTAGTGCTGCGCGTGTCCTGAAGCCTCAGTCGTCACTGTTGCCTCGGTGTCGCGCCGGCTTGCCGGGGGCCTGAACCACATCCTGTCCAAGTCACTCCGCCGACTAGACGTCCTCACCGACTTTGTGGCTCTTTCGGTGTTGTGGTCTAGTCATAACGAAGCACGCGATATGTCATGAGTCAATACAATTTAGGTAAATTCTTTAGTATTCGGTGAGTGAGGGTGCAGGCTTCTCGGGTACCGGCGAGGGCTCGGAGACCGAGGTCCACGAGTGCACGAACCAGACCGCGGCGAAGAAGGGATGGTCTCGAAGTCGCGGCGAAGGAGTCAGGAGATGGATGCCCGATCAAGCGGGTGCGTCCCCGGCAGCTTGTTCCTCGCTCGCCCGGCGGGCGGGGCATGCGAGCTAGGCATTGCGCTCGTATCGGCAGGTCAGCACCTGCGGGAGCATGGGCCGACCTTCTGTGGGGAGGAGCCCAGCTGAGCGGGGCACTCGGTCTGTCGATCCTGCGCATCGCAGCACTGATGGCGCGCAGGCACACTCCGTTGGTCGCGGTCGTCGAACGCGACGGCAACCGGCCCCGCCTGGCCGGTGCGGTGATGGCCGCCCGTCTGATGGAGCGATTCATCCAAAGATCGTGAACGGTCGGCACACAGACGGCGAGTCAGCCTTCTGGCCGCAACTGTGCTGTCCCAACGTTCCGGCGACACTGCGAGGGCGTGGTGGCGCGGGAGAATGAAGGCATCATCCTGGCGCGTGCCGAAGGGGGTGGGATCGATGACGCTGCCCCTGGTCGTAGGCGTCGATGGGTCAGAGGCCGGCCTCTGGGCGGCCGAGTGGGCCACGGACGAGGCGGCCCTGCACGGCCTGCCGCTGCGCATCGTGCACGCCTGCCTGTGGGAACACTACGAAGGACCCGTCTTGGCGCAGTCCACGGAAGTTCCCGCGGAGCACGCGCTCGCACTGGACATCGTCGGCCGCGCTGCCGAACGGGCTCGGCAGCGCAACCCGGACGTGAAGATCACGGTTGACATCGTTCCCGACGACGCCGAGGCGGCGCTCTTGCGGGAAGCGTGCCTCGCCGCCGCCGTCGTGACCGGGTGCAGGGGCAGAGGACCGATCACGGGCGCATTGATGGGCTCGGTCAGCCGCTCCCTGGCGACGCATGCCTCCAGCCCGGTGGTCGTTGTACGTGGCACCGCGCACAACCGGGAAGGGGTTAATGGCCGCATCGTGGTCGGCGTGGGGGATGCCGCAACCAGCACCGCGGCGATAACGTTCGCGTTCCGCGAGGCCGAAGAACGGCACTGCGCGCTGGATGCCGTACGCGCCTGGCGTCGCCCCGCGCACAAACCCCTTGCGCATCCGCTGCTCGCCGGGCATCCCGCCCACCACCACGAGGATCAGGCATCGGCCCTGCTCGACGACGTCCTGCGCACCCCGGAGCGCGAACATCCTGATGTACCGGTGCATCGCGTCACCGCCGAGGGCCCCGCCCACCACCTCTTCCTCGCGCTGTCGGCCACGGCCGACCTGCTCGTCCTCGGCGCCCCTCGACGCCACGGGCTCGCACTACCCCTCGGCCGCGTGGCGCACGCCGCGCTCCAGCACGCCGATTGCCCAGTTGCAGTGGTGCCGCAACGCGAAGCCGCATCCTGAAGCAGTCCAGCCCACGGCCGACAAGCGCACACGCCGTCAACACAGCACACCGTGGAGGTGTGGTCGACCTCGTGGTGAACTGGTCGGGCAAGTTCCTGTTCGTAGACAGTGGTCTCCCCCGTGGGCGCCCCGGCCACGCCCCTGCTGGTCGTGGGCGAGGCGGCGGGTGTCGTCATGCCGAGCGGCTGCCGCATGGGCATCTGCCACAGCTGCGTCAGCCCGC
>NZ_JBEOVF010000050.1:0-69571 GCF_040295365.1 Streptomyces sp. NPDC002838 | reverse complement strand
TCCGCCTCACCCGGCCAGGTGTTCAGCCGGCAGCAACTCCTGGAGGCGGTCTGGGAGCACAGCTTCCACGGGGACGCGCGCCTGGTGGACGCCTGTGTCAAACGGCTGCGCGCCAAGATGGGCGAACCCTCGCGCGATCCGCGCTACATACAGACCGTGCGCGGTTTCGGCTACCGGTTCGCCGCCCGGTGAGGCTCTCGGCGAGATCCCGGGTCAGAGCCCCGCAACTGCGCGGCCTGCGCATGCGGTTGGTCGTGGCGTTCGCCCTCGTCGCCGCGCTCACCGCCGCCACCACCGGCGCCCTGACGTTCCGGGAGGCGCGCACCGGAGTCCTCCAGCAGAGCCAGGACACCGTGATCAAGCTGCTGCGCACCCAGGTGGACCGGCTCGCACCCCAACTCGGCTTCCCCCCGGGCGAGGCCCAACTGCGGCGGTTCGCGGCCGACGTGGCCGCCGCCGAACCGTCCGGGACCTGGCGCGTGCTGGTCGCCTACGACGGGCTGAGCGCCACCTCCGCCCCCGACGACCCGTTCGAGGAGCTGACGCCCGCCCTGCGCGCGGCCGTGGACTCCAGCACGGCCACCGTCTTCCAGCGAGTGAACAGCGGCGACCACACCTCCCTCGTCGTCGGCATGTCGGTCGCCTTCGCCACGTCCGGCGCGGAGGGCCTGGTCGAGTCCGGCGTCCAGGTCTTCCTGACGGTGCCGCAGGCCACGGAACAGGCGTACGTCGACGCCCTGGTCACCGCCATCCAACGGGCCACCGTGCCCGCCCTGGGCCTCGCCGTGCTGTTCGCGCTGCTCGCCGCCCGCGGAGTGCTGCGGCCGGTGCGCGCGCTGCGCCACGCCACCCGCAGCATCGCCGAGGGACGGCTGGACACCCGGCTCGCGGTCGACGGCTCCGACGAACTCGCCGATCTGTCGCACACGTTCAACGAGACCGCCGCCGCCCTGGAGGAGTCGGTCGCCGAACTGCGCGGCATGGAGGCCCGGGCCCGCCGGTTCGCCGCGGACGTCTCGCACGAACTGCGCACCCCGCTGGCCGCCATGTCGGCGGTCACCGACGTCCTCGACGAGGACGCCGCCCACCTCGACCCCGACACCGCCACCGCGGTCCGGCTGATCAGCGAGGAGACCGTGAAGCTGGCCCGGCTGGTGGACGACCTGATGGAGATCTCCCGCTTCGACGCGGGCGCGGCGGTGCCGCACCTGGACGAGATCGACCTCGCCGAGTCGCTGCGGCGCACACTCGCCTCCCGCGCCTGGACCGACTCGGTGGACGCCGACCTGCCGCCGCCCGATGCCCTGCGCGCACGCGTCGACCCGCGCCGCCTCGACGTGATCGTCGCGAACCTGGTCGGCAACGCCCTCCGGCACGGCGCCCGCCCGGTCCGGCTGCGCCTGTACGAGGGCACAGACCCCGGGTCGGCCGTGATCGAGGTGCTGGACAGCGGGCCCGGCATCCCCGAGGACGTGCTGCCCCACGTCTTCGAGCGCTTCTACAAGTCCGACACCGCCCGCACCCGGACCGAGGGCAGCGGCCTGGGCCTCGCCATCACCGCGGAGAACGTCCGGGTGCACGGCGGCACCGTCCGGGCGGCGAACCGTGCGGAGGGCGGCGCCGTCTTCACCGTAGAACTCCCGCTGCGGCGGGACACGTCGCCGCAGGGGAACCGATCTTGAGAGCTGTATGCCGATCCGCGTCACTCGTCCTCGCGGCGCTCGCCGCGCTCGTCTCCTGCGGCGTCCCCACGACCGGCGTGGTGGAGGCGGGCGGGCCCGCCAGTGGGGTCGTGCCCACCATACGGATCTACCTCGTGGTGGACGGCACCCTGATCGCCGTCCCCCGCAGAACCGTCGCCCCGGTCGACGTCGAGTCGGCCGTGGACGTACTGCTCCAGGGCCCGAGCGACGCGGAACGCGCCAAGCGCCTGACCACGCTGCTGCCGCTGCCGGGACCGCTGCCGACGGCCGCCCCGGCCGCGCCGCCCACGGGCCTCGCCGTGCGGGTTCCGCAGGAGGCGAGGGCGTCGGACCTCGTGAAGGTGGCCACGCAGGGCGACCGCGTCTCCCTCGAACTGTCCGCAGTGGTGAATGACCTCGCGGTAGCCCAGCTGATCTGCACGGCCGTGGGGGCACAGCGCATCGCCGATCCCGGGAGCGAACCGGGGACCGTCACCGTCACCGGCCCGGACGGCCGACCGGTCGAGGGATCCGGTGAGGACTGCCCCACGCCCTAGCGGCAGCAGTCTCGGTATTCGAGTTGTACGAGACGTCTCGTCTCGTCTACTGTCGACGCCATGACCGCCACCCGCGCCCACATCGCCATGTTCTCCATCGCCGCCCACGGCCACGTGAACCCGAGCCTCGAGGTGATCCGCGAGCTCGTCGCGCGCGGGCACCGGGTCACGTACGCCATCCCGCCCGTGTTCGCCGAGAAGGTCGCCGGGACCGGTGCCGAGGTGAAGCTCTGGACGTCGACGCTGCCCTCGCCCGACGACGACCCGGCGGCCTGGGGCACCACCCTGCTGGACAACGTGGAGCCCTTCCTGGCCGACGCGATCCAAGCGCTCCCGCAGCTGATCGAGGCGTACGAGGGCGACGAGCCCGACCTCGTACTGCACGACATCACCTCCTACCCGGCCCGGGTCCTCGCCCACCGCTGGGGCGTGCCCGCGATCTCCCTCTCACCGAACCTCGTCGCCTGGGACGGCTATGAGGAGGAGGTCGCCGAGCCGATGTGGGAGGAGCCGCGGAAGACCGAGCGCGGGCAGGCCTACTACGCCCGCTTCCACGCCTGGCTGGAGGAGAACGGGATCACCGAGCACCCGGACCCGTTCGTGGGCCGTCCCGCCCGCTCCATCGTCCTGATCCCCAGGGCGCTGCAGCCGAACGCGGACCGGGTCGACGAGAGCGTGCACAGCTTCGTCGGCGCCTGCCAGGGCGACCGCGGCGCGGAGGGCGACTGGCAGCGGCCCGCAGGCGCCGAGAAGGTGGTCCTCGTCTCGCTCGGGTCCGCCTTCACCAAGCTGCCGGACTTCTACCGGGAGTGCGCCAAGGCCTTCGGCGACCTGCCGGGCTGGCACCTGGTGCTCCAGATCGGCAAGCACGTCGACCCCGCCGAGCTGGGCGACGTACCGGCGAACGTCGAAGTGCGCTCCTGGGTGCCGCAGTTGGCGATCCTGAAGCAGGCCGACCTGTTCGTCACGCACGCCGGCGCGGGCGGCAGCCAGGAGGGACTGGCCACGGCCACGCCGATGATCGCCGTACCGCAGGCCGTGGACCAGTTCGGCAACGCGGACATGCTCCAGGGCCTCGGCGTCGCCCGCCGCCTTCCGACTGAGGAGGCGACCGCCGAAGCGTTGCGGGAAGCCGCCCTCGCGCTGGTCGACGACCCCGAGGTCGCCCGGCGGCTGAAGGAGATCCAGGCGGAGATGGCCCAGGAGGGCGGCACGAAGCGAGCGGCCGACCTCATCGAGGCCGAACTGCCCGGGTAACCCGCGCAGGAAGAAGGCCCGTTGACTCCCCCGAAGTCAACGGGCCCTCAGTCAGGGAAGGTTCACGACCCTACGGCGCCGTACGGAGCCGTTCAGACTCCCAGCCGCTCACCCTCGTCGTCCCGTGCCACGGGCCGTGCGACGGCCTCCGGCGACTCGTCGTGGGTGAGGTCAGGCAGCCGGTGCAGCCACTTCGGCAGGTACCAGTTGCGCTCGCCGAGCAGCGCCATCACCGCGGGGAGCAGTACGCCCCGGATGATCGTCGCGTCGATGAGCACCGCGGCCGCGAGGCCGACGCCCATCTGCTTCATGGACTGCATGGACAGCGTGCCGAAGATCGCGAAGACGGCGACCATGATGACGGCGGCACTGGTCACGACACCGGCGGTGGTGACCACACCGTGCTTGATGGCCTCGTTCGTGCTGCGGCCGCGCATCCGTGCCTCGCGGATCCGCGAGACCACGAACACGTGGTAGTCCATCGACAGGCCGAACAGGATCACGAAGAGGAACAGCGGCAGCCACGTGATGATGGCGCCGACGCCCTCCGCGCCCACCAGCGAGGCACCCCAGCCGTGCTGGAAGACCCCGACGAGGATGCCGTAGGCCGCGCCCACCGACAGCAGGTTGAGCACGATCGAGGTGATCGCGATCGTCAGCGAGCGGAACGACAGCAGCATCAGCGCGAAGGCGAAGACCACGACGAACGCGAAGACCGGGACGACGGCTCCGGCCAGCTGGTCGTTGAAGTCCTTCGAACCGGCCACCTGTCCGGTGATCGGCGCCTCGACGCCGTCGACCTTGCCGAGCGTGGCGGGCCGCACGTCGTCGCGCAGCTTGTCCAGGTTCTCGCCGGCCTTGTCCAGGTCGGAGCCGCCGACCAGCGGGACGTAGACGAAGGCGATGTTCTGGCTGTCGTGCAGCTTGATCTCGACCGGGCCGCGCGAGGCGCCCGAGGCGACCGCCCGCTCCTTGAACTCGGCCAGGGCGCCCTGTACCTCGGGCGCGTTGATGTCGTCCGCCTTGACGACGACCTCGGCCGGCTCGGAGCCTCCGGGGAAGGCGTCGTTGACCCGGTTGTAGGTCTGCACGATCGGCAGCGAGTCGCCGAACTCCTGGTCCAGCGTGAGGTTCTGCGTCTTCATGCCGACCGCCGGCGCGGCGATCGCGAGCAGCGCCCCGGCCGCCACGACCACAGAGATGACGGGCCTGGCGAGCACACCCTTCAGTACGGCCGTCCAGAACCGGCTTTCGCCGTTGCCGCCGTTACGGCGACGCCGCCGCAGGAACGGGATACGGCCCTTCTCTACCCGCCCGCCCAGCAGGGAAAGGAGCGCGGGCAGCACGGTCACGGACCCGACCATGGCGACCGCCACGACCATCAGCGAGGCCAGGCCCATCGCCTCGAACTCGGCGAGCCCGGTGAACAGCATGCCCGCCATCGCCACGCACACCGTGACACCCGAGACGATGATCGCGCGGCCACTGGTGGCGGCGGCCACCCGCAGCGCCGTCTGGGCGTCCCGTCCCGCCTCGCGCTCCTCGCGCTCGCGGCGCAGGTAGAACAGGCAGTAGTCGACGCCGACGGCCAGACCGACCAGGAGCATCACGGAGTTGGCCGTCTCACTCATCGGCATCACATGACTGACGAGGCCCATCAGGCCCATCGTCGCCATGATCGCGGTGATCGCCAGCAGCACCGGCAGCAGGGCCGCCACCAGCGCGCCGAAGGCGATGAGCAGAATGCCGAGGGCAACCGGCACCGCGGAGTACTCGGCCTTCTGGAAGTCGTCCCCGAACGCGTCGTTGAACGTCTTCATCATGCTGGCGCCGCCGATCTCCTCGATCCGCAGCGACTCGTGGTCCTTCTGGACGTCCTCGACGGCGTTCAGCACCGGCTCGACCCGCTCGCCCGCGGTGTCGGAGTCGCCGCGCATGTCGAACTGCACCAGCGCGCTGCGGCCGTCCTTCGAGACCGTGTCCGTGTCGTACGGCGATGTCACGTCCGTGACCTTGCCGGTCGCGTCCACGGCGTCCATGACCGCGGTGACCGCGGCGCGGAACTCCGCGTCCGTGGCCTTGAGGCTGCCGTCCTTGGCCTGGATCAGCACCGTCTCGCTGGCCGGTTCGTCGATCCCGGCATCCTCGATGATCTTGGCGGCGGTGTATGTCTCGCCCGGCAGCCCGTCGCTCTGGTCGACGTCGACCCGGCCCGCCGCCGACCCGAGCCCCATCGCCAGGACGACGAACAGCACCCAGATGCCGACGGCAGCCCATCGATGCTGGGCACTCCAACCGCCGGCCCGGGCGGCCAACCCCCGCACCCGTGTATCTCCGTTCCCCATGACGGGCTTGCCCCCTCGTGAGCGGTGGCAGCCCCCTGCCGCCACCTTTCGTTTCGAAGGTATGGGCCGCATAAAGCCATCTCGTCCTGCTGCCCGGTGAAGCGCGACGGACCGAAGTCATCCCCTCGGCCCCCGCGCTCTCCCCACTGGGGAGGATGATGGCCCCTTACAACTACCTGGTCTTCTCGGGGACGACGATCGCAGTGTCCGGTCCGTCGGCAGCGACCCGCTTTGTCGTGGCGAAAAGCTTGTTGAATGAGTCACAGGTGTGTGCAGCGGTTGAATCACGCCCTCCGGATCGGCCAGAGTTCCGCACAGTCCCACGCGCGGACACGGCCGTCGTGCCCACCCCCACGGGGCACGACGGCCGCTTTATGGTGTGCGGATGACAACGAGGTACGCGGCGCTGCTGCGCGGAATCAACGTGGGCGGCAGCAAGAAGGTGCCGATGGCCGAACTGCGCGCGCTGCTGGAGGGCCTCGGGCACGCGCAAGTCCGTACGTATCTGCAAAGCGGCCAGGCCGTGTTCACCAGCGGCCACGGCGACGAGGAGTCCCTGGCCGCCGAGCTCACGCAGGCGATCGAGAAGCGCTTCGGCTTCGTGGTCGACGTGATCGTCCGCGACCACGCCTATCTGAAGGCGGTCGCCGAGGCCTGCCCCTTCCCGGCCGCCGAGCTGGAGGCCAAGCAGCTGCACGTCACCTACTTCTCCGCCCGAGTCGACGCCGAGCGCTTCGCGGAGATCGACCAAGCCGCCTATCTCCCCGAGGAGTTCCGCCTCGGCGACCGCGCCCTGTACCTCTACGCGCCGAACGGATTGGGCCGTTCCAAGCTCGCCGAGCACCTCTCCAAGCCCCGGCTGAACAAGGGCGTGATCGCCACAAGCCGCAACTGGAACACGGTGCTCAAGCTGGTGGAGCTGACCGATTAGGGCCCTAGCTGTCAGCGGGCGGAATCGAGCATCTTCTGGGTGACCTCGGTGGTCTCGCGCGGTGCCAGGCAGAACAGGTGGCCGGCGGGGTCGACGAACACCCGGAACCGGTCGCCGCCGGGCTGCTGCTCGGGCACGAGCGCGCCGAGCCGTTCGAGCCGTCGTTCCATCTCGTCCAGGCTCTCGTCGACGGCGAACTCCAGATGCTGGCGGCGCGGGGCGGCCGGGTCCGGCCAGCGGAGCGGCCGCGGATTGCCCACCTTCTGGAAGAAGAGCCGTACGGTACCGCCCTCCAGGACGAGTACGGCGTAGCCGTCCTCGTCGGAGACGATCCGTCGCCCGCCGAGAAAGCCCTGGTAGAAGCGGGCAAGCTGATCGGCGTCGGGGCAGTCGAGCGTCACGGCGTAGAAGGTCACGGTCATACGAGGAGCCTAGGCTCGTCGCGTTTGTTCAAGCGGCCTCGGCACGCCCTCCCTAGCGTGACGTGCATGAACAAGGATGACCTCTACCCGTACATGACCGAATGCGCCGCCGAGGCGGCCCGTGTCGCGCGCGGTGTCACGGCCGCGCGGCTCGGCGAACCGACCCACTGCTCCGACTGGGACGTGCGCGCCCTGGTCAACCACATGGTCCTGTACACCTCGCACGGCCTGGAGCACCGCGCCCTGCGCAAGCAGCTCCCCGAGGAGCTGACCGCCCGCGACTTCACCGCCGAGGCGGACTGGGCCGAGGCGTACGCCGCCCAGCTGGACCGCGCGGTCGCCGCCTGGGCGGACCCCGCGGTGTGGGAGGGCGAGGTGGACCTGGGCGTGGGCAGCCTGCCCGCCCCCGAGCTCGCCTCGCTGATCATCAAGGAGACGGCCGTGCACGGCTGGGACGTCGCCACGGCCACCGGCCAGCAGTTCCACGTCTCGGACGGCGCCGCCCGGCTGGTCCTCGACGTGGTCGTCACCCACGGCGACCTCTACCGGCAGTACGACGGCTTCGCCGACCCGGTACCGGTGCCGGACGACGCACCCGTGTTCGCCCGTGCCCTTGCCGCGAGCGGCCGGGACCCGTTGCAGCGGCCCCTGGGGGTGCCGGGCCGCTGAGTCCGCCGAGGCAGATCTCCTCCAGCGGCCGAGGACGTCTCGCTCGGCTCCCTGGACCCGCCCGCTGCGGGGCGCCGTCCGTGGAACAGGCTCCGGGCGATCCGCGTCGGCCACAGGTCGGAGAACGCCGTCCAGGTCAGCGGCCCCTGGGGGTGACGGCGGCCGACAACGCGTCCACGCTCACAGGTTCACCGGTGGCCTCCACCGGCCGGCGGTTCGATGTCCGCGTGCCGACCGGGGGTCGGGCCGGCGATCGGCTCGGTACGGCGGCCGCGTCCGGACAGCCGTCCCGCGAGCCGCCCGAGCGCGCCGGGGCGGTTCCAGGAACGCCACGCGTCGAGCTTGCCCCGGCCCGCGCGGCCCAGCGCCGCCTCGATCTCGGCGTGGTCCTCGGCGGGCAGTGCCCGCACGATCGGCCGCAGCACCTTGGTCAGCAGCGTGGTACGCGTGGTGTCCCAGTCGGGGTGGGTGCCGGGGTACGCGCTCCAGTCGCAGTAGCGGGCGGCGACGTACGACGGCACGGTCCGCAGCCGGTCGCCCACGCGGTCCGAGCGCCCGACGCGCTCGTACGCCGCGAGCAGTTCCGGTTCGGCCGACCTGGCCAGGGAGTAGACCTCGTTCTCGGGAGCCGTCCCCTCCAACAGCCGCCGGGCGAGGGCGCCGTAGACCCGCTCGGTCACCGTGTCCGGAACGGGTTCGGTCGCCGAGTCCCGCAGCGCCAGCACCCGGTCGACCCACTGCTCGCCCTCGCCCTCGGTGCCGAGCAGGCCCGCGAACTCCAGCAGGAGCAGGGCCGAACGCTGCCCGGGCCGCAGTTCCGTACCGAAGCAGCGCAGCAGGTCGGTGGCGAGGACCGGCACGCCGGGGTCGTCCGCGGGCGCGGCGAGGGCGGCCTCGATCAGCAGGTCCCGGGTGCCGGCCGCGCGGTGCGTGTCGGAACCCAGCTGGTTCAGCAGCAGGCTCGCCTCCTGCCCGGTCGGCAGCTCGCCGGTCCACACCAGCCCGAGCGCGGTCCGCAACACGGCCGTCTCGGCGTGCGGGGAGACCCCCGCGGCCCGCAGGACGCCGTGGAACCGCGCGAGCCGGTCGCCCGGGGCGTCGGGAGGCGTCGCCGTGACGCACATGCGCAGGTGCGGGAAGCCCGGCTGCAGCGTGACGGGCAGCCCCGACCCGGCCAGCTTCCGCGCGGCGACCCGCGGATCGGCGGCGGCCAGCGCGTCGAGGGCATCGAAGAGGGCGATGCGCAGCGCGGGGTGCCCGTGCACGGCGTCGAGGAGGGCGGGCGGGCAGGGGGCGGCGGTGCGGTCTTCGCGGCCTGCGACGCCGGAGCCCCCGGCCGGGTCCTCGCCCACCAGCGCCCGCGCCAGCCGCCCGGCCAGGTCCGGCAGCAGGTCCTGGCAGTCGATGTCCAGCAGGTCGGCGACCTGCAGCAGGGCCAGTGGCCGTCCGTCGGCCGGCTCGCGCGCGTCCGCGAGGCCGGCGCGCAGTGCGGGGGCCAGCTCACGGGCGAGATCGGCGCGTGCCTGCGGGGTGAGCGACCCGGCGTCGAGCGCGGGCACGGGCCCCCGGCCGAGCACGGCCGAGGCCAGCACGCGTGCGGCGAGCGGAGCGGACACGGCGGTCGGCACCTGCCCCTCGAGCCGCGCCAACAGCGCGGCCAGCGCGGTCTGTTCGTCGTCGGGGGGCGGGGGAGCGGGGGTGTCGACGGCCGCGGCCGACGGGGCCCGCACCACCGAGCCCTCGGCATCCCCCGCACACAACCCCTCCACCAGCGCGCCCAGCGTCGCATCGGGCAGTGTGTCCGCGTGGTCGGCCGCCCAGCGTGCGGCGACCGCGCGGGCGTCGGTGCGCAGGGCGATGCCCGAGGTGAGGGCGGCCACGGCGAGGGGGCCGAGGTCCTCGGCGTCGCGGAACAGCTCGGGCCGCCCGGCGCACCAGATCCGCGCGCACACCTCCGCCCAGGCGTCCGTGACCGGCTCGGACGGCGGCCGCCCGGTGCGGTCGTGCACCCGGTAGCGGTGGTCGTGGGCGACCGACTCCGACGACGGCAGCGCGCCGATGATCTGCTGGCGGGCCTGCTGAGGGCGACGCGTGTAGGTGGTGAAGGTCAGCCGGTGCGCCTGTTCGCGCGGCAGCACCGTGCAGGCGAGCGCGATCCACTGGGCCACGTCGGCACTGTCGTGCTCCACGATCACGAGCTGCCCGGCGTCCGGGTCCGCCGCGAGCGCCCGCAGATCGGCGAAGAAGGCCGCGAGCCGGTCGGCCCGGGACACCGCGAACGCGACCAGCCCCTCCTTGCGGAACAGGCCGGACGGCTCGAAACGGTCGACCGGCTCGGGCCGGCCACCCGGGGGAGTGGCGTCGGCCCAGCGCGGCGACTCCCACGCGGTGATGGGCAGGGCGCCGTCCGGCAGTCGCGTCCCGGACGGCAGATGGACGGCGTGCGCGTGGAAGTTGCCCCAACGCCCGCTGTGGTCCGCCCCGGTGTACACGCTGCGGCTCAGCAGCGACCCTCCGTCGGCGAGTTCGCTGAAGCTGAAGGCCTTGGGGAAGCTCTTGAGCTGTTCGGTGTCGGGCCGGTCCGGGAAGTCGCGCGGCGGCTCGTACCCGATCAGCTGTTCCGCCTCCCGCAGCAGCCCCTGCGGGACCCCCGCGCCGACCGCGGTGAACCGGAAGCCCGACCCGTCGGGTCCGGGCGGATCGGAGGTGTAGTGCAGCTGGGCGAGGGTCACTTGACTCGTCCCTTCCCCGCGGCGCGGACCGGCGGCAGCCCGCGCCGGGCGAGCACTCCCGCAGCGGATCCTGCACGCAGCGCGGCGTGATGCCCGAACTCCCGACCCGCCACGTGCGCCGCTCTCCCTCGACCGATTCTTCGAGGGACCATCCCAGCAGATCTCCGGCCGGGGCGAGGCGACTTCTTCGGAATCCGAGCAGGTCGGACCAGTCAGGAAGACCGCACGTCAGGCGCTGACCGCGGCCGCCAGCGGCATCCGCGCCGCGTCGTACCGCTCCAGCAGCACCCGCGCCACCTCGGGCGCGGGCCCGAGCACCTCGGCCAGCACATCCGCCTCTGAGGCGCCCCGCGCGATGCGGTCGGGAAGAAACCCCGGGGCGAGGACGTACGGCGCGACCGCGACCTTCGAGCAGCCCAGGTCCCTGAGCTCCCGCACGGCGTCCTCCGTGCGGGGAAGGGACGCGGAGGCGAACGCAGGCCGCACGGCGCACCAACCGGTGTGCCGCCACTCCCGCGCGATTTCTGCGATCACTGCGATCGCCTCCGGGTCGGTGGACCCCGCCGAGGCCAGCACGACCCCGGTCGAGGACTTGTCGGCGGGCGTCAACCCCGCCTCGTACAACCGCCGCTCGAGAGCGGTCAGCAGCAGCGGCGACGGGCCGAGCACCTCCGCCTGCCGGATCCGCAGCCGCGGCGGCGCGTCCCGCAGTACGGCGGGGATGTCCGCCTTCGCGTGGAAGGCGCGCGTCAGCAACAGCGGCAGGGCTACGACGTCCCGCACACCCTCCGCCGCCAGTGACTCCAGCACGCCCTGCACGGAAGGCACGTTGAAGTCCAGGAAGCCGGTCTCCACCCGCACGCCCGGCCGCAGCGACCGTACGCGCCGCACCAGGGCGTGCACGGTCGCGGCGTGCCGCGGATCACGGCTGCCGTGGGCGACCACGACGAGGACGGGATGAACCGGCTTTCGATGCATGGGACTTCAGCTCTTCACCAGCAGACCGCGGCTGCGCAGCACCCACCGCTCCAGCGGACTGAAGATCAGCAGGTCGATGGCGATACCGACGAACAGGATGAGCAGGATGGCCTCGAACACCATGGCCATGTCGCTGGCGTTGCGGCCGTTCTCCAGCAGCTGGCCGAGGCCGACGCCGAGGTCGGGGAAGGACGCGATGATCTCGGCCGCCATCAGCGACCGCCAGGAGAACGCCCAGCCCTGCTTCAGACCGGCCACATAGCCGGGCAGCGCGGCCGGCAGCGTGATGAACCAGGTGCCCTTCAGACCCGTCGCGCCCATCGTGCGGCCCGCCCGCAGGAACAGCGGCGACACCTGGTCGACGCCGGACACCAGGCCGTTGGCGATGGACGGCACGGCACCGAGCAGGATCACCGCGTACATCATCGAGTTGTTCAGGCCCAGCCAGAGCACGGCCGGCGGCACCCAGGCCACCGACGGCAGCGACTGCAGGCCGGACAGGATCGGGCCGATGGCCGCGCGCACGAACTTCACCCGGGCCACTAGCAGACCCAGCGGGGTGCCGATGACCAGCGCGAACAGGAAGCCCAGCAGACCGCGCGAGACGCTGGTCCAGATGTAGCCGAGCAGCTCGCCCTGCAGCCACGCCTGGTGCACGACGTTCCACACGTCGCCCGGTGAGGCCATCTTGGTCGGGTCGTCGACGACGTGGAAGGTGATCTGCCAGCCCACCAGGACCACCGCGATGGCGATGATCGGCGGAATGATCTTGTTGACGAAGGTCTGCCGGAAGGGCGTACGGCCGGTGACCGAGGCCTCCAGGGCGTCCAGCCCCGCCTCCAGGCCGTCCAGCCCGTAGTTGCCCGGGGCATTCCCTTGGGCCATGCCCCGGGCCTTGGCCTCGGTGGTCTTCGGCTCAGTGCTGGCCATGGCGGCGGATCTCCCCACGCAGTACTTCGGTGATCTCGATGGACAGCTCCGCGACGGGGGCGTCCTCGATGCGGCGCGGCTGCGGAATGTCCACGGTCCACTCGCGCGCGATCCGGCCCGGCCGGGAGGACAGCAGGACGACCCGCTGCGCGAGCCGTACCGCCTCGCGCACGTTGTGCGTGACGAACAGGACGGACAGCCCCGTCTCCCCCCAGATCCGGGTGAGCTCGTCGTGCAGGACGTCCCGGGTGATGGCGTCCAGCGCGGCGAACGGCTCGTCCATCAGCAGCAGCTTGCTCTCCTGCGCGAGCGCCCGGGCCATCGCGACGCGCTGGCGCATACCGCCCGACAGCTCGTGCACCCGCTTGCCGTACGCGCCCTTCAGCCGGACGAGTTCGAGCAGCTCCTCCGCGTTGTCGCGGCGCTCGTTCTTCGGAACTCCCCTGAGCCTGAGGGCGAGTTCGATGTTCTTGCCCGCGGTCAGCCACGGGAAGAGGGCGTGCTCCTGGAACATCAGCGCCGGGCGGCCGTCCGTCGTGATGCCACCCGCGCTGGGCTTGTCGAGCCCCGCCACCAGGTTCAGCAGCGTGGACTTGCCGCAGCCCGAGGCTCCCAGGAGGGTGACGAACTCGCCGGGCGCGACATCGAGGGTGATGTCGTCCAGCACGAGCTGTTGCCCGGCGGGGCCCGCGAACGACTTCGAGACGTGCTCGATGCGGGCGGCGTACTCGGCCGTCTCGGTACCGTCGGCGGCCTTGGCGAGGGTCGTGGCCATGGTCGTCACCTCCTGGGAACTCATCGGGGTCGTTCGATCAGCTGACGCCGAGACCGGCGTCGTCGACCGGGCTTACGCCCTCGGCCTTGAGGACCTTGTTCAGCGGCGTGAGGTCGTAGATGCCCTTCAGATCGGGCTCCTCCAGCAGGCCGGCCTTGACCGCGTGCTCCGCCTCGGTGTCGAGGGTGGAGGCCAGCGGGTCGTCCGTGAACTGGATCGACTTCCAGGCCGGGTCCAGGACGTCCGCCGGGAGGGCCTTGCCGGAGTCGATCTCCAGCTGCTTGTTCGCCGACGCCTTCGCCTCGTCCGGGTGGGTGTTGATCCACTTGTTGGTCTCGACGGAGCCCTTCAGCACGGCCTCGACGACCTTCGGGTGCTCCTTGAGGAAGTCCTGCCGCACGATGACGTTCGTGATCACGAACTTCTTGTCCGGCCACAGCGTCGCCTCGTCCAGCAGCACCTTGCCGCCCTCGGCGACCAGCTTCGACGCGGTCGGCTCCGGCACCCAGGCACCGTCGACGGAACCGGCCTTGAAGGCGTCCGGCGTGACCTTGTTGTCACTGCGGACGACCGTGACGTCGCCCTTGCCGCTCTGCGCGTCGACCTTCCAGCCCTGGTCCGCGATCCAGTTGAGGAACGCCACGTCCTGCGTGTTGCCCAGCTGCGGGGTGGCGATCCTCTTGCCCTTGACGTCCTTCAGCGACTTGATCTTGTCCGGGTCGACCACGAGCTTCACCCCGCCGGACGCCGAACCGCCGATGATGCGCAGGTTCTTGCCCTGGGACTTGGTGTAACCGTTGATCGCCGGGGACGGGCCGATCCAGCCGATATCGAGTGACCCGGAGTTCAGCGCCTCGATCTCGGACGGGCCCGCGTTGAAGACGGCGGGCTTGACCTCGGTGGCGCCGAGCTCCTTCTGGAAGAAGCCCTTCTCCATGCCCACCAGGGCGGTCGCGTGGGTCAGGTTGCCGAAGTAGCCGATCTTGACGGAGTCGAGACCATCGACCTTCTTCGCCCCGGCGGCGATCTTGACGGTGCCGTCGTCCTTGGCCTGGGAGCCGTAGCCGCACGCGGCCAGAGCGAGCAGGGGGAGCGCGGCGACGGCGGCCATGCCGCGGCGCAGGAGGGCGGATCGGTTGGCAGGCACGGGAGGTGTTCCTCTCGTTGGCCCGGCGGTCACGTCTCTCAGGTCGTGGCCGGGAGCTCGGCGGGTTTTCGTCTACGGCGGTGGGAGGTACGGGCGCGCGGGCAGTGCGCGTACGTCAGCGCACACATCGCGCCACTCCGCCCTGCCCGCTGCCGAGAGCACCGCTGCCGACGCGGCCGCCCTCCTTCGCGAACGTGGAGTAGTAGTCGGTGGAGGTCATGCTCAGAAGTCCCACCCGTCGTCCTCGGCCGCGTCCTTGACGGGCTCCGGAGAGGCGAACGACTCGCCGACCATGCCGGCGGTGAGCGTGGTGCCGTCGCTCGGGTCGATCAGGATGAACGAGCCGGTGCGCCGCGAGTCGGCGTAGGAGTCGACCGGCAGCGGCTCGGCGGTGCGGATCTTCACCCGGCCGATGTCGTTGGCGACGAGCTGCCCCGGGTGCGGGTGCAGGGACAGGTCGGCGAGCGTGAGCCGGGACGGGATGTCCTTCACGATCGCCTTGACCGTGCGGGTGCCGTGCTTGAGCAGCACCCGGTGACCGACGGTCAGCGGCGCGTCGGCCACGTGGCAGACGGTCGCCTCGATGTCCTGGGTGGTCGGCGGCGCGTCCTTGCTGGGCACGATCAGGTCGCCGCGCGAGATGTCGATGTCGTCCTCCAGCTGGAGGGTCACCGACTGCGTGGTCCAGGCGACGTCGACCGGCTTGCCCAGGAGGTCGATGCCGGAGATCTTCGTGGAACGGCCGGACGGCAGGACCGTGATCTGCTCGCCGACGTGGAAGGAACCCGCCGCGATCTGGCCGGCGTACCCCCGGTAGTCCGGGTGCTCGGCGGTCTGCGGACGGATCACGTACTGCACGGGAAGGCGGGCGTGGCAATGGCTCAGGTCGTGGGCGACCGGAACCGTCTCCAGGTGCTCCAGGACGGTCGGACCGCCGTACCAGTCCATGTTCGCGGACGGTTCCACGACGTTGTCGCCGGCCAGCGCCGAGATCGGGATCGCGGTGACCTCCGGGACGCCCAGCTCGAGCGCGTACGCCGTGAACTCCTCGGCGATCGCGGCGAACACGGACTCCTGGTAGTCGACCAGGTCCATCTTGTTCACGGCGAGGACCACGTGCGGCACCCGCAGCAGCGCGGCGAGGGCGGCGTGCCGGCGGGTCTGCTCGACGACGCCGTTGCGGGCGTCGATCAGGATCACCGTCAGCTCGGCCGTGGAGGCGCCGGTGACCATGTTGCGGGTGTACTGCACATGGCCGGGGGTGTCGGCGAGGATGAACCGCCTGCGCGGGGTGGCGAAGTAGCGGTAGGCGACATCGATCGTGATGCCCTGCTCGCGCTCGGCGCGCAGACCGTCCGTCAGCAGCGCGAGGTCGGGACCCTCCTGGCCGCGGCTCGCGGAGGCGCGCTCGACGGCCTCCAACTGGTCGGTGAGGATCGACTTGGAGTCGTGCAGCAGGCGGCCGACGAGCGTGGACTTGCCGTCGTCGACGGAGCCCGCGGTGGCGAATCGCAGCAGGGTGGTGGCCGAGAGTTCCTCGGTCGTGAGCGTGCTCATGTCTAGAAGTACCCCTCGCGCTTGCGGTCTTCCATCGCGGCCTCGGAGAGCTTGTCGTCGGCGCGCGTCGCGCCCCGCTCGGTCAGCCGGGAGGCGGCGATCTCCGTGATCACGGCGTCCAGCGTGGTGGCGTCGGAGTCGACGGCACCCGTGCAGGACATGTCGCCCACGGTGCGGTAGCGGACGAGCCGCTTCTCGACGGTCTCGCCGTCCTTCGGTCCGCCCCACTCACCGGCGGTCAGCCACATGCCGGCCCGCTGGAACACCTCACGCTCATGGGCGAAGTAGATCTCCGGCAGCTCGATCTCCTCGCGGGCGATGTACTGCCAGACGTCCAGTTCGGTCCAGTTGGACAGCGGGAAGACGCGGACGTGCTCGCCGGGCGCGTGCCGGCCGTTGTACAGGTTCCACAGCTCGGGCCGCTGCCGGCGCGGGTCCCACTGCGAGAACTCGTCCCGCAGCGAGAACACCCGCTCCTTGGCCCGGGCCTTCTCCTCGTCCCGGCGCCCGCCGCCGAAGACGGCGTCGAACCGCTCGGCCTGGATCTTCTCGGTCAGCGGCAGGGTCTGCAGCGGGTTGCGGGTGCCGTCGGGGCGCTCCTTGAGGACACCGCGGTCGATGTAGTCCTGTACGGAGGCCACATGGAGGCGCAGCCCATGCTGGGCGACCGTGCGGTCGCGGTAGTCGATGACCTCGGGGAAGTTGTGCCCGGTGTCGACGTGCAGCAGCGAGAAGGGGATCGGGGCGGGGGCGAACGCCTTCAGCGCCAGGTGCAGCATGACGATGGAGTCCTTGCCGCCGGAGAACAGAATCACCGGCCGCTCGAACTCACCCGCCACCTCGCGGAAGATGTGCACCGCCTCGGACTCCAGCGCGTCCAGGTGCGAGAGGGCGTACGGCGAATCCGTACCTTCATCGCCCCCCGTCACCGTGGCAACGGTCGTCGTCATGCCAGTCCCCTTTCGGTGAGCAGGGCGTGGACCGCCGCTGCGGACTCCTGCACGGTCTGGTGCTGCGACTCGATCCGCAGGTCGGGCGACTCGGGCTCCTCGTACGGGTCGTCGACCCCGGTCAGCCCGGACAGTTCGCCCGCGGCCTGCTTGGCGTACAGACCCTTCACGTCGCGTACGGAGCACACATCGACAGGAGTCGCCACGTGCACCTCCACGTACGCGGCCCCGCTCTCCTGGTGGCGCTTGCGGACGGCCTCGCGGCTGTCCGCGTAGGGCGCGATCACCGGGACGAGCGCCTTGACGCCGTTGCGGGCGAGCAGTTCGGCGACGAAGCCGATGCGCTGCACGTTGGTGTGCCGGTCCTCGCGGCTGAAGCCGAGGCCCGCCGAGATGAACTCGCGGATCTCGTCGCCGTCGAGCACCTCGACGAGGTGGCCCTCCGCCCGGAGCCGGCCTGCCAGCTCGTACGCGATGGTGGTCTTGCCGGCACTCGGCAGACCCGTGAGCCAGATGGTGGCTCCGGTCGTCACGTGTGTCTCCTGACGTGTCTCGGTGATCGTCATCCGTGCAGCCCGCACTCGGTCTTGGCCCGGCCGGCCCAGCGGCCGGCGCGCGCGTCCTCGCCCTGAAGGACACGGCGGGTGCAGGGGGCGCAGCCGACGGAGGCGTAACCGTCCATCAGCAGCGGGTTGGTCAGTACGCCGTGTTCGGCGACGTACGCGTCCACGTCGTCCTGGGTCCAGCGGGCGATCGGGGAGATCTTGACCTTCTGCCGCTTGTCGTCCCAGCCGACGACCGGGGTGTTCGCCCGGGTCGGGGACTCGTCGCGGCGCAGACCGGTCGCCCAGGCCAGGTAGTTCTTCAGCCCCCGCTCCAAAGGCTCCACCTTGCGCATGGCGCAGCACAGGTCGGGGTTGCGGTCGTGCAGCCTGGGGCCGTACTCCGCGTCCTGCTCGGCGACCGTCTGGCGCGGGGTGAGCGTGATGACGTTGACGTCCATCACGGCCTCGACCGCGTCCCGGGTGCCGATGGTCTCGGGAAAGTGGTAGCCGGTGTCGAGGAAGACTACGTCGACTTTGGCGCCGCCCTTCAGCACGCGGGACGCCAGGTGGGCGACGACCGCGTCCTCCATCGAGGAGGTCACGCAGAACTGCTTGCCGAAGGTGTCGACCGCCCACTGGAGGATCTCCAGCGCGGTGGCGTTCTCCAGGTCGCGGCCCGCCTGTTCGGCGAGCGCCTTGAGATCCGCTGTCGTGCGCTCTTCCTGAGCCGTGGTCATATCTGATCTCCCCCTGCTTCGGTGGGTCGAAGTCCGCGGGCGAGCAGCCCGAGGAACTTCAACTGGAATGCGCGGTTGCACGCCGTGCATTCCCACGCGCCGTGGCTGCCTTCCAGGGCTTCACTCGGCCGGAGGTCCTCGTCACCGCAGTAGGGGCAGTAGAAGGGGGCGGCCCGCTCACTCACGACAACGCCTCCTCGGAAGCTCGCGCGGCCCACGTCGCGAACCGCTCGCCGTCCTCGCGCTCCTCCTGGAACCGCTTCAGGACGCGCTCCACGTAGTCGGGCAGTTCCTCCGACGTCACCTTCAGACCGCGCACCTTGCGGCCGAAGCCGGCCTCCAGACCGAGCGCGCCGCCCAGGTGCACCTGGTAGCCCTCGACCTGGTTGCCGTCGTCGTCGAGGACCAGCTGGCCCTTGAGACCGATGTCCGCCACCTGGATACGCGCACAGGCGTTCGGGCAGCCGTTGAGGTTGATGGTGATCGGCTCGTCGAAGTCCGGGATGCGGCGCTCCAGTTCGTCGATCAGCGAGGCGCCGCGCGCCTTGGTCTCGACGATGGCGAGCTTGCAGTACTCGATGCCGGTGCAGGCCATCGTGCCGCGCCGGAACGGGGAGGGCTTGGCGGTCAGGTCGAGCGCCTCCAGGGCCTCGACCAGCGACTGGACCCGCGCCTCCTCGACATCGAGCACGATCATCTTCTGCTCGACGGTGGTGCGGACCCGGCCCGAGCCGTGCGCCTCGGCGAGCTCGGCGATCTTCGTGAGCGTGGCGCCGTCGACGCGGCCGACGCGCGGGGCGAAACCGACGTAGAAGCGGCCGTCCTTCTGCCGGTGCACGCCGACGTGGTCGCGCCAGCGCTCCACGGGCTGGGCGGGCGCCGGTCCGTCGACCAGCTTGCGCCGCAGGTACTCGTCCTCCAGAACCTGGCGGAACTTCTCCGCGCCCCAGTCGGCGACCAGGAACTTCAGGCGGGCGCGGGTGCGCAGCCGCCGGTAGCCGTAGTCGCGGAAGATCGAGATGACGCCCTCGTAGACGTCCGGGACCTCGTCCAGCGGCACCCAGGCGCCGAGCCGGACGCCGATCTTCGGGTTGGTGGACAGACCGCCGCCGACCCACAGGTCGAAGCCGGGGCCGTGCTCGGGGTGGTTCACACCGACGAAGGCGATGTCGTTGATCTCGTGCGCCACGTCGAGCAGCGGCGAGCCGGAGATCGCGGACTTGAACTTGCGGGGCAGGTTCGAGAAGTCCTTGTTGCCGATGATCCGGCGCTGGATCGCCTCGATGGCCGGGGTGCCGTCGATGATCTCGTCCGCGGCGATCCCGGCGACGGGCGAGCCGAGGACGACGCGGGGTGTGTCACCGCAGGCCTCGGTGGTGGACAGGCCGACCGCCTCGAGCCGGTTCCAGATCTCGGGCACGTCCTCGATCCGGATCCAGTGGTACTGCACGTTCTGCCGGTCGGTGATGTCGGCGGTGCCGCGCGCGAACTCCTGCGAGATCTCGCCGATCACGCGCAGCTGCCGCGTGGTGAGCCGGCCGCCGTCGATGCGGACCCGCAGCATGAAGTACTCGTCGTCCAGCTCCTCCGGCTCCAGGATCGCGGTCTTGCCGCCGTCGATCCCGGGCTTGCGCTGGGTGTACAGGCCCCACCAGCGCATCCGGCCCCGCAGGTCGTTGGGGTCGATGGAGTCGAAGCCGCGCTTGGAGTAGATCGTCTCAATGCGTGTCCGCACATTGAGACCGTCGTCGTCCTTCTTGAACTGCTCGTTGCCGTTCAGCGGGGTGAAGTGCCCCGCGGCCCACTGGCCTTCACCGCGGTGACGGCTCACCTTGCGGCGGGGAGTCGCGGCGGCAGGCTTCTGCGGGTTGGCGGCCATGGTTGATACGTCCTTCGGGACAGGCGGGAAAGCGGCTCTGACCTGCGCATACGGGCGCATGGGCATAAGGGCGCGTCTTTGCGCAGGATGAGAGGGGAAGTCAGGAATTGTCGGGCAGGGCTGGGACTGTCAGCTTGCCGGACAGATGGCGCTGGACATGCGGCCGAGGTCGACGTGTCGCCGACTCACCAAGGCAATTCCAGTTCCAGACATGACGGAAGCGTGTCATGGCGATCTGGACACAGTCCAGCTTTGTCCACCAAGTGGACACCCTGGTCCCAAAGTGTGAGATGAGGGTGTTGTCGGTCACACCTCGCGGCCGGCGCGGTGTCCGCGCAGGTCAGGCGGGGTACGCCCCAGGCCAGGGTCCCGGTGCGGTGACCTGCGGCTCCTCCTCGACCTTGGTGTCGAAGAGCTTGAAGCCGCGGCGCAGATAGTTGTCCATCGCGTGCTCGCCGTCCAGGCTGCATGTATGCAGCCACACCCGCTTGGTCGGCGTCCGGCTCGGCCAGCGCTCCGCGAGGTCCCAGGCGCGGGCGGCGCCGTACGACAGCAGGCGCCCGCCGATCCGCCGCCCGCGGAAGGCCGGGAGCAGCCCGAAGTAGACGATCTCCACGACCCCGTCGTCCTGCGGTTCCAGCTCCACGTACCCCGCGGGCGTTCCCCGGTCGTAGGCCACCCACGTCTCCACGCCGGGCCGGTCCAGGTGCTCCTGCCACCGCGCGTACGTCCAGCCCAGCCGGTCGATCCAGTTGATGTCCCCGCCGACGGACGCGTACAGGAAGCGGCTGAACTCGGGCGAGGGCACCTCGGACCGGACGATCCGCACGTCCCCCTCCGGCGTGGCGGCCGGGAGGAGGTCGGTCGGGGCGGTCTGCTCCAGGGACCAGGTGGTCACGGGGATGTTGGCCATGGTGGTCAGGGAATCATCTATCCCAGTGATCTGTCGATCGAGGCCATCGGCAGCGCGAACAGCACCTGTCCCGACTGGGACCAGACCTCGCCGGTCGCCTCCCAGTAGGAGAGGGACTCGGTCCGCGCGCTCCAGCAGCGTTTCGTCTCGTCGGTACCGCACTCGGCGGCCCGCCCGCCGTCCCCGTCCGGGCGCCACAGCGTGCCCCGCCCGTCCGGGTCGGCGGCGGTCCGGCTCACGTACCACTCGGAGTCGTACGACAGCACGCCCCCGCTGCCGGCCGCCTTCGTCTCGTACGCCTCGACGGCCCTCGCCTGCCCGGTCGCGTCCGTGGCCAGCAGCCCGCCGCGGTCCGGGTCCGAGCTGAGGGCGTAGCGCCACAGGCGGGCGGCCCGGTCGCCGTCCTCGGGCGTCCGCTCGCTCGCGACCAGGCTGTCCGGTGCCGTGCTGCGGTCGAGGGCGATGCTCGCGGGGCGTACCGCGGCACCGCCGCCGGCCAGCCGGTACGAGCCGACGGCGGGCAGTACGTACCGGGCGCCGTGCGCCGACCAGCCGCCGCGCACCCGGCCGACGGCGTCGCTGTCGACGGTGGCGCGCTGGACGCGGTTCATGTCGTACACGTACAGCGCGTCCCCGTCCCCGTCGTCCGTGGTGACCAGCAGCTTGTCCTGGTACCAGACCATGCCGGAGAGCTGGGAGTCGAGCCCCCGGTAGTCGCGGCCGCCGTCCACCGGCACGACGAGGAGCACCCAGCCGTAGCCGAGGCGGCCCGGGTTGTTGGCGTCGACGAAGGCGACCCGGGCCAGACCGCGGCCGGTCGCGTCCGTGTCCTGGGTCCAGCCGGAGAGGATCACGCGGTTCTGGCCCCAGATGCCGTCGTCGTCGGCGTCCCCGGAGGTGGTGACCGCGCCGGGCCGCCAGGAGCGGGTGTCGGCCGCGTCCCAGCAGTAGGCGCGCGTGGCGGCGGGCTCGACGGGCAGCGCCTCCCGCTCGTCGGTCGTGCAGTCGGACGCGTCGCGCAGGGTGTGGTCGGCGCCGGCGAGGACCGCGCCGACCCCGACGGGCCTGCCCATCGAGGAGGCGAGCCGGTCCAGCGCGCGCTGCGGCACCTGGTGCTCCGTCAGCCGCGGCGCGTCGGTCCCGGCGAGGGACTTCAACTTCCCGGGGGCGTCACCGACCGTGGCCTGGGAGACGCTGATCATGGTGGCGGCGGCGGTCAGCGCGAGGGCGGTCCCGGCCAGGAAAGCGCGCAGCGCTTGGCCCCGCTTGCGCCGACGGTGTCTGCCACGATGTTTCATTGCATCCTCCCGAGGCGGGCCAACTGCGCCTGGTGATCCGTACGTTGACCGAGGAGCAGGTGGGGTGGCCCGTACAGGGATGCTACGGCAGTCGGGCGCCGCTGGGGACGAAGACCTTGCAATTATGCGGAAGATGCACCCTGAGATTGCTCAAATCGCCCCAACTCGCCCCTCCGTCCCGGACGGAGGCATACAGTCGGAGGGGCACAGTCCGTCCACAGACACGGTCAAGTTGCAACCCCTTGCGACCCTGGTGGACCGCCCCGCCGTGTTTGAAACTTGAGCGACGCCGCCGCGCGCGGCGTCCGCGGCTCGAACGGGCCTTCAGGCGGGGGTGGTGCCGTGTCGGCGCAGCACCACCCCCGCCGCGCGTGCGCGCGGGTCAGGCCACCGGCCGGGCCCGCTCCACCACCGACGCCAGGTCCAGGCTGTGCGGCAGCGTCCCGAAGGCCGCGCCCCCGTCGCCGCCCAGGCGCGCGGCGCAGAACGCGTCCGCGACCTCCGGCGGGGCGTACCGCACGAGCAGCGACCCCTGGAGCACCAGCGCCAGCCGCTCGGCCAGCCGCCGGGCCCGGCCCTCGATGCCCTCCAGGTCGGCGAGTTCGGTCAGCAGGTCCTTGATCGCCCCGTCCAGACGGTGGTCGGCACCGCGTGCCTTTCCGACCTCCTGGAGATAGGCGTTCAGGGCCTGCGGTTCGCGTTGCAGTGCGCGCACTACGTCAAGGGCCTGCACGTTGCCGGCGCCTTCCCAGATCGAGTTCAGCGGCGACTCGCGCACCAGCCGGGGCAGCCCGGACTCCTCGACGTACCCGTTGCCGCCCAGGCACTCGGCGGCCTCGACCGCCACCGGCGCACACCGCTTGGTCACCCAGTACTTCGCGGCCGGTACGGCGATCCGCAGCAGCGCCCGCTCCTGCTCGCCGTCGTCGTCGTAGGCCGCGGCGAGGCGGAGCGCGAGCGTGGTCGCCGCCTCCGATTCGAGGGCCAGATCGGCCAGTACGTTGCGCATCAGCGGCTTGTCGACGAGCCGGTCGCCGAACACCTCGCGGTAGGTGCAGTGGTGGATCGCCTGCGCGACGGCCTGCCGCATCAGCCCCGCCGAGCCGAGCACACAGTCGAGCCGGGTCGCCGCCACCATCTCGATGATGGTGCGCACCCCGCGCCCCTCCTCGCCGACCCGGCGCGCCCAGGTGCCGTCGAACTCGACCTCGCTGGAGGCGTTCGACCGGTTGCCCAGCTTGTCCTTGAGCCGCTGGATCATGAAGACATTGCGGGTGCCGTCCTCCAGCACGCGCGGCACCAGGAAGCAGGTCAGCCCTTCCGGAGCCTGGGCGAGGACCAGGAACCCGTCCGACATCGGCGCCGAGCAGAACCACTTGTGCCCGGTCAGCGCGTACGTCCCGTCCTCGGCGAGCGGCGTCGCGGCCGTCGTGTTGGCGCGTACGTCGCTGCCGCCCTGCTTCTCCGTCATGCCCATCCCGAACAGTGCCCCGGCCTTGAGGTGCGCGGGCCGCAGCTCACGGTCGTAGACCGTGGACGTCAGCCGGGGCTCCCACTCGGCGGCGAGCCCGGGGTCGGTACGCAGGGCGGGCACCGCCGCGTGGGTCATCGACAGGGGACAGCAGTTGCCCGCGTCGACCTGCGTCCACACCAGGAACCCGGCCGCCCGCCGCACATGTCCGCCGGGCCGCGCCCAGGCCGCGGTCAGCCCCGCCGAGACGCCCTTGCCGAGCAGCCGGTGCCAGGCCGGATGGAAGTCGACCTCGTCGATCCGGTGGCCGTACCGGTCGTGTGTGCGCAGTTCCGGCGGATGCTCGTTCGCCTGCGCCCCCCACTCCTGCACCTGCGCCGAGCCCGAGGTCCGGCCGAGCGCCGCGAGCTCGTTGCGCGCCTCGTCGAGCAGCTCCGGATCGAGGTGCCGCTGCACCGCCGCCGTCAGAGCCCGGTCGGCGGTGAAGACGTCGTACCCGACCAGCGGCGGAGGCTGATTGGTCACGCTGTGGGTGCTGCCTGCCATGTCTGCGAACCTACCCAACGCGGCGGAGGTCACCACCATGACACGACAGCCAGTCCCCTGGCCCTCAGGCCAGGCCCGCCAGGGCCGGCGGCGCCTCCGGTTCGGCGACGTCGGTCGGCCAGCCCTCGCGGTACACCGTGTCGAGGTAGCGCTCGCCGAGGTCCGGGGCGATGGCCACCGCCGTGAGGTGCCGTCGGCCGGAGTGCCGGGCCAGCCACTGATCCGCCCCGCTGACCACGGTTCCGGTGGAGCCGCCGAACAGGAAGCCCCGCCCCGCCAGCCGGCGGCAGACGCGGATGGCGTCCGGCTCCTCGACGCGGACCACCTCGTCCACGTACGACTCGTCCAGCAGCGGCGGCGGCACGCTCGTGCCCAGGCCGGGGATCATCCGGCGGCCCGGCACCCCGCCGAAGCTCACCGAGCCGACGCTGTCGACGGCGACCACCCGCACCCGGCGCCGCCACTGCCAGAACCAGCGGGCGCAGCCCATCAGGGTCCCGGTCGTGCCGGCCCCGACGAACAGGACGTCCAGGTCCGGGAAGCGGCGCGCGATGGCGGGCGCGGTCGTGCGGTAGTGCGCCCGCCAGTTGCCGGCGTTCGTGTACTGGTTGAGCCACACGTACCGCTCGTCGGCGGCGCACAGCGCGCTCACGTACGCCAGCCGGGCACCCAGGAACCCCCCGTGCGCGTCCGGCTCGCCGATGACGTGGACGTGGCTGCCGAGCGCCTCCATCAGCCGGATCGTCGGCAGATTGCAGCGCGCGTCGGTCACGCACAGGAACCGGTGACCCCGGCTCGCCGCGATCACGCTCAGCGCCACGCCCAGGTTCCCGGACGAGGACTCGATCAGCACCGAGCCCGGCCGCAGCAGGCCGTCGCGCTCGGCGGCCGTCACCATCTCGGCCGCGGCCTTCAGCTTGATCGACCCGGCGAAGTTGAACCCCTCGCACTTCAGGTACAGCGGCAGCCCCAGCGCGGCCCGCAGGTCGACGTAGAGCTCCTCCTCGTTGAATTCCGCGGGTTCGGAAATGACGGGCACGATGCCCCCCTTATGCGTCACGGCCGGTCAGCCGTACCGGCGCAGCTCGTGGAAGAACCCGTCCACGACGTGCAGCCCGCCCCGCCGGGCCACCTCGTCGTGGACGAACCTGCCGACCGCGAGGTCGAGCACCCCCAGCCCGAAGGGCGAGAACACCACCGTGCGGTCCGCCGGGACGGTGACCCGCCCGGTCAGTACGTCGTTCAGCGTGCCGTCGATGAACGCCCGGCTCCCGGTGAGCCGTTCGGCCAGATGCGGCGAGGTCTCGGCCTTCAGACAGTGCTCGACGTCGTCGACGAAGTTGGCGGACGTGAGCAGAATCCTCGGATCGAGGTCGCGCAGCGACACGTGCAGCACCAGCGGGTGGTGCGCGAACCACGACAGTTCGCGCACGTGCGGTGCCACGGCGACCGTCGCGAAGACCAGCAGGTCGCAGGAGCGGATGAGGGATTCGGCCGTGGAGTGCACGGTGACACGACCCTTGGCGTCCGATCGTTCCAGATAGCCCCGGAAGCCCGCCACGCTGTCGGCGGCCAGGTCGTACACCCCGGTCTCCTCGAACTCCCAGCCGGTGGCGGTGAGATGGGTGTGGATGTAGCGGGCGATCAGACCGGTACCGATGAAACCGACCCGCCGCGGCCGGACCCGCCCCGCACTGAGCCGGTCGGCCGCCAGCGCCGCCGAGGACGCCGTACGGGTGGCGCTGATGACCGAGCTCTCCAGACAGGCGTACGGATAACCGGTGTCGGGGTCGTTGAGGATCAGCACCGCCGACGCCCGCGGCAGCCCCGACCGTGTGTTCTCCGGAAAGCTGGAGATCCACTTCAGGCCGTCCACCCGCAGCGGTCCGCCGAGGGACGCGGGCAGCGCGATGATCCGGGAGGACGGGCGGTCCGGGAAGCGCAGGAAGTACGACGGTGGGTTCACCGAGTCACCGGCGCCGTGCAGCCGGTACACGGCCTCGACGAGCTCGGCGATCTCCGACTCCCGCCCGTCCAGGGCCTGTTGCACCTGCTCGCCGGAGACCACGGCGAACGGCGGCGCTCCGACAGTGCTCATGCGGCCCTCACCCCGCACTCGGACAGCCGCACCGGGTCGCCCAGCGCCGCCAGCACCTCGCGCGGGCCGTCGAAGGGCTCCCTGCCGTGCGCGGTACGGACGTTGTCGACGAGCAGCAGGTCGCCGGAGCGCCACGGTTCACGCACGGTGTGGGCCTCGTACACCTCGTTGATCACGCGGACGACGTCCTCGCCGATCGGATCGCCGTTCCCGAAACGGGTGTTGAAGGGCAGCCCGTCGGGGCCGAACACGTCCACCAGGTACTCGCGGACCTCCGGTTCCATCGTCCACTCGTTGAGGAAGGCGATCTGGTTGAACCAGCAGCGCCGGCCGGTCGCCGGATGGCGGACCACGGCATCGCGCCGCTGCCGGGTGCGCAGCGAACCGTCCGGCTGCCAGGCGAAGTCGATGGCGTGCGTCCGGCAGTAGCGCTCGACGGCGGCGCGGTCGTCGGTGCCGAACGCCTCGGCCACCGACGCCCCGATCTCGTCGTTGTACGTCCGTGTCAGCAGCCAGCCCTCGCGCTCGAACCGTCCGGCCAGTGCGGCGGGCAGCGCGTCGAGCACGGCCGACGCGTCGGCCAGTCCGGTCGCGCCGCCCGAGGCGGGCGCCTCCAGGCAGGCGAACAGCAGCAGACCGGGGAACTCCAGCGCGTAACTCAGCTCGTGGTGTGCGCACATCTGCTGGTTCGAGGGCCACTTGGAGGAGGAGTACACGCCGTCCGCGTAACGGCGCCGGGGCGCGAAGGGCTCCCGGTCGGGCATCAGACGGTCGGCCAGCCGCCGGAAGACGGCCTCCGTCGAGGCGGGGTCACTCAGGCCGAGGCCGCGGACCAGCACCGCGCCGTGCCCGGCGACGACGGCCCGCAGCGCGGCACGGTGCCCGGCCGCCCAGCCCGCGGGGTCGCCACCGGCATCGGCATGCAGAAGGGGAGGACGGCCCGGGGCCGGATCGACATCCGGGAGCAGGGTCGGAGACGAGGACGACGACATCTCGGTGTTCCTTTCAGCGGTGCGGTCGAACTCAGTCGTGCGGTCGAACTCAGTCGTGCGGTGGAACTCAGCGGCGCAGTGGAACTCAGCCGTGCGGTCGAGCCGTGTCGAGCAGCCCCGCCAGGTCCGCGAGGACCGGACGGCGGGTGACGTCCTGAAGGGTGATCGCCCGGTCCAGGGCGATCGCCAGCCTCACGGCGGCCAGCGAGGTGCCGCCGCGGTCGAAGAAGTGGTCGAGGCGGCCGATCCGGTCCGCGGGGATGCCGAGCACCTCGGCCCAGGCGGCCGCCATCCGCCGCTCGCCCGGCGTGGCGGGAGCGTCCTTGCCCGCGTCCAGGGCGTGTGTCGAAAGTGGCGTCGTCCGCCCGGAGGGCGGGCCGGGCGGCGTCCGGTGCGTGCTCTCGGCGTGCCGGGCGGAAGCCCTCGTACTGGATGTACTTGGGCTTTCGCCCGGTGCGGCGAGTGGGGGCACCTCCCGCGCCCTTGAGGCAGCGGGGGAGCGTGCCAGGCGTCGGCCGGCAGGCGCCACTTTCGACACAGGCCCTGGTTCCTCGGCGAGCGCGGTGAGCGTCCTGCGGTCGGTCTTGCCGTTGGCGGTCAGCGGCAGTGCCTGCCGCCAGTGGACGACCGAGGGCACCATGTACGCGGGCAGCGACGCGGCCAGGCGCTCCCGCACCCCGTCCGCGCCGACCGGCTCCGGGCCGGTGCAGAACGCCACCAGCTGTGCGCCCCGGACGACGACCACCGCGCCGTCCCGGACGCCGGGGACCCGCAGCAGCGCGTTCTCGATCTCGCCGATCTCGATCCGGAAGCCCCGGATCTTCACCTGGCCGTCCCGCCGCCCCAGGAACTCCAGCTTCCCGTCGGGCAGCCAGCGCCCGTGGTCCCCGCTGCGGTACAGCCGCTCGCCGGGTCGGTACGGGTCCTCGGTGAAGGCCGCCGCGGTCCGCTCGGGATCGTTGACGTACCCGCGCCCGACACAGACCCCGGAGAACACGATCTCGCCGGGCGCCCCCAGCGGCACGGGCCTCAGCCGCTCGTCGACGACGTACACCCGCACGTTGGCGATCGGCCGCCCGAGCGGCACCCGTTCCCCGTCCGGCACCCGGTCCATCACCTCGTGGTTGGTGTCGTCGCAGGTCTCCGTCAGCCCGTACGCGTTGACCAGCGGGATCCCGGGCCGAGCGGTGAACCAGCGCTGCACCAGCTCCTTCTTCACCGCCTCCCCGGTGACGGACACACAACGCAGATCCGGCAGCTCACGCGGCCGCCGGGCCAACTCGGCCAGTACGGCTTCCAGATACGACGGCACGACCTGGAGCACGTTGACCCGGCCCCGCTCCACCGTGTCCACGAACCGGGCCACGTCCAGCACGGTCTCCTGCTCCACCAGCAGGGTCCGCCCGCCGACCAGCGGCGCCGCCACCAGCTGCCACAGGGAGATGTCGAAGCACTGCGGCGCGGTCTGCGCGACCACGTCCCCGGCGCCGATCCCGAGGTCGTCGAGCTTGGCGAGCACGTGGTTGAGGAAGCCGGCGTGCTCGCACATGGCCCCCTTGGGCTCGCCGGTGGAGCCGGAGGTGAAGTAGATGTAGGCGAGTTGGTCCGCCGAGACGGGGACGCCGAGATTGGCGTCCGGGTGTCCCTCGGTGTAGGCCGCGTCCACGAACAGGGCCGTCCGGTCGAGCGCGGCGGCACTGCCGCGCTCGGTCAGGACGAGCTCGCAGCCCGCCCGGTCCAGCGTCGCCGTGATGCGCCCGGCCGGGAAGTGCGGCTCGACCGGCAGATACACCCCGCCCGCCTTGAGGACGGCCAGCACGGCCGCCATCCAGTCCAGGTTCCGCTCCATCACCACGGCGACGACACCCTCGCCGCGCAGCCCGCGTGCCAGCAGCGCCCGCCCCAACTGGTTCGCCCGGGCGTTGAGTTCGCCGTACGTCCACTGCCGCTCACCTTGCACGGCCGCCACGGCATCCGGATCAGCCGCCACCCGCCCCTCGAACAACTCGTGGACCCGGCGGTCGGGCAGTTCGCGGTGCGGCCCGGCCAACTCGTCGATCTGGAACCGGAGTTCGGCCTCGGACACCAGACTCCGTCGCTCCGGGTCGGCGAGGGCGGTCAGGTGGTAGCCCGCGATGCGGGCGGCGGCCTCGGCGTCCAGAACGTCGGTGCGGTACCGCAGCCGCAGGATGCCGTCCGTGATGTTCACGTCCAGCCCGGTGCCCTCGCCGGATATGTCCTCGCCGGACAGCGCGGCGAGGACCTTGCCGTGGGCGGCCGACAGAGCGGCGGGCTCCGCCACCACACCCTCCGGCAGCGGCACTTCGTACTCCGCCCGACCCGGTACCGGATCAAGCGTCCAGCGCGGAATTGTCTCCATGACTGTGCTCCCCCTTCACGCGTGCCGCGGCGCGACCGCCGGATTCCCGCCCCAGTACGCCCCCGGCGGCATCTCCTCGCCCTTCATCAGGAAGGAGTCGGGGGCGAGGACGGCGCCGTCCCCCATCGCGACGCCGTAGTGCACCAGCGCGCCGACCTGGAGCGTGCAGCCGGCGCCGATCGTGATGTGCTCGGACTTGAAGGTGCCGTCCTCCTGGGAGTGGGCCTGCACCTTGGTGTGGGCGGCCAGCGTGCAGTCGTCGCCGATCGCGGTGAGCGTGCGCTCGGTGATGACGCAGCCGTCGTCGAAGACCCGGCGGCCCAGCCGGACGCCCAGCAGCCGCCAGACCACGTTCTTGAACGGCGTCCCGTTGAGCACGACGAGGTGCCGGTCGGGCACCTTCCACAGCCGCTCGTGCCACCAGAAGTACGGCTCGTAGATCGAGCACAGTTGCGGGCGCAGCGCGCGGAACCGCCCGATCAGCCGCTCCACCAGGACGTAATAGCCGACGGTGAACACCAGGCCCACGATCAGGGTGGCGCCGATCAGCAGGCCGCCGACGGTGCCACGGCCGTCGTGGAGATCGACGGCGACGAAGCCGAGCACGGTGAGCGCGAACCAGTGCAGCCACCGGACGAACAGGAACAGCCCCATCGAGCCGAGGTTGTAGCGGTTCTTCGCGGCCAGGCGGCGGCGCAGCTCGTCACCCTCGCGCAGATGGTCGAAGCGGCTGTCGCGCTCCACCGAGCGCGGGATCTCGAAGCAGGGCGAGCCGAGCAGGCCCACGTTCTCGCGGACTTCGCCGTCGAGCGGGACCATCACCTTGGTCGCCAGCAGACAGTTGTCGCCGGTGCGGCCGCCCGCGGGGTAGGCGATGTGGTTGCCGAGGAAGTTGCGCGGCCCGATCGTGGCGCGCGAGACGCGGAAGGACGTACCGGAGAAGTCGGCGTTCACGATCGACAGCCCGTCGGCGACCATCGTGCCGCTTCCCACGGTGACCAGGTACGGCGTCTCGTGCCGCACCTCCGTGCCGAAGTTGGATCCGGTCTGCTCGACCTGTGAGAGGTCGTAGCCGAGGGTCCGCAGGTAGGGAACGATGTACGAGCTGTCGCCGCACAGCCACTTGAAGAAGCGGATGTTGGTCAGGCGGGCGACGGCGCGCTGCACCGAGTAGTGGAAGCCGTACAGCGGGTAGACCCGGTCGGGGCGCAGGAACGGTTTCAGCAGGCGCGGGAGCAGGGTCACGGCGGCGAGGCCGAGGACGACGTAGGCCGCGAACAGGGCGAGGGACAGGGCGAGCGCCTCGGCGAGGAAGCGGGCCGTGGACAGGTCCTGGGAGGCCTTGTCGAGCGCGGGTACGAGCGTGATCAGCAGGTGGGCGCCCCCGACGGCGAGCGGGACGTACAGCAGGAGCGTCTGGAGCAGGGCGGCCAGGGCGTAGGCGCACCGGCGGGCGGTCGAGCAGGGCGCCGGAGGGACCCGGACGTGGTCGACGTCCGTGGGCTGGGCGGGGGAGCCGTGCCACCGCTGCCCGGCCGGGACCGCGAGGCCGCCGTACAGGGCGGAGGAGTGGCCGAGCCGGGCGCCGTCGCCCATCGAGGTGCCGATGTCGAGGACGGTCTGCTCGCCGACGTGGACTCCGCTGCCGAGGGTCACGGGGCCGGTGCGGATCCGGCCGGCCCGCGCCTGGTAGCACAGGAAGTGGCAGTCCTTGCGGATCACCGAGCCGGCGCCGACGGTCAGCAGGTCGGTGCAGACCGGCACCGAGCGGGAGAGGATCGTGACACCCGCGCCGATCCGCGCGCCCAGCGCCCGCAGGTACAGCACGTACAGCGGGTTGCCGGCGAACAGGACCATCGGGCTGGCGTGCAGCAGCGCCCTGACGGTCCAGAAGCGGACGTACGCCAGGCTCCAGACCGGGAACTCCGCCTTCTTCCAGCGCCCGACGAGCACCCACTTCGCCCCCACCGGCAGGACGCACGCGCCGACGAACAACGCGCCGCCGAAGACCACGGAGCGCGAGTAGAGCCCGGCCACACCGTCCCCCGCGGACACCCATGCGTACCCCCGGGCGGTGACCGTCCCGGCGAGCAGGCAGTAGACGGCGAAGACGGCGAGCTGCAGCGTCCCGCACAGGACGTAACGCGCCGTGCTGCCCGGCTCGGGACGTTCCGCCGCGACCGCCACCGTGGCACCGCCGGCCGGCGTCTCGGCGAGCGCCGCCGCCAGTCGGCGGATCGTCGGATGGCCGTAGACGTCCCTCATGGACACCGACGGCAGGTCGGGGCGTTTTCTGACCCGGGCGCAGAAATGGGCCATCACCAGCGAGTTCGCGCCGAGGTCGTCGAAGAAGTGGCTGTCGACCGGTATGTGTTCCCTGCGTACGACACCGGCCAGCACCTCGGCGAGAACGCTTTCGGTGCCGGCGCCTTGATTTCCCCCCACGGGCGCTCCCTGATGGTGTTCCTGGTGCGTCGAACATGAAATGAGAGAAAAGAAAACGAAGGAGAAATGTGATGCCCGCGAGAAAGGAGTGGAGCGCAACGTATACGGCTCAAATTCTTTCGGCACGTTCATGAACGGTTCAAGGGCGTTTCAGTCATTGACGCTTTTCCGACGGCGCACGCCGAATCGCTCGGCTCGACGCACGGTTCCGCTTTCCGTGCGACCGGGGAACTCACCGAAATGCCGGTGTAATGCGCTGGCGCCGGTTCCGTTTTCTCCTGCCGAACATTTCGGCCAACGCGGACATGACAGAAAAATGGTTCGATTTACACTCGGGCGAGTGGACGCATTCTCGAGGAACGGGCACCGGGAGATGAGCGCTGCCAGGCACGACGGATACCGTTGGGTCGTGCAGCCAGCAAGTGAATCCCCTCAACCACCCTCCGGCCGCCTCCACCGGGCGCGTGCCCTCTACCGGAACGTCTCGAAGCGCAGGACCGCCTGGCTGTTGCTCAAGGACACCGTCAACTCCTGCATCGAGTACCGCATCCTCGGCCTGGCGGCCGAGGCCGCGTTCTTCACGCTGCTGTCCGTGCCGCCGCTGCTGCTCAGCATGATCGGGCTGCTCGGCTACGTCGACGACTGGACCGGCGCCGACACCATCGCGAGCCTGGAGACCAACATCCTGGAAGCCTCGCGCACGATCCTGTCCGACAAGGGCGTGACACAGATCGCCCAGCCGATCCTGCACGACGCGATGAAGGGCGGCCGGCCCGACGTCATCTCCATCGGCTTCCTGTTCGCCCTGTGGTCCGGCTCCCGCGCGGTGAACGTCTTCATAGACACCATCACCGTGATGTACGGCCTCGACGGCGTCCGGGGCATCGTCAAGACCCGCCTGATGGCCTTCCTGCTCTTCATCGTGGCCCTGCTGATCGGCTCGATCGCGCTGCCGCTGATGGTGGCGGGGCCGGACGCGGTCGTGAACATCGTGCCGTGGTCGACGACCGTCGTACAGGTGCTCTACTGGCCCGTCGTCATCGTGCTGTCCATCGTCTTCCTGACGACGCTGTACCACGTGTCCGTGCCCGTGCGCTCCCCGTGGATCGAGGACGTGCCCGGCGCCCTGGTCGCCCTCGGCATGTGGGTGCTCGGCAGCTTCCTGCTGCGCATCTACCTCACCAACACCGTCGAGGGCCCCACCATCTACGGCTCCCTGGCCGCGCCCGTCGCCGTCCTGTTGTGGATCGGCGTCTCCGCCTTCGCCGTCCTCGTCGGGGCCGCCGTCAACGCCGCCATCGACCGGGTCTGGCCGGCCGCCGCCACGGCCGCGGCCCGTGCCGCCAACGAACGCCTGCGCGAGGCCCAGGTCGCCGAGTACGTCGCCCGAGCGGCCGCGGCGCGGGAGACCGACCCCGACGACCCCGACGACCCGGACATGCCGTCGGAGTTCCCGGAGCGGTGGTCGAGGTTCTTGCCGCCGGAGGATGTGACGTCACGGATCAGGCCTCCGGCGAAGAACGGGACAAAGCAGGGGGACGACTCAGCACCGGGTGAGTGAGTGCTGCAGGGGCGCGGGGCTGTATCGATTTGCGGCTCCGCCGCGTGGGCGCGACCAACCACGCACAACCCGCGGCCCGCAGGCAACCCGCACCCCTGACGGCGCTCCCCGCTAGACCTCCCACGTCCCCTCTGCCGCGGCCTGCCTCGCAAACTCCCCAAAGTCCCGCGGCTCACGCCCGAGCACCTGACGCACCTCGTCGGTGGCATGCGCATTACGCCCATCCAGCGTGTCCTCGAACACCTCCACCAGCGCCTCCACCTCCTCCGCCGGCACCCCGAACCCGGCCAGCGTCTCCCCATACGCCCGCGCAGGGACCGGCGTGTAAGCACATTTCGTGCCGACCGCCTCGGAGATCTCCCCGACCGCCTCCCGCCAGGTCAGCGACCGCGCCCCCGTGAGCTCCAGCGTCCGCCCCGCATACCGCTCCCCGGACGTCAGCACCGCCACGACGACATCCGCGATGTCCCGCACGTCGACGAAGGGCTCCCGCACCTCACCGCCCGGGAACACCAGCTCGCCCTGCCGCAGCCCCTCCACCAGCGGACCCTCGCTGAAGTTCTGCATGAACCACGAGGCCCGTACGACCGTCCAGTCCGCGCCCGACGACTTCAGCGCCTCCTCGGCCGGCACCGCCAGCTCCGCGCCGCGCGCCGACAGCAGCACCAGCCGTCGTACCCCGAGCCCGACCGCCTCCCGGGCGATGGCCCCGACCGCCTCGGCGGCCGCGGGGGCGCCGACGTCGGACGGGAACACGAGGTACGCCGCGTCGGCGTCCCGCAGGGTCCTGGCCCACGTCGTCGGGTCCTCCCAGTCGAAGCCCCGGGCGCGGGACGCGGGCCGCACCGTGAGTCCCGCCGCCGCGGCGGCCCGGGCCACGCGACCGCCCGTACGCCCCGAGGCGCCGGTCACCACCACCGTCATGTCCTGAGTGCTCACTGTGTTCGCCATGTTCTCCGTCATGCCTCCAGTCAACGGCCGCACGCCCCAACGGCCCATCGCTGAACGGCTCATTCCCATGCGCGGGCGTCTACGCTGGCGCCATGGACGTACTCGCAGGCCTCCTGGAGGGCCCTCGAGCACGGGGCGCCTTCATGATCCGCGCGTGTTTCGAGCCGCCGTGGGCGGTGCGCGTGGAGGACCGGGCGCCGCTGACGGTCATGCTCATGGTCCGCGGCGACGCCTGGATCGTCCCGGACACGGGGGAGCGGGTCCGGCTGCGGGCCGGCGACCTCGCCATCGCGCGCGGCCCGGCCCCGTACACCTGCGCCGACGACCCCGGCACGGCCCCGCAGGCGCTGATCCTGCCGGGCGGCGTCTGCAGCCACCCCGACGGCCGGGACCTGAACGGCTCCATGGATCTCGGCGTCCGCACCTGGGGCGACCGGCTGGACGGCTCCACGGTCGTGCTGATCGGCACGTATCAGATGGAGGGCGAGATCAGCGGCCGGCTGCTGGACGCGCTGCCGCCGCTGCTCTCCCTCACCGACGACGTGTGGCAGTGCCCGCTCACCCCGCTCCTGATGGAGGAGATCGTGCGGGACGAACCGGGCCAGGAGGTAGTCCTGGACCGGCTGCTCGACCTGCTGGTCATCGCCGCGCTCAGGGCCTGGTTCTCCCGCCCGGAGGCGGAGCCGCCCGCCTGGTACGCGGCGCTCGCGGACCCCGTGGTCGGCCGGGTGCTGCGCCTGGTGCAGGACGATCCCGCCCACCCCTGGACGGTGGCCTCGCTCGCCACCAAGGCCGGGGTGTCCCGGGCCGCGCTGGCCCGCCGCTTCACGGATCTCGTGGGCGAGCCCCCGATGACGTACCTCACCGGCTGGCGCCTCGCCCTCGCCGCGGACCGTCTGCGCGACACGGACGACACGCTTGACGCGATCGCCCGCCAGGTGGGCTACGGCAGTGCGTTCGCGCTGTCCAGCGCCTTCAAGCGGGTGTACGGGGTGAGCCCGCAGGAGCATCGGACGCGAGCGGCGTAGCCTGGCGTACGTGTACGCGGAGAGGCCTTCCCGTCTGGCGGGCGCGGTCGTCTGGACGAACACCCCGTCCGGGACCGTCTCCGGGCGCGTCCTGCCCGACGGCTGCATGGACCTGCTGTGGAAAGAGGGACGACTGCTCGTCGCCGGGCCCGACACGCGCGCGTACGTCACCGAGGGCGGCCCGAGCAGCTGGGCGGGCGTCCGTTTCCACCCGGGCACCGCGCCCGCGCTCCTGGGCGTGCCGGCGCACGAACTGCGCGACCGGCGGGTGGACTTGGCCGACCTGTGGCCCGCCTCGGAGGTGCGGCGGATCACCGCGCAGGTGAACGCGGCCGCCGAGCCGGCGAGCGGCCTCGAAGAGGTGGCGCTGCGGTGGGCCTCCGGCGCCGGACCCTTCGACCCGCTGCTGCGGCACCTGGTGGCCGCCCTCGACGCGGGCCGCCCCGTCGCCGCGACCGCCGACGAACTCGGCCTGGGCGCCCGCCAGTTGCACCGCCGCTCACTGGCCGCCTTCGGCTACGGTCCCAAGACGCTGGCCCGGGTGCTGCGGCTGCGGCGCGCCCTCGCCCTGGCCCGTGCCGGGGTGCCCTTCGCGGACACGGCGGCGCGGACCGGGTTCGCCGACCAGGCTCATCTGGCCCGGGACGTACGGGAGTTGGCGGGCATGCCGTTGGGCGAGCTACTGGGCCGCACCGGGTAGCGGCGCGAACAGGTCGACGCCGTTGCCGTCGGGGTCGAGCAGGCTCGCGTACCGCTGTCCCCAGTCGGCGTCCCACGGCTTGAGCTCGCCGTGGTACCCCGCGCCCACCATCTCCTCGTACACGGAGTCGACCTCGGCCGGACTCGCGCACAGCAGGGCCAGCGAGGTGCGCCCGCCCCCGGTCGGCGGCTGCCACTCCGGCAGGAACGAGCGGACGGTCTCCTCGCTGTCGAGCATCAGACGCAGCCCGCCCGGCAGTTCGGCCTCGGCGTGCGGCAGCTCCTCGGCGCCCTCCGGGAAGGCGAATCCGAGGCGGCGGTAGAAGGTGACGGAGGCGGCCATGTCGGAGGCCACCATGCCGATCGCATCGAATCGTGGAGTCATGCGGCCACCGTAGGCAGGGGCGCGCCGACCCGTCTTGAAGAAATCGGACGCCTCCCGCCGCTCACCCGAAGGTCATGGGCCCGTTCGGCGAGTCGACGGTGAAGGAGATCCCGACCGGTCCGGCGGTGAGGGCGAGCGAGGTGCCGACGGCGGACAGCAGGGGACGGATCTCGTCCGGGTCGGGGGCGCTCGCGGAGACCGCGAGCAGGGGAGTGGCCGGCAGGTCCGACGAGGTCGGGTGGGCCGAGGCACCCCAGTCGATGAGGAACGGCACCAGGCCCGAGGGATGCGCGGTGTCCCCGTCGGTCAGGCGCCACTCCAGCAGGGTGCCGTCCGGTCTGCGGCGGCTCATCGGGTGCACGTGGCCAGGGTCGTAGCCCTGCGCCCGAGCCGCCTCGACCGCCGCGTCCAGATCGGGCGGACTGATCGCCCAGGTCACCGTCCGGGGCCCGGAGAGCGCGTCGACGTCGAAGGGCCGTGGCTGCCCGGGCGCGCTCTGCTCCGGATCGGGCCCGATGATCTCCAGGTAACGGCTGCCACCCAGGGACACCAGACAATTCCGGGTCCCGAGACCGACGTGCACACCGCCGGCAGCGGGCGTCACACCGGTACGCCGGGCGAAGTCGGCGACCGTCACCGCCAGATCGGGGGTGGCGAGAACGAGGTGGTCCAGCAGCGCGGGGATGGCATTCATGGCCGCCGAGGCTACGCGCCGCACGCTCGGGGTGTACACGCACGGAAAACGGATCGGGGTCGCGGGGGAGTACAGCGGCACACCTCCCGCGACCTCGTTCCGTCGGGGGGCTCGCGGTGCTACGGGGCGAAGTCGCCGATCACTTCGCTCATGTTGTAGCTGTACAGCTCACGCTTGCAGGCGGAGCACTTGCTGCTCGGCGCGTGCTCGCTCAGCGACCACAGCTGCGGTGCGAAACCGTCGCCACGGCCGTGCGCGAGGTACAGGTCTTCGGGACCGAAGGAACTCTGCAGCGCCTTCGCATTGCCGACGAGCTGAGTGGTGCCGTCGACGACGGTCGGTGTGGCCTGGAGCAGGCGGCCGTTGTCGTAGCCGTTGCTGCGGTGGAAGTACCACCTGCCCTCGTAGCGCATAGCGCCCTGGATCTTGTGCCAGAGGGCTTCACCGTTGAAGGTCGCGCCCGTGGGCAGACCGTAGGCGGCGTCCGCGTTGGCGGTCGTGCCGGGCGCGCCCTCCACGGCGGCGGTGAGGGCGGTCATCGGGTAGGTGCCGACCCGGCCGGGGCTGGTACCGCCGTTGTTGGTGTTGCAGTACTCACCGAGAACCAGGTGGTCCGTGCCGGTTCGGTCCAGGGAGATGTAGGACGCCTTCGGGCGGGCGGTGGCGTAGCACTGGTTGCCGCTGGTGTCGCCGGTGGTCCTGGACGCGGTGAACTTGAGCGTGGCGACACGCGCTTTTTGTCGAGGACGTCGCTGACGAGGCCGTCGGGCGTCGGGTCGTTGACGTCGGCGTTGTTGTCCGGGTTGAGGTCCGTTCCGCACCGGTCGGTCGTCGCTGGACCGACACCGCGGAGATCCATCAGAAGGGCCCTAGGTGGCGGAGCCCGCCGCGGCCCCCGTCCTGAGGTCGGCGCCCCAGCGCGCGAGCTCTGCGGCGAGGTCGAGCGGACGGGGCCCCATGTCCTCGCCGGCCGGCCAGTCCTCGCGCGGCACCCGCCACATCACCTCGAACTCGTTGCTGTCGGGGTCCTTGGCGTAGAGGGACTTCGACATCCGGTGGTCGGACGAACCGACCAGCGCCCCGCGCTCGGTGAGCCGTCGTGCCGTCTCGGCGAGTTCCCCGAGCGTCCCGACCTCCCAGGCGAGGTGGTAGAGCCCGACCCCGCCCCGCTGCGGTCCCGGCGCCTGCGCGCCGAGCGCGAAGAGTCCGAGGTCGTGGTCGTTGGCGCTGTCCGGGGCCCGCAGGAAGGCGGCCCGGCCGGGGATCCGGTGCGCGGTGACGAAGCCGAGTACGTCGGTGTAGAACGCGGCGGCACGGTCGACGTCCCGGATGTAGAGGACGGCGTGGTTGAGCCGGCGTACGGACATGATGGGCCTCCTCCTTCCTCGCCCCTTACCGGGTGGCGCTAGTTGCGGACGAGCAGGACGGCACTGGCCGTCACGGCACCGAGTACCACCGCGGCGACTCCGTACGCGAGCCGGTGCGTGCGCAGTACGGGCAGGAAGCGGTCGGCGGCGATGCGGCCGGGCCCGGTCAACGCCAGCCCGGCGGCAGCGGCGGCCACCAGGACGTCGAGCTCCACGCCTCCGTCCTGGTCCATCATGAAGAATCCGCCGCTCCAGTTCACGGCCATCGCGTTGAGCATCGTGCCGAAGACGGCGGCCCCGGCCAGCGGAGTGAGCAGGCCGAGGGCGAGGCCCAGCCCGCCCAGGGTCTCGGTGAGCCCGGCGACGAGCGCCAAGGTCTTACCGGACGGGAAGCCGCTCAGCTCGAAGAACTGGCCGGTGCCTTCGAGGCCGCCGCCCCCGAACCAGCCGAACAGCTTCTGGGTGCCGTGTCCGACCAGGAGGAAACCCAGCGCGAGGCGCAGGAGCAGCAGTCCCGCGTCGTAGGCGTGCAGGGGGGCGTGCTTCTCGACGGTGGGGGAGAGGCCGACGGTGGAAGGGCGGGTGTCGAGCGTGGGGGTCACCGGGGCTGAGCCTTTCGTAGGGGTTTCCTGAGGCTGAAGTTGAAATTTCAAGCGTTCCGCTCCCCGACTGTAGCGATGCTTAAAAGTTAAAGCAAATTCGAGCCCTCGGCGGCCGTCGTGAACTGCGGATTCGCTCCTCTAGGCTCGGCGCCATGACCTCGCGACTCCTCGTCCACACGCGCACCACCGCCTACCGTCACGACTCGATCCCGGACGCCGTGGCCGCCGTCCGCACCCTCGGGGAGTTCGACGTCGAGCACACCGAGGACGCCGAAGCCCTGGAAGGGGTCCTGGACGCGTACGCGGCCGTCGTCTTCCTCTCCACCAGCGGCGAGGTCCTGACCCGGGCCGGGCGCGAGCGGTTGGCGGCGTACGTCGAGTCGGGCGGCGGGTTCGTCGGCGTCCACGCGGCGGCCTGCACGGAGTACGACTGGCCGTACTACGGCGAACTGCTCGGCGCCCGCTTCGCCCGGCACCCCGACTTCCAGCCGGGCAAGGCTCTCGTCGAGGACCGCGACCACCCGGCGACCCGGCACCTGCCCGCCGTATGGAACTTCACCGACGAGTGGTACGACTTCCGCACCAACCCCCGTGGCGCGGTACGGGTGTTGGCGTGCGCGGACGAGTCGTCGTACGACGGCGGCGGCATGGGCGACGACCACCCGCTGGTGTGGTGCCGCGAACAGGGACAGGGCCGCGTCTTCTACACGGCCCTCGGGCACTCCTCGGAGGCGTACGAGGACCCGGACTTCCGCGCCCACCTGCTCGGCGGGATCAACTGGGCGGCACGGCTGGGGGAGAGCGCGGGCTGACCGACGGAGGCTTCCGTCCCACCAGGTCCCCGTACGACCCGCCCTCGGCGGGGACGCCGCCGTACGCGGCGTGGATCGTCCCCCGCCGGTCCAGGTACGCCGTCAGGCCTCGCCGTGCCCACCGCGCGCTGTGACTCTTTGCCGTGCCAAGCGAAGCGAGCCGCCCCAGGGGGAACCACGGGGGTCGGCGGTTCGGAAAGGAAGACTGCATGAGCATGCGCAATCGGGCTGTCGCGACGGTGACGGCCGCGTTGCTGGTCGCCGGGGGCACCGCAACGGCCATGGCGCCGGCGGCGAGCGCCGCCCCGTACCACGGCATCGACGGCAGCGGCGCCGTCCACGACGACTGGAAGGACGAAGAGGACCTCAGCGTCGACGACTACGCCTCGAGCAACGCCACAGCCCTGTGGGAGACCGTCCTGTGGGCGGACGGTGCCCGGTACGAGGACGAGGACGGAGACCTGCACGCCTTCAAGAAGAGCCAGATCGACGGCTCGTTCGGCCCGGAGACCGAGTCAGCCACCCAGTGGTGGCAGGAGCACTTCGGTCTCCCGGAGGACGACGGCATCGTCAACGACGACGACTGGAAGGACGCCCAGAACCAGCTCCGCGGCCCGTACTCGGGCAACACCGTCGAGTACCGGGGCGCGGCCCGGGACGTCACCTTCAAGCGGGTCGGCGGCAAGTACCGGGTGAAGCTCAAGAACACCGGATCCTGGAAGAACGCGTACTACGACAAGGTCGGCTGAGCCGAATCCGGGCGGGGCGGGTGGCCGTGCGGTCACCCGCCCCTCGACGGCAGCGCCCACAGCAGCCCCGCCACCAGCAGCACGATGACGGCGAACGCCACCAGCGCCGCCGTCCGCCAATGCCGGTACTCGGCCCCGGGCGGCAGTGGCAGCGGCGGCGCGGCCTCCGGTGGCCCGGCGGGCACCATCGCGCCGCGCGGCCAGGTCGCGTCGGCCAGGTCCCACAGCGCCAGGAGCCGCGCCTGGTCCGCTCCCGCCACCCGGCACAGCGCGTGCACCGCTCCCCTCGGCGGCTGTTTGGTCCCGCTGAGATACCGCTGCCAGGACGATTTGCTGTACGCGGTCCGCCGAGCCAGTTCGGCAAGGCTCAGGCCCGTACGGTCCTTCAGCGCCCGCAGCTGCTCGACGAGATGCCGGGCCTCCCTCGGCAACGAGTCCGGCAGCGGCCGCCAACGTGTCATGCCCGTCCCCCCACCACTCGCCGCCGCCCCACCCCCGGACAACGGCCCCGCTCCCCGCCGCATCGTTCGACGCCCGGCCGTCCTGGCCAGTTCCACACCTCCGCTTATGACCGGAAGTGAGCGAATGCGGCGGTCAGTGGCACATACACGCGTCCGCCACAGCTACTGGACGGGATCAGCTGCCCGGCAGAGTCGGCGAGATGAACCAACGCGCGTCCTGGAACTCGGCCGGGATCTCGTCCTCCGACGGGTCGACGCCCCTGCGCTGCAACTCGTCGAACCAGTCGTCCGGTCGCGACCGAGGGAGCCGTCGGCCGCACCACGGGCAGAAGTCGATCGTGATGGACGAGCCGCCTCGGCCTGCGCTGCGACCGGCATGCCGACCCCTACGCCTGCCCGGACGGACGCGCTGATCGTGTTCAGCGCGAGGTTCCAGGAGTACAGCCTCATCCACGACGGCGGCACGGCGAGATCGACGCGTTCGAGGTGCTCGCCGGACCCTGACCCCGTGGGCTCTATCCGCGCGGCCCCGCCGTACTCGCCCGCTCCACCAACCGCGTCGACAGCTCCGTCCGCGTGCTCTCCGGGCGGTCACCCTGCATCATGCGGACCAGCAAGTGCAGGGCGGTGGCCGCCATTTCCGACAGGGGCTGGCGGACCGTCGTGAGGGACGGGGTGAGCCAGCGGGCCTCGGGGAGGTCGTCGAAGCCGACGACGCTCATGTCGTCCGGCACGGTCAGGCCGCGCTCGGCCAGTGCCTCGTAGACGCCCAGCGCCATGCGGTCCGAGCAGACGAAGACGGCCGTGGGCGGTTCGGGGAGGTCCAGGAGTTCCAGCATGCGGCGGCGGGCGATCGTTTCGTCGAAGCCCGCGTGGCGGATGTATTCGGGGTGGTGGCGGACCCCCGCCGACGCGAGCGCCGAGCGGTAGCCGGCGACCCGCGCGCTGCTGCACATCTTGCGTTGGTGTCCGGCGATCACGGCGATTCGCTCGTGGCCCAGCGAGAGCAGGTGCTCGGTCGCCGTCACGCCGCCGTGCCAGTTCGCCGCGCCCACCGACACCACGCCGGCCGGCGGTTCGAGCACCGGGTCGATCATCACGTACGGGATGCGGTGCTGGTCCAGCCAGGCGTACTGCGACTCCGTCAGCTCGGCCAGGTTGAACAGCACGCCGGACGAGCCGCGGGCGATGAGCTTGTCGAGCCAGCCGCGCTCCGGACGGCCGCTGCGCGTCCTGGTCAGCCCGGCCGACACCACCACCTCCAGGCCCACGTCGTGCGCAGCCGCCTCCACCCCGTGCAGCACCGCCCCCGACCAGGAACTGTCCAACGAGTGGACGACGAGGTCGACCAGGCCCGACGCCTTCGCCGCGTCGAAGCGGGGTCTGCGGACATAGCCGAGCCGGTCCAGCGCCTCCGTCACCCGGCGGCGGGTTTCGGGAGCGACGTCCTCCCGGCCGTTGACGACCTTGGAGGCAGTGGGCACGGAGACCCCCGCCTCGCGGGCCACGACCGCAAGGGTCGGCCCGGCCGTCACGCTCGCACTCCCCGTACGGACCATCGGGAACCACCTCTCCGGCCCGCCCGAGGGCCATGAAAAGTTTCGACCAGCGCTGCTTCCGCGGGTCGGGAGACCGAACGGATAGTAAGCGCTTCCTACCCTAGGTTCGCCGCAAGACCTCGGGAAGAGGCCGGACTTCGCAGGACTGCGCGGGCCCGCACTTTCGAAACTCCGAACAGGGATGGCGTCAGTCGGGCGTGCACTCCAGCCGGAAGCCCGTGAAGTCGGCCGTGAACGTCGCGTCGACCAGGTCCACGGCATGGATACCGGCCATCGACCCGGTGAAACGCAGCTTGGACCCGTAGTCGTCGGAGAGCTGGCTGAAGTCCAGCGCCGTCCCGACCGGCGTGCGCACCCCGTCCCGGACATACCAGAACCACGCCTCGGCGCCCTCGACCGTCACGCCGAGCGTCAGCGGCCCTTCCGCGTCGACGTCGACGACGGCCGCCTGTCGCGTGCCGAACTCCTCGCGCTCCACGAGGCTGAGCACCGTACGGCCCTCGCCCCGCCACTGCTGGCCGCGCTGCTCCTCGCCCTCGGGCTCCGCCCAGGTCAGGTCGAGGGCGAGATAGGCCTCCGTGTTGTACCAGAGGACCAGCCCGGCGGCCTGCGTGAACGTCCGCGGCCGTGCCTCGACGGTGACCTCGGCCTCCGTACGGTGCTCGGTGATCCGCTGGGCGAGCAGACTGTGTGCCCACCGCGACTCGGGTCCGTGCCGGCCGCGCAGCCGGATCCAGCCCGGGCGTGTGGTGGCGTCCGCCCAGGACGGGTCGGGGGCGGCGCGCAGGGTGCTCCACGGCCAGCCCAACGGATCGGCGGCATCGGTGAGGTGGGACGCGGACGGCTCCGGATCCGTCGGTACGGCGGCCTCGGCTTCCACCTCCACCTCCACCGACGGACGCGAACCCCCGTGCCGCATCCTCGGCCAGCCCGTCGCCGCGTCCCACCTCACCGCCTGGATCGCCGTCTCCCGGCCGAGCGTGCAGCGCGGGCCGTCGGGCGTGTGCAGCGGACGGGCCGCCAGGTGGCTCAACACCCAGTCACCGTCCGGCGTTCCCACCAGCTCGCCGTGCCCCGCCTTCTGCAACGGCAGCGACGGATCGTCCCGGGACGTCAGCAGCGGGCGGTCGTCGAGTTCGTACGGGCCGGTGAGCCTGCGGCTGCGGGCCACCAGCACGCCATGCTCGAAACCGGTTCCTCCTTCCGCCAGTACGAGGAAGTACCAGCCGGCGCGCTTCAGCAACTTCGGCCCCTCGACGAGCCGTTCGTGCTGGAGCAGCAGATGCGTGTCACCGACGGGAGCCAGCGTCTCCCGGTCCAGCTCCGCCACGACGATCCCGGCGAAGCGCCGGCCGCCCGGGCGGTGGTCGTTCTGGAGGTTGAGCAGCCACAACCTGCCCTCGTCGTGGAAGAGCGCGGGGTCGAAGCCGTGGCTCGCGATGCGACGCGGCGGGGTCCACTTACCGCCCACCTCCGTGGCCGTACTGACATAGGTGTCCGTGTCGAAGTACGGCGTGCCGACCGAGCGCACGATCGAGTAGACCACCCAGAACCGCTCACCGTCCCAGCTCAGCGACGGCGCCCAGATGCCGCCCGAGTCGGGGACACCGGCCAGCGAGTCGCCGGGGACCGCACCCTGGACGTGACCCGCGTACTCCCAGCGCTCCAGGTCCCGGGAGCGGTGGATCGGGATCGTCGGGAACCACTCGAAGGAACTGGTCGCCACGTAATACCAGTCGCCCACCCGCACCATGGACGGGTCCGGGGCGAACCCCCGGATGACGGGGTTGCGCAGCACGGTCACTTCAGCGCCCCCAGCGTCACGCCCGAACGCCAGTAGCGGCGCATCGCGACCATCATGATCGCCATCGGCACGATGGACAGCAGGGCGCCGGTCAGCACCAGGCTGGTCAGGTCGACGCCGGACTCCAGGCGCTTGCCGGACCAGTTGTACAGGCCCAGGTTCAGGGTCCAGTTCTCCTCGCCGCGCAGCACGGTGAGGGGGAGGAAGAAGGCGTTCCAGGTGTTGACGAAGGCCAGCAGGAAGACCGTGGCGCCACCCGTCGTCATCATCCGCAGCACGATGCTGAAGAAGATCCGCAGCTCGCCCGCGCCGTCGATACGGGCCGCCTCGAGCAGCTCGAAGGGGATCGTCGCCTCGGTGTACACCTTGGCCAGGTACACGCTGAACGGGTTGATCAGGCAGGGGATCAGCATCGCCCAGGGCGTGTCGACCAGGCCGATCTCCGAGAACAGCAGGTACAGCGGGAGCGTGAGCAGAGCGATCGGGATCAGGAACGAACCCACCACGCACGCGAACACCAGATTGCGGCCGGGGAAGTCGAAGCGGGCCAGGCCGTAGCCGGTGGCGAGGGCGAGCAGCGTGCCGCCGAGGGAGCCGACACCCGCGTACAGGAACGAGTTGGCCGTCCAGCGCAGGAAGATGCCGTCCTCGTACGTGAACAGCTGCTGCAGGTTGTCCCACAGGTGCCAGCCGGAGAACCACAGGCCGTTGGTCTGGTACAGACCCGTGCGGTCCTTGGTCGAGGCGACGATCAGCCACCACACCGGGAACAGGCTGTAGACACTGGCCAGCATCAGACCGACGAGGAGGAATCGCTGGCCGCCGCGTGAACGACTCGCCGGATCCGGCCTTCTCAGACGCCCGACCTGGTGCGTCTTCGTACGTTCTTCGGTGAGCGTCATCAGTCGGCCTCCTTCGAGGTGAGCCGGTAGAACAGGAAGGAGGCGACGCCGAGGATCAGGGCGAGCAGCACCGACAGGGAAGCGGCGTAGTGGTAGTTGCCGGCGTTGAACGCCTGGTTGTAGATGATCATGATCGGGGTGAAGCTGTCACTGACCGTCTGCGGGGTGATGTTCCGGAACAACGCCGGCTCGTTGAAGATCTGCAGCATCTGGATGATCGACAGCATGCCGGTCAGCACCAGCGCCCCCCGCACGTGCGGGATCTTGATGCTCAGCGCGATGCGCTTCTCGGAGGCGCCGTCCAGACGCGCGGCCTCGAACAGCTCGCGGGGCACGCCCTGGAGCGCCGAGTAGATGATCACCATGTTGTAGCCGATGCCGTGCCAGGTCAGCAGGTTGCCGATGGACGGCCACACCATCGAGGGGGCGAAGAAGTTCCAGTCGAAGCCGAACACCTCGCCCAGCGGCGTCAGCGGGCCGACGTCCGGGCTGTAGAGGTTGATCCACACGAGGGCGGCGACCACCCCGGGGATCATGTACGGCACCAGCAGCATGATGCGGAACCGGCTCGCCACCTTGGAGGTGAGCGCGTCCAGGAACAGCGCCATGAGGAGGCTGATGAGCAGCATCACCGGGATCTGCACGCAGGCGAACAGCACCACCCGCAGCACGGAGCCCATGAACGCCGAGTCGGTCAGACCCTGCTGGTAGTTGTCGAAGCCGACGAACTTCTCCGTCGAGCCGCCGAGCCCGAGCCCGGACTGCTGCACACGGAACAGCGACTGGTAGATGGCGTAGCCGATGGGGAGCAGGTAGAGGAAGACGAAGCCGAGCTGGAAGGGCACCGTGAAGGCGGCACCCTTCCAGCGCAGAGAGCGAATCATCGGACGTTGCCTCAGCCCTTGACGCTGATGTTGCGGGACTTCAGGTCGTCGACCGTCCACTTCTGCATGTGCGCGAGCAGGTCGGTGACCTTCTGCTCCTTGCTGACGACCTTGGCCCAGCCGGCCTGCATCTCGGTGAACATCGCGGTCCAGTTCGGGCCGTAGACCCAGTCGGTGGTGACGGTGCCCAGGCTGTCGGTGACGATCTTCTTGGCAGGCTCGTAGTTCTTGCCGAGCAGCTTCTCGGAGATCGCTTCACTGACGTAGGTGTCGCTGTCCTTCAGCGCCGGCATCACGCCGTTGCCGGTCTCCGGGCTCGCCATCGTCTTGACCGCGTCGGTGTTCGTGGACATCCACAGCGCGGCCTCGGCGGCCTGCTCCTGGTGCTCACAGTCCTTGGTCACCAGCGTCACGCTGCCGGTGAGGTTGGTGCCGGCCGGGGTCTTGGGCGCCTCGCCGGTGAACGTCGGCCAGGGGGACAGGGCCCAGTCGCCGAAGGACTTGGTGAAGTTCTGCACCATGCCGGCCATCTGCCAGGTGGAGATCTGCCGGGTGGCGGTGCCGCCGTTGTCGTAGTTGCGCTGCACGGCCGCGTAGTCGGCGAAGGACAGCTTGGAGTTCAGGTCGTTGTCGATGATCTCCTGGATCACCTTGGCGGCCTTCAGGGTGCCCTCGTCCTGGAAGTCCACCTTCCAGGCGTCGCCGTCGACGGAGTACCAGTGCGCCCCGGCCTGCATGGCCAGCACCTCCAGGGTGCTGGGGTCCTCACCGGCGTAGTTGGTGATCTTGATGCCGTGCTTCTTCAGCTCCTTGCCCGCGGCGATGAAGTCGTCCCAGGTGGCGGGGGCCTTGATGCCGTACTTCTTGAACAGGTCGGTGCGGTAGATCGTGAAGTTCGGCGAGGAGCTGGTCGGGACGCCGTACATCTTGCCCTGCACCTGCGCGCTCGCCCAGGAACCGGCGTTGAACTTGTCCTGCTCGCCCTCGACGTACTTCGTGATGTCGGCGAGCGCGTCCTGCGAGACCCAGCTGGTGACGTACTCGGCGGTGTTCTGCACCAGGCAGGGCGGGTTGCCCGCCTTGACCGCGTTGGTCAGCTGCTTCTGCATGGTCAGCTGGTCGGTGACCTTGGTGTACTTGAGCTGGACGTCCTCGTGTGAGGCGTTGAACGCCTTCACGACGGCCTCCTGACCGTTGGCCCAGCCCCAGAAGGGGAGGGTGACCGGACCGGAGGACGCGTCGTCCCCGGAGTCCGAGCCGCCTCCGCAGGCGGTGAGCAGACCTGTCAGCGCAAAACCCGCGACGGCGGCACGGGCGAACCTTCTCCGGGGGCTGGTGAAGTTCATCTGACGTGTTCCTTCGGAAAGTAGGGCGCTCTCAGAGAGAGACCAGAGAGGGGAGTGTTCGGCGGCTCGGCGCCGGCCGGGAACGACGGCCGGAAATCATCGGCTCGCGGTTGCGGGGGGTACGGCCAAGCGGAAGCTGTAGTAAGCGTTTCCTGGGACGGTAGGCCGACGGCCCTGTTCATAGCAAGAGGTGCGGGGCAATTTGTTACGCCGGTTTGTCCGTGGGGTTAGGTCCAGGCGCAGGTCGGCCGCGCCTCTACCGGGCGAGATACATGCAGGTCAGACCTGGGTTAGCGCAAGGTTCCCGCAGTGCGGCGCGGTTAACCGCAAGGTGTCCCGGCAACGGTGAAAACCTTCGGGAAAACGTTTACGAAACGATCTCTTGCGGCTGCTCATATCAGCCACGCCGTGCGGGCGGCTGCACAGAGCTCCGTACGACGACATGGGTGCCCAGCACCAGATGGTCGCCGTCACTGCCCTTGCGGCGGCCCGAGCCGCCCTCGCGCCGGTCGGCGACCGCCCGCAGGGCGACCCGGCCCATCTCCTCGTAGGGCACGTGCACGGTGGTCAGCTGGGGTGTGAGCTGGGAGGCCAGCGGGATGTCGTCGTAGCCGACGATCGAGACGTCCTCGGGTACCCGCAGTCCGGCCGCGCGCAGCGCCTGCATCGCGCCCGCGGCGACGACGTCGGTTCCGGCGAGCACCGCGGTGAAGTCGAGCCCGTCGCGCAGGGTCTCCTCGACGGCGTCGTACCCGTGCTCGTAGTCGTACGGCCCGTGTCGCACCATGCCCGCGTCGAAGGGCACGCCATAGGCCTCGAAGGCACGCCGGGCGCCCTTCAGCCGGCCCTGGGCGGTGGTGAGCTCGGCGTGGCCCGGCAGGACCAGCACCTGGCGGTGTCCGGCCGACAGCAGATGGCTGGCCATCGCGTAGGCCCCGCCCTCGTTGTCGTAGTCGACCGTCGTGGCCGGCACGTCGCCCTCCAGGGGCGGCCTGCCCACCAGCACCAGGTGGGAGCCGGCCGCGTCCAGTGAGCGGGCGAAGCGGGCCATGCGCAGCTGGTACTCGTCGTAGTCGTAGGCACCGCCGAGCAGGACCACCGCGGCGACCCCCTGCTGGCGCATGAGGTTGACCAGCGCGAGCTCCCGCTCCGGGTCGTCCCCGGTGGTGCCGACCAGCGAGAGCCAGCCGCGCAGGGTGGCCGCGCCCTCGACGCCCTTGGCGACGTGGGCGAAGGCGGCGCCGGTGATGTTGTTGATGAGGATCGCCACCGTGGGGGTGCCGCCGCCGGCGAGGGAGCGGGCGTGGGCGTTGGTGACGTAGTCCAGGTCCCGGACGACCTTCATCACCCGGCGGCGCAGGTCCTCCGAGACCGGGTAGTTGCCCGACAGGACGCGCGACACGCTCGCGACGGAGACGCCCGCACGCTGAGCCACGTCACGGATCGTGGCCCGTCCGGCGTCGCCGACCGCCTTGCGCTGACTCACCGTTGCGGCTCCTTCACCGTTGGGACCGACTCGCCCGGCGACTGGGCCAGGGGGTGCCTGGCGGGTCCTGCCGGGATCCGTGGGGCGCCCCTTGCCCCCGCGCCGGTGGCGAAACCGTATCCCATTGTTTCTCCGGGACGCCGCTTCGCGTCGGCGCGGGCCTCAGGCCACACGGGCCAGGTCCGAGTGTCGTACCTCGTGGCCCGGTGGCAGGCCTCCGACCAGGCGTTCCAGTTCCTCCACGACGATACGGCCGAGGCGTTCCAGTTCGTTGCCGAGGGAGCCCGCGATGTGCGGGGTGAGGAAGACGTTGGGCAGGCGGTAGAGCGGGGAGCCGGCGGGCAGAGGTTCCGGCTCGGTGACGTCGAGGATCGCGTGCAGCCGGCCGGAGACCAGCTCGTCGGTGAGCGCGTCGGGGTCGACCAGGGCGCCGCGGGAGGTGTTGATCAGCACGCCGCCGTCCCGGATGAGGGCGAGCCGTTCGCCGTCGAGCATGCGGTAGGTCTCGGGGATGTCGGGGGCGTGCAGGGTGACGATGTCGCTGTGCCGGAGCAGGTCCTCCAGCGACAGCAGTTCGGCACCCAGGGCGGCGGCCTCGGCGGGGCTGACGTACGGATCGTGCAGCAGCACGGAGAAGTCGAACGGGCGCAGCAGCTCAAGCAGCCGTCTGCCCACCCGGGACGCGCCGATGACCCCGATCCGGCGGCCGACGTTGCCCGTGGCGGCGGTCTCGGCGGAGGTCGGGTAGGCGTGCGTGTCGCGGAAGCGCTCGCGGTGGGCGAACGTGTCCTTCCCGGCGAGCAGGATCATGGCGAGCGTGTACTCCGCGACCGGCAGGGCATTGCCGGTCACCGCGCTGGAGACGGTGATCCCGCGCTCCCACACGGCCTCGCTGACCAGCGAGCGGACCGAGCCGGCGGCATGCAGGACCGTGCGCAGCCGCGGGGCGGTGGCGAGGACGCCGGCGTCGAGCGGGGGGCAGCCCCAGCCGGTGATCAGCACCTCCGCCTGGGCCAGGGCATCGGCCGCCTTGGGGTCGGCGAAGTCCTGGACGACGAGCGCGGGGTCGAGGTCGGCCGCCTGTGTCAGCCGGGCCATGAGCGGCGGGGGGAAAAGCAGGGGGAGGTGCACCGGATCCATCGCGAACACGGCCCTTGGAGGCTGCGGGCTGGGCATGTCTCTCCTGACACACTGGGTGGAAACATTTTCAGAAAGCGTCTTCTACCGTAGATCTGGCGGTCGGCGTGGTCAATCGGTAGGAGGAGAGTCTGAGTGTGCAGACTTTTGGTCACCTTCTGTCGCTTACATTCGCATTTCGGCAGGTGAGTGGGCAGGTCTTCTGATGCCCATCGATGCGAGGAGGTTGACGTCGTGTCGACGGCACGCTTCCCTGTCCCTGCTCTGTTGTGAAATCGGTTACTCCCTGCGGAGAGACGGTACGTACCAGCCGACCCCGACCCCCAGCCCGACCGCGTCCACCCCGTCTGCTGGAGTGCGCCGGGGCGCTCGTCGACTCCGGCATGCGCGACGCCGGATACTCGTACGTCGTCGTCGACGACTGCTGGCAGGCCCCCACCCGGGGCCGGGACGGCCGGCTGCGCGCCGGCCCCACGCGTTTTCCGGACGGCATCGCCGCGCTCGCCGAGGAGATCCACGGCCTGGGCCTGAAGTTCGGCCTGACTCCGTGCCCGGCTCGCTGACCTGCGGCCAGCAGTACGACGACTACCAGGCCTCGGGGATCGGCAGCCTCGGCTTCGAGACCACTGACGCGCAGACCTTCGCCGAGTGGGGCGTCGACCACCTCAAGTACGACTGGTGCCGCGCCCACCTCAACGACGGTCTCGAGCCCGGACCCGCCTTCCGCCGTATGCGGGAGGCACTACGGGCCGCGGGCCGGCCGGTGGTGTACTCCATCTCCGAGTACGGCCTGTTCAAGCCGTGGCAGTGGGCGCCCGGGGTGGCGAACCTCTGGCGGACCATGGACGACCTGGTGCCGACCTGGGAGTCGGTGCTGTCCACCCTCGACCAGCAGGTCGGCCTGGACGGCTACTCCCGTCCCGGGGCCTGGAACGACCCCGACATGCTCCGGATCGGCAACGGCACACTGACCGAGGGCATGCCCAGCCCTGGCGCTGTCGGCCGTTCCACGTGGCCGTCGGCGTAGCGGAAGGCGACGGCGACCTTGCCGGCGAAGCGGGGTGGGAGCGCGGGGGGTGTCGGGCAGGTGTGCCGGGGTGTCGACGAGCGGTCGTCGGGGTCGTCGGGGTCGTCGGGTGCCGTCATACGGCGGCCCCGTTCACGGTCATCCGATTGAGCGCCGCCGCCAGATCCGGCGTCTCGCTGAGGACGAGCGCGGCGCCGCCGACCGCGCCCACCCGTGTGCCGAGCCCCAACTCGGCCGGCACCACCTCCACTTCGCGGACCATGGGCAGGGCATGGCCCCGGATCGCCTCGCGCATCGGTGCGAGCAGCGCCTCGCCGGCGCGGCACAGCTCGCCGCCCACGACGATCCGCTCGGGGTTGAGCAGGTTGCACAGTCCCGCGAGGACCCCGCCGACCACCGCGCCCACCTCGGCGAACACCTGCCCGCCCGCCCCGTCCCCGGCCGCGGTGCGGGCCAGCATCTCCTCCAGGCCCGGGTCCTCGCCGTAGACCTTCCGCAGCGCGGTGAGTACGGCGGGCAGACCGGCGTACAGCACCAGGCAGCCCCGGTTGCCGCACGGGCAGGGCGGCCCGTCGACGCTCACCGACACATGGCCGAGCTCACCCGCGCCGCCGATCGCTCCCCGGTACAGCCGTCCGTCGAGGACCAGCGCGGAGCCGATGCCGCTGGAGAGGCCGAAGTAGAGCAGGTCGGCCACTCCGCGCCCGGCACCCCGGCGGGCCTCGGCCACGCCCTCCAGCCGGGTGTTGTTCTCCACGGTCACCGGCAGCCCGAGCGCCCGCTCGAACTCCTCGGCGGCGTGCACGTGCGACCAGGGCTGGCCCGGCAGGGACACGCCGACCACCCCGGTCTCCCGGTGGATGGGACCGGGCACGCCCACGCCGACGCCGATGACCTTTTGCTCGTCCAGTCCGGCCGCGTCGAGCAGCCCGCGCAGGATCTCCGCTCCGGCCTCGATGCGTTCGGCCGCCCCGGTGCCGGGGTCCAGGGCGGTGCCGGCGTCGGCGATCTCGCCCGAGGCCAGGTCGGCGAGATGGGCCCAGACGCCGTCGAAGGTGTGGTTCAGGCCGGCCACGACCGCCGCTCGCGGATTGATCAGCAACCGGTTCCCGGCCCGACCGTCGAGATCACTGTCGGGCTCGTCATCGGCCGTGATGATCAGGCCGCGTTCCATCAGCTCGCCGACGATCGTCGAGACCGTGGTCCGGGAGACCCCCGCCTGACGTGCCAGCTCGGCTCTGTGCAGGGGGCCATGGGCCAACAGCAGGGCGATGAGCTGCTCTTCGTTCGACCGTCGCAGGCTCCGCAGCGACCCTCCGGCCCTCTGGCTCATGACGTCGAGGTTACACAGTCTTTTCGAAAGTTCGTCAAGACTCTTGACGCAGTTTCCGGACAGGAAGAAGCTCCTCCCCAACGCACAACAACCGGTTGCCGACATCCCGGGACGTGGCCGATTCCGTGGCCGATCCGTGGTCGAAATTCCGAACAGAACGAAGCAGGAGGTGGCGCGTTCATGCGTCCACATGCTGGTGCTTCCCTGAGCCGCCGCCGATTCCTCTCCCTCTCGGCAACCGGCGCCGCCACCGGCGCGGCGGCGTTGAGCGGCTGTGCGATGCAGGTGTCGACCGGGGTCAGCGGATCGGGCGAGACCGTCACCGTGATGGTCAACTCCGGGGACGTCCTCCCGGAGCAGGTCCAGCAGGCCAAGAAGGACCTCGGCATCAAGATCGTCCTGGTGAAGTACGACATCACCAAGCTGATCGCGATGCTCACCAGCGGCAACCCGCCCGACCTGGTGCGCGGCGTCGGCGCCGTGGACTTGCCGTTCTTCGCCGCCCGGGACGTGGCCGAGGAGCTGGACCCCTACTTCGCCCGGAGCAGCGTCCTCAAGCTCGACGACCTGGACCCCGTCAACGACCTGTGGCGGTACGACGGCCGCACCCAGGGCAAGGGCCCGCGCTACGGCATGGCGAAGGACTTCTCCCAGGACTCCATGTACTGGTACAACGCCTCGGCCTTCGGCAGGGCCGGTGTCGACCACCCGCCGGAGACCGAGCCGATCACGTACGAGGAGTGGCTGGACAACGCCAAGCGCCTCGTGCAGCGCAAGAGCGGACAGACCACCGTGTTCGGCGGCAGCTACCTGGGCCTGACCCGGGCCACGCTCCTGGCGACCATGACGGCGTCCGCAGGGGGCAGCCTCTTCAACGACGACTTCTCCCGGGTCGACTTCACCACCCCCGAGGCCCGCAGGGCCCTGGCCTGGTTCATCGACTACTGCAAGACCAAGGTCGGGCCGAGCCTCATCCAGCCCGACCCCAACGGCTGGGACGGGCCCACCTACCAGGCCGGGCGGCTGGCCATGTCGAACGCCGGCTACTGGCTGGGCGGCATGATCGGCACCGACAAGAAGCTGGCGGAGGTGTCCCGCCTGGCGCCCGCTCCGCTCTTCGCGGGCGGCGAGCGAGTCAGCGCCTGCCAGGGCGGCACCGGCCTGTGGATGCCGCGCGGGGCGAAGAACAAGGACGCCGCATGGCGGGTCTTCGAGTGGTTCTTCGGCGAGGAGCCGGCCAAGGCACGTGCCGCCGGCGGCTGGGGCATCCCCACCCTGAAGTCGATGCGCTCACTGATGCCGGCCAAGGAGGACTACCAGAAGCGGGCGCTCGAGGTGCAGGACAACGAGCTGAAGCACTTCTCGGTGGTCTCCTTCACCCCCTACACCCGGGCGGACGCGCTCGACGCCCTCTTCAACCAGATCGCCCCCGCCGCGATGAACGGCCAGATCTCCGTCGACACCCTCGCCGGGCGCCTGAACTCGGCCATCAACGAGCAGCTGAAGCGCGGTAAGGAGCAAGTGGGATGACGGTCGACCAGATCTCCTCCGTCGCGGACCGGCCCGATGCCGCCGCGAGCGCCAGGCGCGCACCGGCCGTCGGCGGGCCGCGGACCTCGATGACCGTGCGCAGGCACCGGGCGTTCTACATGTTCACCTCGCCCTGGATCATCGGGTTCGTGCTGCTGACCATCACGCCGATGGTGTACGCGCTGTGGCTGAGCTTCACCACGTTCGACGGCATCTCGCCCAACTGGCGCTACGTCGGACTCGGCAACTACCGCGAGCTGCTGAACGATCCGGTCACCTGGGACGCGCTGGGCCGTGCGGGCCTGTTCGCGGTGACCTCGGTGCCGCTGTCGATCATCGCGGGGCTGGGCCTCGCCGTCCTGGTCAACCGGCCGATCAAGGCGCGCGGCCTGTTCCGCACGCTGCTGTATCTGCCCGCCGTGGTGCCGCCGGTGGGCGCGGGCCTCGCCTTCAAGCTCCTCTTCGACCAGAACTCCGGTGCCACCAACGGCGTTCTGACCTTCTTCGGCTTCGACGCCGTCGGCTGGCTCGCCGACCCCTACGCCCGTTACGTGCTGCTGATGACGGTGCTCTGGGCCGCCGGAAACGTCATGATCATCTCGCTGGCCGGGCTCCAGGACGTACCCCGCGAACTCCACGAGGCCGCCCGCATCGACGGGGCGAGCGCCTGGCGCACCTTCCGCAGCATCACCGTGCCGCTGCTGTCGCCCGTCCTGCTCTTCCAGACGGTGACCGGGATGATCGCCTCGGTGCAGACCATCATGCCGCTGCTGCTGGCCCCGCTCGGCGACACGAGCGGCATCACCACGGTCCCGCAGTCCAACTACCTGTACATGATGCACGTCTTCGCGCAGTACTTCGCGCTCGGCCGCTACGGCTACGCCTCCGCACTGCTGTGGGTGCTCTTCGTCCTGATCCTCGCCGTGACCGGACTCATCTTCAAGTTCACGTCCGGCGCGGTGTTCTACAACGTCGACCCGGAGGCGAAGAAGTGACCGCCACCACGCTGCCGCCCAAGTCATCGACGACCGACATACGCGTGCGGGTGCGCGCCAAACGCCTCGTCCTCTACACGGTTCTCGTCTCCGTCACCGGGCTGTTCCTCGGCCCCTTCGGCTGGCTGATCCTCTCCGGCCTGAAGACCCAGGGCGAACTGGCCGCCGCGCCCGTGCACTGGCTGCCCGAGGCCTTCCAGTGGCACAACTTCGCCGACGCCTTCACCCAGATCGACTTCCTCGGCTACGCCCGCAACTCCCTGGTCATCGCCCTCCTCTACGCCACGCTCGTCACCCTCAGCTCGGCCTGGGTCGGTTTCGGCTTCGCCCGGCTCGACGCGCCCGGCAAGAAGGTGCTGTTCGGCGTCCTGCTCGGCTCGATGATGCTGCCGCAGATGGTCACCCTGCTGCCGACCTACCTGATCTTCGCCAAGGTCGGCATGGTCGACACGTACTGGCCGTGGGTGCTGTGGGGCCTGTCCGCGGCGCCGTATCTCGTCTTCCTCTTCCGGCAGTTCTTCGCGGGCATGCCGCGCGAGCTGGAGGAGGCCGCGATCGTCGACGGCTGCGGATACACGTCGATCTTCTGGCGGATCTTCCTGCCGCAGTCCTGGCCCGTACTGTCCGCCAGCTTCATCATCGCCTTCACCTGGACCTGGGGCGACTACATCGCCCCGCAGCTGCTGCTGTCCACCGACCGCACCACGCTCGCCGTCGCCGTGATGACCACCTACGTCAGCGAGGCCGGCACGCCCGTCCCCGAGCTCCAGGCCGCCGCCTCCGTGATGTACGTCGTCCCGATCCTGCTGATCTTCCTCATCGCCCAGCGCGGCTTCGTCGCCGGGATGTCCACGTCCGGACTGAAGTAGCCCATCCCCCTTTTCCTCAAGACCGTAAGGAACTTGGCCATGAACAACACTCAGGGCACCGGACTGACCCGGCGCACCGTCATCCAGGCCGCCGGCGCCGCCGCGGCGGCCTACTCCCTGATCGGCACGGCGGCCGGCACCGCCGCCGCGGCGGACGACAGGCCGGAGGCCGCCGACCGGCTGGTCATCCACCCCGTCCCGGGCGCGTTGCCGATCAACACCACCTATGTCGTCAAGGCCCGTACGCCCGGCGGCCAGTGGAAGCCGGTGCCCGTCCTGCGCGCCACCACGAAGACCATCAACGAGAAGACCGGCAGCGGCATCGTCCGCCCCACCTCGGTCGCCAGCCTCGACTTCACCGGCACCGTGGAGGTGCAGGTCACCTGGTCCAAGGGCACCATCCCCTCCGCGCGGATCCGCCCGCTGTCGTACGACATCCAGCACGAGGTCAGCGGCGACACCATCACCTTCAGCCTCACCCAGCCGCGCAACCTCTCGATCGAGATCGACGGCGACATCTACGGCAACCTGCAGCTGCACGCCAACCCCATCGAGAAGACACAGCCCGAGCAGGACGACCCCGACGTCATCTACTTCGGCCCGGGCCTGCACACCCCCTCGGGCGGCGTGGTGAAGGTGCCCAGCGGCAAGACGGTGTACCTGGCCGGCGGCGCGGTGCTCAACGCCCGCGTGGAGTTCGTCAACGTGGAGAACGCCCGCCTGCTGGGCCGGGGCATCATCTGGAACTCGGACGCCGCCACCCTGGTGTCGTTCTCCAAGAACATCGAGATCGACGGCATCCTCGTCCTCAACCCGAAGACCGGCTACTCCTGCACCATCGGCCAGTCCAAGCAGGTCACCGTCCGCAACCTGCACTCCTACAGCAGCGGTCAGTGGGGCGACGGCATCGACGTGTTCTGCAGCGAGGACGTGCTGATCGAGGGCGTCTTCATGCGCAACAGCGACGACTGCGTCGCCATCTACGCCCACCGCTGGGACTGGTACGGCGACACCCGCAACGTCACCGTCCGCGACTCCACCCTCTGGGCCGACGTCGCGCACCCGGTGAACATGGGCACCCACGGCAACCCGGAGAAGCCGGAGACCATCGAGAACATCGTCTTCAGCAACATCGACGTCCTCCAGCACCGCGAGCCGCAGGTCCTCTACCAGGGCTGCTTCGCCCTCAACCCCGGCGACAGCAACCTCATCCGCAACATCCGCATCCAGGACGTCCGGGTGGAGGACTTCACCTGGGGTCAGCTGATCAACATGCGGGTCATGGCCAACCGGTACAACGCCGCGCACGGCCGCGGCATCGAGGACGTCTACGTCCGCAACCTCTCCTACGACGGCACGCACGCCACCATGGCGATCCTGACCGGCTACGACGCGGACCACCCCATCAAGAACCTCACTTTCCAGAACCTGGCGATCAACGGCACGGTCGTGCACGACAAGATGCGCAAGCCCGGCTGGTACCTGACCACCGACATGGTGCCGGCGTTCGCCAACGAGCACGTGAAGAACCTCCGCTTCCTCGACGCGGCCACCGCGGCCTCCACGGCCACGCCCGAGATCACCAGCGCGGGCACGGCGACGGCCGTCAAGCAGCAGGTCTTCAACTACCTGATCACCGCCGGCGCGCTGCCGACCTCGTTCGGCGCCGAGGCACTGCCCAAGGGCCTGACGATCGACGAGAAGACCGGCCTCATCTCCGGCACTCCGCAGGTCCCCGGCACCTACACGGTCACCGTCAAGGCCACCAACACCGCCGGTACGGCGACCCAGTCCGTCACTCTCACCGTGCAGAACGCGTAAGCCAGGAGTCATCCGTGCAATCCCTCAGCAGACGTACGTTCCTCGGCGCCGCGGGGCTCGCGGGCGTAGCCGCCGGTGGACTGCTGTCCGCCGTAGCCTCGCCCGCCTGGGCCCAGGCCGCCGAGCAGGCGTACGCCTTCGCTCACCCCGGGCTGCTGCACTCCCGCGCCGACCTGGACCGGATGCGGTCCGCGGTCGCCGGCGGGAGCAACCCGATCGCCACCGGATTCGCGGCCCTGGCCGCCGACTTCCGCTCTCAGCACACCTACGGCATCCGCAACACCGGACAGATCCGCACCTGGGGCCGCGGCCCCACCGACAACACCAGCCAGGCCGTCACCGACGCGGCCGCCGCCTACCAGAACGCCCTGATGTGGGCGATCACCGGCGACGTGCGCCACGCCGACAAGGCCCGCGACATCCTCGACGTCTGGGCCGCCTCCCTCACCGGCATCACCGGTGCCGACGGCCAGCTCGGGGCCGGGATCCAGGGCTTCAAGTTCGTCAACGCCGCCGAGATCCTGCGGCACTCCGGCTACGACGGCTGGCCCGCGGAATCCATCAGCAGCTGCGAGCGCTCCTTCACCGACGTCTGGTACCCGGCCCTGTCCGGCTACTGCCTGTACGCCAACGGCAACTGGGACATCGCCGCGCTGCGCACCATCCTCGCCATCGCCGTCTTCTGCGACAACCAGGTGATGTTCGAGGACGCCCTGCGGTTCGCGGCCGCCGGCGCCGGCAACGGCTCCGTGCTGCACCGCGTCGTCAGCGCCACCGGACAGGGGCAGGAATCGGGCCGCGACCAAGCTCACGAGCAGCTCGCCGTCGGCCTGCTCGCGGACGCGGCCGAGGTCGCCTGGCAGCAGGGCGTGGACCTGTACGGCTTCACCGAGAGCCGGATCCTCGCCAACTTCGAGTACTTCGCCCGCTACAACCTCGGCGACGACTCGGTTCCGTTCACGCCCGACCTCGACCGCACCGGCAAGTACGTCAAGACGGCCGTCTCCGACCGGCAGCGCGGGGTGTTCCGGCCGGTGTGGGAGATGGGGTACGCGCACTACGCGGGCCGCCTCGGCATGTCCGCGCCGTACACCGAGAAGGCCGTCTTCCGGGGCCCGGACGGCACGCGCGTGACCGAGGGCTACCACGAGGACCACCCCGGCTGGGGCACCCTCACGTACGCCGGTACGAAGGCCGCCGCGCCGGGCACGCCGACGGCACCGGCGGGCGTCACGGCGACGGGCGCGGACCGGGCGGTCACCGTGTCCTGGCTGCCGTCCGCCTGGGCCGCGAGCTACACCGTGCGCCGGGCCACCAGCCCCGACGGGCCGTACGAGACCGTCGCCTCCGGCGTCTCGAAGCCGACGTACACCGACCGCGGCGTCCGCACCGGCCGCACCTACTACTACACCGTCAGCGCCGCCAACTCCCGTGGCAAGAGCGGCGGTTCGGCCTGGGCATCGGCGACCGCCGGGCTCCCCGAGCCCTGGTCGACCCGGGACATCGGAGGCGTGAAGATCCCCGGCTCGGCCGTGTTCGACGGTGAGCGGTTCGTGCTGGAGGCCTCCGGCACCGCCGACACCTACCGCATGGCGTATCTGCCGCTGCGCGGCGACGGCACGGTCACCGCGCGGATCGTGTTCCCGCTCAGCTCGCAGTACTCCAAGATCGGCGTCACCGTGCGGGCGGGTCTGGACGCGGACGCGGCACACGCGGCCATGCTGATCCAGGGGCTGCCGCTGCACACGTGGAGCGGGGTGTGGACCGTACGCCCGACGGCCGGGGCCCAGATCTCCGCCACCGGCAGCACCCCCGTGCCGCCGTCCCAGCAGGAGATGATCACCGCCAAGGCGTCCTTCCCGATCTCCGACCTCGGCACCCTGCCGGAGTCGGCCACCCCGCTCGAGGCGCCGTACGTCGAGGGCGCGGGCGACGGCTACCGGCTGCGCGAGCCGTACTGGGTTCGGCTGACCCGAAAGGGGCGGTGGTGCACCGGGGCGATCTCACCGGACGGCATACGGTGGACAGAAGTCGGTCGCACTGAGGTCGACGGTCTACCGAATACCGCATACGCGGGTCTCGTCCTCACCTCCTGCCTCGGTGTGGACGAGGAGTACGCCGAGACCGGCACCGGCGCCTTCGACAACGTCACCGTGACCTCCACGACCGGCGAGGTCTGGTCCCCGCCCCGCCCCGCCCACACCGCGGCCGGGCTGAGCGCGGCCACCGGCGCCGACGCCGTCGAACTGGCCTGGACCGACCCGGACCCGGCCGCCCGCTACACCGTGCTGCGCGCCGAGAGCGCGGACGGCCCCTACCGCCCCCTCGCCATGGAGGTCGGCCCGGTCGGCTTCGGCACCCGCATCCGGTACACCGACGCCACCGGCACGCCCGGCACGACGTACCACTACGCCGTCGCCAAGACGAACGTGGGCGGCAAGGGCCCGCGCTCGGCACCCGCCTCGGCCGCCATGCCGCAGCCCTCCGCCCCCGAACTCACCTCCGCCACCACGGCGTTCGCGAACAAGGGCGCCGAGTTCCGGCACGTGCTGCGAGCCGCGCACGAGCCCGTCCGCTTCACCGCCAAGGGCCTGCCCGACGGCCTGCGCGTCGACCCGCACACCGGTCTGATCTCCGGAACACCCACCGAGACCGGCGAGTTCACCGTCACGACCACCGCGGGCAACGCCGCCGGAGCCGCCACCGGCACCCTCACCCTCACGGTCGGCACCCCGCCGCCCGAGCCATGGACGTACGGCGACCTCGGCGACGTGGTCCTCGACGACCGCGCCTTCGCCACCTTCGGCGTGGCCGTCGTCCGCACCCCCGGCAGCACCTCCCACAAGGACGGGACCTTCGTGGTGCGGGGCGCCGGGACCGACCTCACCGTCAACAATCAGGGAATGACCGGCCAGTTCGTACGGCGGCCCGTCACCGGCGACTGCCAGGTCACCGCCCGGCTGGTCTCCCGTACCGGTGCGAGCGGCGACCGGGTGGGCCTGCTCATGGCCAAATCCCTGTCGCCGTTCGACCAGGCGGCCGGCGCGATCGTCACCGGCGGCACCAGCGCCCAGCTCATGCTGCGCACCGCCGTGGCCGGACGATCCACCTTCACGGGCAACGGGGCGGTCACCGCCCCCTGCCTGCTGCGGCTGAAGCGCACCGGGACGCGCTTCGCCGCGTACGCCTCCACCGATAACGGCGTCAGCTGGACCCCCCTCGCCGAGGGAGAGATCCCCGGCTTCGGCGACGCCCCCTACTACGTGGGCCTCGTGGTCTGCTCCCGCAGCCCCCTGGTCCGCAGCACCACCGAGTTCGACGAGGTGAGCATCACCCCCATGTAGAACCTCCACGGAATGGAGATGCACCGCATGAGCCGCACTTCCCCCCACGAGCACCTCCACACACCCGAGTTGAGCCGCCGCGGTCTGCTGAAGACCGCCGGCGGCCTCACCGCCGCCCTCGCCGTCGGCGCCTCGGCCACCGCCCTCACGGGCGCGGCCGAGGCGGCGCCGGCCACCTTCACCCACCCCGGCATGCTGCACAACTGGGGCGACATCAACCGGGCCAAAGTCAGGGTCGCCGCTGGCGACGACCCGTGGCGTGCCGGCTGGCAACGCCTGATCGACAACCCCCACTCGCGGTCCACCTGGACCCCCAACCCGCAGGAGACCGTCATCCGCGGGGGTGACGGCCAGAACTACGGAATCCTCTACAACGACATCGCCGCCGCCTACCAGAACGCGCTGCGCTGGCAGGTGGGCGGCACCCGCGACAACGCCGACTGCGCCGTGCGGATCCTCAACGCCTGGTCGTCGAGGCTCACCACCGTCACCGGAAACGCCGACCGGTTCCTCGCCGCGGGGATCTACGGCTGGCAGTTCGCCAACGCGGCCGAACTCATGCGCGGATACGCCGGCTTCGACCTCGGCCGGTTCCAGAACATGATGCGCAACGTCTTCTACCCGCTCAACAACCAGTTCCTCACCCAGCACAACGGCGCCTGCATCACCAACTACTGGGCGAACTGGGACCTGTGCAACGTCGCGTCCGTCCTGGCCATCGGCATCCTGTGCGACGACGGCGCCAAGTACGACCAGGCCGTGAACTACTTCAAGAACGGCGCGGGCAACGGCGCCATCCGCAAGGCCGTGCCGTTCCTGCACCCGGACAACCTCGGCCAGTGGCAGGAGTCCGGCCGCGACCAGGGCCACACCATCATGGGCATGGGCCAGATGGGCGCGATCTGCGAGATGGCCTGGAACCAGGGCGAGGACCTGTACGGCTACGACAGCAACCGGTTCATGAAGGCCGCTCAGTACGTCGCCAAGTACAACCTCAACGAGAGCGTGCCCTTCACGAGGTACACCTGGGGCACCGGCGTCAACTGCGACTTCAGGGAGCACACCGTCATCTCCGACGTCGCCCGGGGCCAGCTCCGCCCGGTGTGGGCCATGCTCGACTCCCATTACCGGCGGCGCCGCAACCTGTCCGTCCCGTACCTGCAGCGCATCGCCGGGACGGTCTACCCGGAGGGAGGTGGCGGCGACTACGGCACCAATAGCGGCGGCTTCGACCAGCTGGGCTTCGGCACGCTGATGTACGCGAAGTGACTCGTGTACATGCCCGTGTGCGCCCCGTGAGCGCGTCGCCCGTATAGCCGCAAAGCCGCGCTCGTACGCCGGAATACGGAGCCACCCTGTGGTGCTCTGATGTTCACGGTGCACGAGCGCGGCACGGGAGGCCGGTGGGCGCATGACGGCAGCAGTCCAGGCAGAACCTGTGGTCAGGACGCCGTACGGGCCCGTACGCGGCCGGTACGAACACGGCGTCGCGATGTTCCGGGGCATCCCGTACGCGGCCCCGCCCTTCGGCCCCCGACGGTTCAGGCCGCCCGAGCCGCCCGAGCCCTGGGACGGCGTGCGCGACGCGGGCGCCTTCGGGCCGACGCCGCCGAAACCGCCGTACTCGGAGGCCTTCGCGCAGTACCTGTCCGACCCGGTCGTGCCCGGTGACGACTGCCTCAATCTGAACGTGTGGACACCGGAGCCGGGCCCTGGGGCGCGGCTCCCGGTGCTCGCGTGGCTGCACGGCGGAGCCCTCACCCGCGGCTCGTCCGCCGTGCCGGTGTACGACGGGCACCCCTTCGCCCGCGACGGCGTCGTCCTCGTCTCGGTCAACTACCGACTGGGAGTGGAGGGCTACGGACTGTTCCCGGACGCCCCCGCCAACCCCGGCCTGCGCGACCAGCTCGCCGCCCTGAAGTGGGTGCACGAGTCGATCGAGGCCTTCGGCGGCGACCCCCACCGGGTCACCTTGGGCGGCCAGTCCGCCGGGGCGATCAGCGCAGGCGCCCTGCTGGCCGCACCGCAGGCCCAGGGTCTGTTCCGGCGCGCGGTCCTGCAGAGCGGGCCACCCGAGGCGAGCGACCGCGACAAGGTACGGCGGATGGTGCGCCGTATGGCGACCCGGCTGAAGATCCCCGCCACCGCCGCGGCCTTCGCCGACATCGACCGTGACCTGCTGCTGCGCACCCAGGCCGAGGTGGGACGGCTCAGCAGCCCCGTGCTCGGCGGACCCGCCTTCGGCATCGTCGTCGACGGCGACCTCGTCCCGCGCGATCCCCTGGAAGCCCTCGTCGAAGGTGACGCGGCGCGGGGCGTCGGGCTCATGATGGGCTGGACCCGCGACGAGTACCGGCTGTGGCTGGTCCCGGGCGGCCTGCTGGAGCGCGTCGACCGGCTCGGTCCGGTCGCCCTGGCCGGCGCCATGGCCCGCTGCCACTGCGGCCACGAGGTGGTACGCGGCTACCGCGCCCTGCACCCCGAGGCCGGCACCGCCGAGATCGTCGGCCAGATGGTCACCGACCACCTGCTGCGCATCCCGCTGCACCGCCTCGCCGAGGCCCGCCCCGAGCCCGCGTACCTCTACGAGTTCGCCTGGCCCTCGCTGCTGCCCGACCTGGGCTCCTGCCACGCCCTGGAGCTCGGCTTCGTCTTCGACACCGGCGAGGTGCCCGAGTCCGCCAAGCTCGCGGGCTGGGGCGCCCCGCAGGAGCTCGCCGACGCGATGCACGGGGCCTGGGTGCGGTTCGCCGCCGACGGCGACCCCGGCTGGCAGCGGTGGGACGCCTCGCATCCGGTGCGGATCTTCGGCGACGGTGAGCCGCATACGGCATACGGTCCACGGGATCGTGGATTCGCTGTGTGGACGGCGGACGCGGTCGCCCGGGAGGCCGAGGCGGCGGTGGCCGAGCCCGCGGACGGCGAGCCCGCGGACGGTGTGCCCGTGAACGGCGTTCCCACCCGGAGCGTGGAGCTGCGGTCGGTGGTACGACGGCTGCGGCTGCCCGGCTCGGTCCGCCGCACCTGACACGAGCCGGCGCCGGAACAGGTCAGGAACCGGTTGCCGTCACCGAGTCGCGCACCACCACGTGCGTCCCCAGCAGCAGATGCTCGTCCGAGGCCTCCGACGTGCGGCCCAGCGCGGTGCGCACGGCGAGGCGGCCCAGCTCCTCGTAGGGGACGTGGACCGTGGTCAGGGCGGGGTGCAGGTCACGGGCGAACGGGATGTCGTCGTACCCGGCCAGCGAGACGTCGCCCGGCACGTCCAGACCCGCCTCGTGCAGGGCGGTCAGCGCGCCGGCCGCGACCATGTCGGTGGCGGCCACCACCGCCGTGAACTCCAGCCCGTCCTTCAGCGCCTCCCGCATCAGCCGGTGCCCGGCGTCCCGGGTGAAGTCGCCGTGCAGCAGCAGCGCCGGGTCGGGTTCCAGACCGCGGGCGCGGTGGGCGGCCAGATAGCCGCGCTCGCGACCCTGCGCCGTGGTGTGGTCCGGGGCGCCGCCGAGGAAGAGAATCCGCCGGTGGCCCTGGGCGAGGACGTGGGCGACCAGGGCGTAGGCGCCGCCTTCGTTGTCGTACTCGATGACCGTCACCGGTGCGCCGGGGCCCAGCGGCGGGCGGCCGCACAGCACCAGGCGGGAGCCTGCCGACGCCAGCGAGTCGGCCATCCGGCGGGTGCGCTCGCGGTACTCGGGAGTGTCGGCGGTGCCGCCGACCAGGATCACGGCGGCCGCCCGCTGGGAGCGCATCATCTCGACGAACTCCAGCTCGTGCCGCACATCGCCCTCCGTGCTGCACACCAGGCACAGATGCCCGAGCCGGGTCGCCTCGCGCTCCACGCCGTGCGCCATGAGCGCGAACGACGGTCCGGTGATGTCCTCCAGCACGAACGCCAGCGTGGGCGTGCCGACCCCCGCGACCGCCTTGGCGCGCGCGTCGGCGACGTAGTCCAGGTCGCGGACCGCCCGCATCACGCGCGTGCGGGTCGCCGAACTCACCGGATAGACCCCGCCGAGCACCCGCGACACCGTCGACGCGGACACCCCCGCGCGGGCCGCCACATCCCGGATCGTGCTCCGGCTCGCGTCCTCGCTCTTCCTCGTCATGCCTGCCTCGTCCCTCTCCCCGGGCGTCGTCGCCCACCCCTCGGGAACTGCGGCAACATGGATGGAAACCGGTTCCCGACGCGGAGGCTAGCAGTGGGGAGGAGCAACTGGGAGGAGTTGTGCGGGTGTCAGCCGCGAGGGGTCATGCCGCCGCCAGCGTCCCCGCGATCGACGTGATCGCCTCCGGCCCCACCCGGCAGCACCCGCCGATCAGCCGCGCCCCCGACTCCCGCCAGCGGCGCACCTCCTCGGGTGCGAAGGTGGAGCTGCCGGCCCAGGCGCGGGCCTCGGCGTCCCAGGCCTCGCCGCTGTTGGGATAGACCACGACCGGCTTGCCGGTGACGCGGGCGGCGATCTCGATCGCGCGGTCGACGTCCTCGGGGACGCAGCAGTTCACGCCGACCGCGATGACCTCGTCCGCGTCGGTGGCCAGACCGAAGGCCTCCTCCAGGGGCTGCCCGGCCCGGGTGCGGTCGCCCGCGACGCTGTACGACAGCCAGGCCGGCACTCCGAGCCCGCGCACCGCCCGCAGCAGCGCCTCGGCCTCGTCGGCGTCCGGCACCGTCTCCAGTGCGAGGACGTCCGGGCCGGTGGCGGCCAGCACCTCCAGGCGGGGGCGGTGGAAGGCCTCCAACTCGGCCACGCTCAGCCCGTACCGGCCCCGGTACTCGGAGCCGTCGGCGAGCATCGCGCCGTACGGGCCGGCCGAGGCCGCCACCCACAGCGGCCGGGTGACGCCCTGCGCCCGTGCCTCCATCGCCGCGTCGAGGGCCAACTCGATGCTCAGGCCGAGCAGTTCGGCCGCCCGGTCCCGCTTGATCCCGCGCTTCGCGAAGCCCTCGAAGGTCGCCTGGTAGCTGGAGGTGATCGCCACGTCCGCGCCCGCCAGGAAGTAGGCGAGGTGTGCCTCGGTGATCGCCTCCGGCCGCTCGGCGAGCAGCCGCGCCGACCACAACTCGTCGCTCAGGTCGTGCCCGGCGGACTCGAGCTGGTTGGACATGCCGCCGTCGAGGACGACCGTCCTCCCGGCGGCGAGGGCGTCGGCGAGGGTCGTGTCGGAAGAGACGGACGTGTCGCTGGTCATGTCACGACGCTAGTCGAAGCGGCGAGGGCCAGCCGTATGTGTCCATTACATGAACAGGTCGCCCAGCATGTGGGATGCCGGGTTACGATCAAGCCCTCCCCGCCCTCCTGCCCCCGTCCCCGTCCCCGTCCCCGTCCCCAGGGAACACCGCCATGACTGCCCCCAGTTCCACCGAGGCCGCCGAGCCCGGGACGGATCCGGCCGCCGCCTCGCCCCGCCGTACCTTCGGAGTGGTCGCCGCCACCGCCCTCGTCATGGGCAACATCATCGGCGGCGGCATCTTCGCGCTGCCCGCCACCGTCGCCCCGTACGGCGGGATCAGCCTGCTCGCCTTCGCGGTCCTGTCGGTCGGCGCGGTGCTGCTCGCGCTGCTCTTCGGCAAGCTGGCCCGGCGCAGCCCGGTCACCGGCGGACTGTACGTGTACCCGCGCGACGCCTTCGGCCCCTTCGCGGGATTCCTGTCGGCATGGTCGTACTGGACGATGTGCTGGGTCAGCATCGCCGCCCTGGCCGTCGCGGTCGTCGGCTACGTCGACGTCCTGATACCCCTGCACGGCGACCACACCCTCGAAGCCCTGGTCGCCCTCGCCGCACTGTGGCTGCCGGCCGCCGCGAACTTCGCCGGCACCCGCTGGGTCGGCACGGTCCAAGTCGTCTCCACCGTCCTGAAGTTCGTCCCGCTGCTGCTGGTCGCCACGATCGGCCTCTTCTTCGTCGACACGGACAACTTCGGCCCGTTCAACGCCTCCGGCGACAGCGTCCCCGGCGCGCTGGCCGCCTCCGCCGCGCTGCTCCTCTACAGCTTCCTCGGCGTGGAGTCGGCCGCCGTCAGCGCCGGCGAGGTCCGCGACCCCGAACGCACGGTCGGCCGCGCGAGCGTCCTCGGCACGCTGGGCTCCGCCCTCGTCTACATCCTCGGCATCGTCGCCGTCTTCGGCCTGGTCCCGCACGACCAACTGGTCGACTCCGGCGCCCCCTTCGCCGACGCCGTGAACGCCATCGCCGGCGGCACCTGGGGCGGCACCGCCATCGCCCTGGTCGCCGTCGCCTCGATCACCGGCTGCCTCAACGGCTGGATCCTGCTCGCCGCGCAGATGCCGTACGCCGCCGCCCGCGACGGACTCTTCCCGGCGCCCTTCGCCCGTGTGGGCAAGGGCGGGGTGCCGGGCTTCGGCGTCTGGGCGGTAGCGGTCCTCGGCACGCTGCTCATCGCCCTCAACTACACGGCGGGCCCGGACACCACCTTCCGCGTCCTCGTCCTGATCACCACGTTCACGGGTTGTGTGCCGTACCTCCTGTCGGCCGCGGCCCAGCTGTACTGGCTGGCGAAGGGCACCCGTGAGCAGGTCCGCCCGGCCGGCCTGGTCCGCGACCTGATCGTCGCCGCCCTCTCCTTCGCGTTCTCCTTCTGGCTGATCGCGGGCGCCGGCTACGCGGCCGTCTACCAGGGCGTGCTGTTCCTCTTCGCGGGCATCCCGGTGTACGTGTGGCTGCGCGGACGCGGGGCGACGGAGGAGGCCCCCGCCTAGGGCCCGGACACCGATGCCGCCGATGCCGACGCAGAGGGCGTGTACGCCGAAGCCCGCGAGGTCCTTGGCCCCTTCACGGGCCCCGGTCTTCCTGGCGCCCGTCACCCACAACCCCAACAACGGCGTCACCGGCGGCGTGTGGGCCGTCACCGCCGGGGACCACTCCGCCGTACTGAGCGGAGGGCAGGCTCAGGAGGGGATGATCTGCCACTGCTGGCGTGTCTGTGATGCGTACGGCTGCTGTTCGATGTTGGTTCCGTCGGCGGTGTTGCCGTCGTCGACGCCGAGGGACAGGCCGCTGTAGCGGTTGATGAGGAAGTAGTTTCCGTCACCGGTGGGGGTGATGGCCCAGTGCTGCTGGGGGGCGTCGGCGTCTGCCCAGATTCCGGCGTTGCCGTCGTCGGCGCGGGAGAGACCGGCGACTTCCAGGAGTTTGCCGCTGCCGACACCCTTGATCTTGTAGTAGCCGTCGCCGGTGTGGGTGAAGGTCCACTTCTGGTTGGTCTGGTTGCGCCAGGGCCACTGGTGGACGTTGGTGCCGTTGGCGGTGCCCGCGCCCGCCACGTCGGCGACCTTGCCGCTGTGCCGGGCGGCCAGCCGGTAGACGGTGCCGTCACCGGGCAGCGTGGTGGACACCAGCGCCGGCTTGGCCGTCCGGCCGCCGATCCGGACGCCGCCGATGTTGGCGTAGCCGCCGGTGGCCGCGTTGACCTGGATCCGTACGAAGCCCGCGTTCCGGGCGGGCCACTCGACCAGCTTGGTTGTGCGGTTGCCGGCCCAGGTACCGGTGGCGGCCTGGGTGAAGGTGACCCCGTCGGTGCTGGTCAGGATGGTGTACGAGGTGATGTCGCCGTCGGTGGAGTTGGTGCGGTTCCACTGTTTGGGCAGGTACTCCAGGGTGGAGACGTTGCTCCACACGCCGCCCAGGTCGATGGTGATGGACTGCGGCAGCGACAGGCCCCATGTCGACCAGCAGGTCTCGTAGCGGACGTCGCTGAGTCCGTCGATGGCGTTCAGCGGTCCCTCCCCGGTGTGGAAGGCGGTCGCATAGGCGTTGACCGGTGTGACGGGGTGCTCGGCGCGCAGCAGTTGGGTGGGCAGTGGTGGCCGGGAGGTGTCGGGGCTCCACGCCGCGCCGACTTCGGCGAGCCGGTTGACGATGTTGGTGTCGAGGCGGCCGTTGCGGTTGGGCGGGCAGTTGAGGATGAAGGAGGTGTACTTCGGCTCCAGATCGGCGAGGTGGGAGAGGATCGCGGACCTGCTCATGAGG